>CANBWK010000057.1 GCA_947373105.1 Comamonadaceae bacterium | reverse complement strand
GCTTTTTTGCCGCCTTCCATGATCACGTTCATGAACTTGGAGAGCTCGACATTACCGAACTTGGGATCCGGCAGGATTTCACGTTTAGGGACTTCACGACGACGTGGCATATTTCACCTCATATTGCTTCAGTTGGTATCTTTTCAGACACCGCGAGCGTTATTGAAAACACTCACTTACTCGACCCACCTGGACAATTCCGGGCTTCGGGTCACTTCGCTGTATCACCGCGCCACGCGGGAAACAGCACCGAAAAATTCAAAACGACAGTGCTTACTTGGCGTTTGGCTTTTTAGCGCCGTACTTGGAGCGCGACTGCTTGCGGTCTTTCACGCCTTGCAAATCGAGCGAACCGCGTACGATGTGGTAACGCACACCGGGCAAGTCTTTGACACGACCACCGCGCACCAGAACCACCGAGTGTTCTTGCAGGTTGTGGCCTTCACCGCCGATGTAGGAGATGACCTCAAAACCGTTGGTCAAGCGCACTTTGGCAACTTTACGCAAAGCGGAGTTAGGCTTTTTAGGCGTTGTGGTGTACACACGGGTGCAGACACCACGACGCTGTGGAGAGTTTTGCATCGCGGGGCTTTTTGACTTGGTCGTTTCGACCTCGCGCCCCTGACGCACCAATTGATTGATGGTTGGCATTGTTTAAAACGTCCCTAAACGTTAGGATTTGACAAAAGAATCTTTCCCACTCCAAATGCGGGAAAGCTTTCCAGTATATACCGGTTACTCCTGACAGGCAAATATGGGGACGATTTACTTGATCCAGAGCCGCAAGGCATCCCAAGCGCGTCCTATAACACCGGCTTGCTCTACCGCCTCCAAAGCCACGAGCGGCACATCCACCATCGGCTGATCGGCACGGGTAACCCGCAGTGTCCCGACAGCTTGCCCTTTGGCAAAAGGCGCAACAAGGGGGTCAGGTCGCACCACTTGTGTTTTCAATTGCGACGCGCTGCCTGCGGGTACAGCCACCACGATGGCATAGGGCTGCCCCAACTTAAGCCCAGCGCTTTGGCCTTTCCAGACGGCGGGCGTCACCACCGGCTGGCCAGCTTCAAACAATTTCACCGCCTCAAAAGCGGTGTATCCCCAATTGAGCAGCTTTTGAGATTCGTTTGACCGTGCGTTTTCATTGGCCGTGCCCAGCACAATCGACATCAAGCGACGCGAGCCCACATTGGGAAAGTCGCGCTTGGCGGTCGCCACCAAGCAGTAACCTGCTGCATCGGTATGGCCTGTTTTCAGACCATCGACCGTAGGATCACGGAACAACAACAGATTGCGGTTGCTGTCATTGGCCGCAGGTGTTCCCTCGTAGCGGTACTTCTTCTGGGCGTAATAGCCCACATATTGCGGGAAGTCGTGCATCAAGCGCGAGGCCAAAATGCTCAAGTCACGGGCCGTTGTGGTGTGCCCGGGCTCTGTGAGACCTTCGGGGTTCTTGTAGGATGTGTTTTTCAAACCCAGGATCTTGGCCTGTGCGTTCATCATCTCTACAAAGTGCTCTGCCGAGCCGCCAACCCCCTCTGCCAGCGCCATGGTCGCATCATTGCCGGACTGCACAATCATGCCTTTGACCAAGTCCTCTACGGGCACTTTCATTTTGGGGTCGATAAACATCCGAGAACCGGGCATTTTCCATGCGCGCTCACTGACTGGGAAGGTTTGTTTCAAATCGATTTTTCGGGTTTTAAGTGCATCAAAAACCAGGTAGGCCGACATCAACTTGGTCAAAGAAGCCGGCTCAACGGCCATGTCGATGTCCTTGGCCGCCAAAATTTGATTGGCCGTAATGTCCAGCAGCAAATAGGCCCTAGCGGCTACTTCGGGCGGCTGAGGCATTTGGCCCCAAGCAGTCGTACACAAAAACACCCAAGCGGTCAGCAGCCAGGTTTTCACAACATATTTCATCAGGAATTTCGCAAAAAAATTACAAACTGGAGGTATCAAGCCCGCAAATGGCGGATCACCAAGGACTTCAAAAGGGGCAATTGTCCATGAAAGAAGTGCTCAACTCCTGGGATCACAGTCACCGGCAAAGATTGGGGCCGGGCCCAGTCCATCACACTTTGAAGAGCGACCGTGTCGTCTTGTTCGCCGTGCAGGACCAAAGTCGCGTCATGCGCATCAGGCGCAACCGCTGCCACCTCAAATCTGGCGGTGGCGACACCCACCAGAACCACTTTGTCTATGGCCCGCGTACCCCAGGTGCGTGCAAGTGCATGACTGGTCACATAGGCACCAAAAGAAAACCCGGCCAAAGCCAAGGGTTGGCCTGCAAGGGCGGTTTGCTCGATGACAGACAACATGTCGGCCAGCTCGCCACGGCCTTCATCGTAGGCCCCGTCACTGCCGCCAACGCCACGAAAATTAAACCGCACCGCCTGCCAGCCACATTGCACAAAGGCCCGGGCCAGCGTTTGCACCACCTTGTTTTGCATGGTGCCGCCAAACAAAGGGTGGGGGTGGGCAATGACTGCCGTCCCTCGCAATTGCGCCGCAGGCATATCGACAGGGACGTCCAGCAAAGCTTCGATCACGCCCTTCTCGCCTTTCAGACTCAGCAATTGGGTGGAAGCATTCATCAGCGCCCCAAATGCGCCGGTGCAACCAAGCGCTCCACCACTTGCCCGTCTTTCAAATGGCTGTCGACAATTTCATCGATATCGGCTTGGTCCACATAGGTGTACCAAACACCTTCCGGGTAGACCACCGCCACAGGCCCCGCGGCGCAGCGGTCAAGGCATCCGGCCTTGTTGACGCGCACTTGCCCAGGACCGGACAAGCCAAGCTCTTTAATGCGCGATTTGCAATGGTCAAAGCCCGACTGGGCATTGTGGTGAATGCAAGCGTTTTCACCGTTCTTGCGATCGTTCAGGCAAAAAAAGATGTGGCGCTGATAGTAATGAGGGGAGTTTGAGGTCATGGGTACATTTTAGATAGACGACCATGTTTATTGATCGGAAGCTGAGGACGTTGACAAGCGTTGCATCAAATACGCCAATGCAACGTAGGGCCAGAGCCAACCAATCCATTGAATCAAACCATGAAAACGGATGAATCGGCCTTGCTCCCAGGTTTGCAACGTCAATGAAAAATAAGCATCCGTGGCGGCATTGTTCAATAACGCCAATTGCAGAACCAGACACACCAAAGCGATCACCAAGCACGTTCGTCGACTCAAGAATACCGCCATGCTGGTGGCAAAAAACGCGGCCACCAAACCCGCACGGACCTCGCTGCTGGTCCAGTCCCAAGCATGCACAGGACCGTAGGTCAGCGCAGCTGACAACGCGCTGGCAAAAAGCCCTAAGGTCAAGAAAACCAGCATGGCGCTCCACCTTTGCTGAAGGGTCCGAACCACACTGTAGGCCAGCAAACAGGGCAACATCAGTCCAAAAAGAACACATAAAACTTCGGAGCCTTGAAGCATGGGTTGCAATTCCACCTCACGCAAAGGCAGCCACTCCAACCAAGGCGTACCCTGCAGCCAACCCGCAACCGACTCCTCAAGACGCTCGTAAACTTGCCCTAAACCAAATGCGACAGGGGCAGGGAACAACAATCCCACAGGCCATAAGGCCAACAACACCAAGGCGCCGCGGGCATCCGCTATAAACCATTTGGCCCGAAAACGACTCCAACGCGCCAAAACCCCGGCCCAAGTCAAGACGACCGCTGTCGCGCCGCCAAGCCAAGCACCCGCCACATTGAGCAGCCAGTCCACATTGGACGGCACACGCAAGGGCAAAAAGAATTGCAGTGACTCCATCACATATGAGAGCGCAGCCGCCATGAGCGTCGCAACGGTCAACGCCGGCAGTGTGGGCCGCGTTCTGCGAAAGGCTAAAGTAAAAAAGAAACCCAAAGGGGCATAGCCCAATACATTGGAAATGACGTCAAATATTGTCCAATATTGCGGCCAGGGTGCCCACAAAAAGGCCCACGGCGCTATCCCCTGAATTCGCCAACCGTCAAAAGGATAAAGGCTTGCATAAACAATCAGCGTGACATAAACCCACGCCAATGGCCAAGCGGATGTTTTTTGCATTCGCCGCCTTCAAAAGGGCTTAACCACCACCAGCACCACAATGATCACCATCAAGATCACAGGCGCCTCATTGAACCAACGGTACCAAACATGGCTGCGGGTATTTTTATGGTTCACAAACTGACGCAGCAGCACAGCGCATTGCCAGTGGTAAGCCAGGGCCACGGCGACCAAACCCAATTTGGCATGCATCCAGGCATTGCCAGGGGCCAAACCGATGCCGTAATACAACCATAACACCAAGCCCAACCCCAAAGCAGGCACAGCCAGCAGGGTCGTGAAACGAAGTAATTTACGCGCCATTAAAAGCAGACGATCCCATTCGGCCACAGAATCCGGTGGCACCATGGCCAAGTTGACAAAAATCCTCGGCAAATAGAAAAGTCCGGCAAACCAACTGGCCACCATGACGATGTGAAAAGCTTTGATCCAGAGCATGTTGCCAGTGTAGCCCCCTCCTTGGTGGCGCCCAGTACCCGCAAACATAAAAAAAACCCTCGACCATGGGCCGAGGGTTGCAAGCCTCTTTGTTGTCACACATCAAGGCCCCGCTCAGGGAGGAAAAGCGGGGAACGGTTAAAAACCGCCCGAGTGCAATTTAACAAATATCAAAGATGATTTCAAGCTAAAAATCAATTTATTTGCCGTCAAATTTGACAAAATCGATACCGCCTATGTGACTCGATCGCGAACCCTCGAAGCTGAAAATAGGTTGAACATCAACTTTTGAGGCACAATTTTGTCCATGAATACACTGCATGCTCCCTTTCCTATGGGTCGCCCCCGCCGCTTGCGTCGCGACGAATTCACTCGCAATTTGGTGAGAGAACACGGTGTCACGGCGAACGATTTGATTTACCCGGTTTTTGTCCTCGAAGGTCATAACAAACGCGAAGCGGTGTCCTCCATGCCCGGTGTGGAGCGCTTAAGCCTGGACCTGCTTTTGCCCGTGGCTGAAGACTGCGTCAAGTTGGGCATTCCGGTGATGGCCTTGTTTCCTGTGATCAACGCCTCACTCAAGGACGAGACGGGGAGCGAAGCCAAAAACCCGGATGGTTTGGTACCCACCGTGGTGCGAGAGTTGAAAAATCGCTTCCCCGAGCTGGGCATCATGACCGATGTCGCGCTCGACCCGTTTACCAGCCACGGCCAGGACGGCTTGTTGGACGAGACGGGCTACATCATGAACGAGCCCACGGTCGAAGTGCTGGTGCAGCAAGCACTGACCCAAGCTGCAGCAGGCGTGGACATGGTCGCACCCAGCGACATGATGGACGGGCGGATTGGTTCTATCCGTCAAGCGCTGGAGGCCAACGGCCACATTCATACGCGCATCATGGCCTACAGCGCCAAGTACGCCAGTGCTTTTTACGGGCCGTTCCGAGATGCCGTGGGCTCTGCAGCCAACTTGGGCAAGAGCAACAAAAAGGTCTACCAGATGGACCCCGGCAACAGCAACGAAGCCCTGCGCGAAGTGGCCATCGATATCGCCGAAGGCGCAGACATGGTCATGGTCAAACCCGGTATGCCTTATCTGGACATCGTGCGCCGCGTGAAAGATGAATTTGGTGTGCCCACTTTTGCATACCAAGTCTCAGGGGAATATGCCATGCTCAAAGCCGCGGCACAAAACGGCTGGCTTGACCATGATGCGGTGATGATGGAGAGCTTGTTGGCCTTCAAACGCGCAGGCGCAGACGGCGTACTGACCTACTTTGCGCGAGATGCGGCGCGCTGGATAGCCGCGCATTGAGCTCCGGCCCAAACTTGACTTGACCCGACCCCATTCCTGCGGTGAACAAGACAACTGCCGGTCACAGCCCATTGCGGGTCTTTACCGTGGTGAATGCGCGGGTTGAAGCCTCCTTGAATTTCCCCGCCGCCCTGCCACACAATGGTTTTGTGTGGGTGGCCTGCACACGAAAATTTTTTGACACTAACTTGCCCCAAGTGCAAGCCTGTCTGCAGGATTTGACCGGGCACAGCTTGGTTGATTTACACAACTCAGATTTGCTCAGCAGCCAATTGCCTTCGCGGTTCGATTTCACATCGCATTACGACATGCTGGTCTTCAGGCGATTGTCTACTCGGCACGAAGACACTTCATTGCAGACTGACAACAAACCCGCTGGGTATCGCACAAGTGGCCCCGCCGTTTTACGCCATATAGACACCAGCCCCGTCGGGTTTGCTATTTTTGACCGCGTGTTGCTCACCGTCCATCCCGAAGACTGCGCGGTCCGCGAGACCTATGCCACCCGTTTACTGGCCACCCGTGCCAACGCATCAACGTCAAACGACCCATCAGACACCCGCTCCACAGGGGCGCGGGGCATTCCAGACAATCCCGCCGACATGATGCTGCGGATCGTCAGCCAGATGGTCGACGGGTATTTGGACTTGCGACGCGAACTCACCCGTCAACTGGACCACTGGCAAGCGGCATTGCTCAGCCCTCGCACGCGCTTTAGCAATTGGTCGACCCTGCTGCAAGCCCGCCTGGCTTTGCACCAGTTGGATGAAATTTGCGAAGACCAACGCATCGCGCTGCAAGACTGGACAGAGTCACTGAACAGCTGGCCCGTGGCGGCCACACCCGAAGGTTTGCGTGCGCACGAATTGCTGAAAATACGCAGTCGCGATGTACTGGAACACATTGACCGCGTGGTACACCACGTCCAACGCCTTGAGCACAGCATCGAAACCGCGGTTCAAATGCACTTCAATGCGCAGAGCAACCGGACCAATGACATCATGCGCACCCTCACCGCGATCACAGCCATTTTCTTGCCTCTGAACTTGATTGCCGCTGTGTTCGGGATGAACTTCGAATTCATCCCGCTCCTTCATCAATCCACCGGATTTTGGTGGACGATCAGCGGCATGCTGCTGATCGCTTGCACCTTGGGTGTTGTTTTCTGGCGCAAGCGATTTTTGGCCCAGCTTTAAGCCAAATGCTGGGCAAAAAACGCCAAGGTACGTCCCTGCGCCAAAGCCGCTGAAGGCGCATCCCAAGCGCCGCGCTGGTCACAGTTAAAGCCGTGGTGCGCATCGTAGACAAAGACTTGAACCTTCGGGTGGGCCTTGCCAAAGGCTTCCACCGACGGCATGGGAATGTATTTGTCTTGGTTCGAAAAATGCGCCATGACCGGCACTTGGGGTTGCCGTGCGATCTCGGCGTCTGTGGTCATGCCACCGCCGTAATAAGGCGCAGCCGCCGACAAACCTTTGAGCATGCACGCGGCGCGCCAAGTCAGTAAACCACCCCAGCAGTAACCGACAATGCCCACCTTGTGGCCACTGGACTTGGCTGCGTAATCGATTGCAGCCTGAATGTCTTGCATCACCCCCGGCGCAGGCAAGGCCTCTACGGCTGTCTTGTGGCCAAACCCTTGCCCCATGTCGGCCTCGGCATAACCCAACTCCACACCCGACTTCACCCGCTCAAAAGCGGCAGGTGCAATGGCCAGGTAACCCGATTGCGCATAGCCATCGACCACGTTACGGATGTGCGAGTTGACCCCAAAAATTTCCTGTATCACCACCACAGCACCTTTGACAGCACCCGTAGGGTGTGCCACATAGGCGGGTATGGATTTGCCGTCTGCGGCGCTCAATTGAACAATAGTTCCCATGGTTTGACTCCTTTAGTTAATTGAAAAATCAGTTTTTTGCGTGCAAGGCGCGATCGACAAAATCAAGTCGATCCTGGCCCCAGAATAATTCGCCATCGATCACATAGCTGGGTGCGCCAAACACGCCCGCATCAATCGCCGCTTGCGTGTATTGCTCGTAACGCACTTGCGTGGCCTGACTGTAAGCCTGCTCCAAGCACTTGGCACTGAGACCTTGCTCTTCAATCAAGGTGGCCAACACTTTTTCATCGGCAATGTTGCGCTCTTGCGCCCACACCGCCGACAAAATAGCGCCCGTGATGGCCATGGCTGCTTCGGGGCCATGGTGCAGATCCACAGCAATGATCAAGCGTGAGGCATCGTCACCACCCACCGGAAAATATTTCGGCTTGAGCACCAAAGGCACCTTCACAAATTCACTGAACCGCTTGAGCTCCACCAATCGGTAGGCTTGCCGCTGCGGCGCTCGCTGGCCTAGGGGCAAACCACCGGAAATCGGGAACACCTTGCCACCCAAATCCACCGGCATGACGCGCACAGCGCTGCCCGTGGCCTTGAGCATATTGGCCAAGCGCTGGTGGCCCAAGTAAGCCCAAGGGCTTTGAGGGGCGAAATAATAGTCCACTGTGCGACTCATGGGAATCTCCTGACTGTTGTAATGTAATGTCATGAAATGACACCAGCCGCAGTTGTACTCTGTTGGCTGCTTTTTTGCAGGAGTCAGGTTATGCGTCAAGTTCTTTTGGTGACAGGGGGTAGTCGGGGAATCGGCGCCGCCACCGCCCGTCTGGCCGCCCAAAAAGGATGGGCTGTGGCCGTCAACTACACCGCCAATTCTCTGGCCGCTGACGAGGTGGTACGTGGCATCCGCGCCGCAGGCGGCACCGCGATGGCAATTCAAGCTGATGTCGCAGATGAGGCCCAAGTGTTAGCGATGTTCGACAAAGTCACTGCCAAACTGGGCCAACTCACCGGCTTGGTGAACAATGCCGGCATCGTGGACGTGACGGCTCGGCTCGATGAGATGAGTGTGGCGCGCTGGAAGCGCATGTTCGACATCAACGTGATCGGCTCACTCCTGTGTGCACGCGAGGCGGTCAGGCGCATGAGCACAAAACATGGCGGCTCGGGTGGCAGTATCGTGAACATGTCCAGCGCGGCCTCGCGCTTGGGCTCGCCGGGTCAGTACCTGGACTACGCAGCCTCCAAAGGCGCCATTGACAGCATGACGCTGGGCTTGGCCAAAGAAGTCGCCGCCGAAGGCATAAGGGTCAACGCTGTGCGCCCGGGCCTCATTGAGACAGAACTCCACGCCTCAGGCGGACTGCCCAACCGCGTCCGCGACCTGGCGCACCAAGTCCCGATCCAGCGCGGCGGCAGCGCTGAAGAGGTGGCCCAGGCCATTGTCTGGCTTTTGTCAGAAGAAGCCAGCTACACGACGATGAGCTTTCTTGATGTGTCAGGAGGGCGCTGATGGCCCACATTAAGTTCTATTGGGAAGACCTGCAACCAGGCCAAGTACGGGACCTGGGCAAGATCACACCCACAAAAGAAGAGATCTTGGCTTTTGCCCACCAATTTGATCCGCAACCTTTTCACCTCGATGAGGAGGCTGCCAAGGCTTCCGTTTTTGGCGGCCTGTGTGCCAGTGGTTGGCACACTTGCGCCATGGCCATGCGGCTGATGGTGACGAATTTTCTGCACGAAGCGGCCAGCCTGGGTTCGCCAGGCCTGGAAAACGTGAAATGGATGAAGCCGGTATTCCCTGGCGATACCCTGCACCTGAAGTACCGCATCGTCGAGTCGCGTCCAATGACCAAACGAGCCGACGTCGGCCTGGTTCGCACGCACTCAGAAATGTTCAACCAACAAGGCGAGCAGGTGCTGCACATGGAGGGCTGGGGCATGTTCCGCCGCAGGCATCCAGCTCAAACACCTTGATCGAAAAGGCGGATCAAGGCGTGATTTGACACAGGCAATGGGCAGCTGCCGCATAAGGTTGCGCCTGATCCAAGAGCGCTTTGAGCCAGATGAAATCTTCCTCCACCATTGCGCTCAACCCGCCAGGCAAACCCGTGAATGACGCGTATTCGGACTGCCCCACACCCCATCCAACGTGATTCGCCACCTGCATCAGGTACTGTTGAACCCAGCGTTGCACTTTAGAAATTTTGGGCCCCCAGTAACGAATGGGCAGAGGCATGTCAGCGCCAGCAGACTTTCCAGCCAGCTGACGGGCGGCCTCCACCGCATCATTGAAGTTGCCGACTCGGTCTACTAAACCATGCGCCTGCGCCTGTGCGCCTGTCCAAATGCGGCCCTGCGCCAGCGCGTCCACTTGGGCCACCTCCAGCTTGCGCGCTTGCGCCGCTTTGCCAATGAAATCGGCATAAATATGTTCGACCCCTGACTGCACCAAAGCTTGTACGCGCGGGTCCAGTGCCTTGCGCGGATCGTAGGCACCGGCCAGCCAAGTGGTGCGGTAGCCCCCCGTGTTCACACCCAGCTTGCGCATCAAACCCTCGCCGGTGGGCAGCATGGCAAACACGCCAATGGAGCCGGTGATGGTGGACGCATCGGCCCAGACCTGGTCGGCCGACATGGCAATCCAGTAACCGCCGGAGGCGGCCACGTCGCCCATGGACACGACCACCGGCTTGCCCTTGTCACGCGCCATGCGCAACTGGTCACGAATCAATTCAGAACCAAAGGCGCTGCCGCCCGGCGAGTTGACCCGCAAAACGATGGCCTTGACGTCTTCATCCTCGGTCGCAGTGCGAATCAGCTCGGAAGTTGAGAGGCCGCCAATTTTTCCTGCAGGCGCTCGGCCATCGCCAATCTCTCCCTGGGCCACGATGACCGCAATGTGCGCGCCTTTGACCGGTTTGATTTGCGCTTGCAGATAGTCCTTGAAACCGACTTGCCGGAACGTATTGCCGTCTTCGTCCTTGCCCACGGCGTCTATCAGTGTTTGTCGCAAAGATTCGAAAGTTTGCAACTGGTCTACCCACTTCCAGTCCTTGACCAACTGCCCCGCATCCCCCTTCACAGCTTGCAAAGCACCGGGCAAGCTGTCGATGAGTTGCGCCACACTGCCGGGCGGCAGCTTGCGGGCTTGCTCAATGCCCTCTGTGTACAAGGTCCAAAGTGCGTCATAGACATGCGCCTCAGCCTTCAATGCTTGCGCGGAAGGTTGGCTGAGGATGAAGGGTTCGCCCGCGGATTTGTATTGACCCACACGGATCAGGTTCGCCTCGATGCCCAGCTTGTCCAGCGCCTCTTTGTAGTAGTTGCGTTGGCGTCCAAAACCCTCAATCAAAACCGTCCCCATGGGATGCACAGCCACCTGACTGGCATGCGCTGCCAGGTAGTATTGGCGTTGGTCATAGCCCGCAGACCAGGCCACGACAGGTTTGCCGGAAGCCTTGAACTTTTCAATGGCCCAGGCCGCTTCACGCAGGGACGCCAAGCCCGCACCCTTGAAGTCATCGAGCTTTAACAGGACCCTGTCAATGCGTTTGTCTTTCTCCGCCAAGGCGAGGGCCATCTGCAGGTCACGCAAACGCACCGAGTCAGTCGACTCGCCCTGCAACTCGCCCAGAACCTTGTCGCGCAACCCGCCCGGCGACTCTTCCACCAAGGCGCCTTTGAGGTCCAGCACCAACACCGTCTGGTCTGCGATGGCGACCCGATCTGCAAAGTAAATGAACCAAACCATGCCCACGCCATAGGCCAAGACGGCCAAAACCAAGCCAATACGAAAACCCTGGGTAAGCCAATCGGAGACCTTCAAAGTTGTTCGATGAAGCGTTTGAAAAAGGGGGCGTACTGATGAAAACACGTGGAAAACCTTTGCAAGAACTCGCGGTCAATTTAACAGCCGGTCTGAGGGGCGTCAATCCGTTCAACTCACGGCACAATGCACAGCATGGACTTCAAACCGCTCATTACCTTACTGGCCATTGTCAACCCGCTGGCCTGCGTGCCTTTTTTCATTCACTACACCCAAGGCTTTAGCCGTGCGCAGCGCCAGCGCACTATTTTCGTGTCGTCGTTGACCGCCTTCATTGTGATCGCCGCGAGCGCTTTGTTGGGTCTGCAAATTCTGGAATTCTTCGGCATCTCGCTGGCCAGTTTTCAAGTGGGCGGCGGTTTGCTGCTGCTCACCGCCGCGATGTCGATGCTCAACGCCCAGCCTGCCGAAGCACGCGCCAATGCCGAAGAAGTGCAGGACGCTGAAACCAAAGCCGCCATGGGTGCCAGCATCGCTGTCGTCCCCTTGACCATCCCGCTGTTGACAGGACCGGCCACCATGTCGACTGTGGTGATCTATGCCGAAAAAGCCAAAAACTTCTCTCAATTAGGCACCTTGGTGGGCTATGGCGTGGTTATCGCGCTGGCCACGGCATTGTGTTTTGCACTGGCCACACCGATTGCCCGCGTGCTGGGCAAAACCGGTATCAACGTGATGACAAGATTAATGGGACTGATACTGGCCGCGCTGGCGGTCGAGGTGATGTCTGACGGACTGCAAAAGCTTTTTCCGATACTTGCGAGTGCATGACGATAAGTCACACAGGCGCAAGCGATGACTTATTGAATTCGCTACAGTGTCCCGATACCTTGTTTAATCGTTTATGAAAACCTACAACATCGCTTGCATCCCCGGAGACGGGGTTGGCCAGGAAGTCATTCCTGCAGGACAAACCGTTCTGGCGGCTTTAGCCGCGCAGTCCACTGAATTTCGCTTTGACTTTCACCCCTTCGATTGGGGAGGTGACTAT
Source organism: Comamonadaceae bacterium (assembly GCA_947373105.1). Classification (GTDB taxonomy): domain Bacteria; phylum Pseudomonadota; class Gammaproteobacteria; order Burkholderiales; family Burkholderiaceae_C; genus Limnohabitans_A. The sequence continues at coordinate 7,886 of CANBWK010000057.1, read as the reverse complement.
TACCGCCGCCATGGCGTGATGATGCCAGCAGACGGCCTAGACGCCTTGCGCCCGATGGACGCTATTTTGTTCGGCTCAGCCGGAGATCCGGACATTCCCGATCACATCACGCTGTGGGGACTGCGCCTTAAGATCTGCCAGGGCTTTGACCAATACGCCAATGTGCGGCCAACACGCATCTTGCCCGGTATCGATGCCCCGCTTAAGCGCTGCACGCCCGCAGAACTGGACTGGGTGATCGTGCGCGAAAACTCCGAAGGAGAATACGCCGGTGTGGGTGGTCGCGCCCACCAAGGGCACCCGATCGAAGTGGCAACCGATGTCTCCATGATGACCCGCGTGGGCGTGCAGCGCATCATGCGCTATGCCTTCAAGTTGGCGCAGTCGCGGCCGCGCAAACTGTTGACGGTGGTGACCAAGTCCAATGCCCAGCGCCATGCCATGGTGATGTGGGACGAAATTGCCAAAGAAATTAGCACCGAGTTTCCTGATGTGCATTGGGACAAAGAGCTCGTCGATGCCTGCACCGCACGGATGGTCAACCGTCCTGCCTCGCTGGACACGGTGGTGGCCACCAATTTGCATGCCGACATCCTGAGCGATCTGGCGGCGGCCTTGGCGGGCAGTCTGGGCATTGCGCCCACCGGCAACATCGACCCCGAGCGCCGTTACCCCTCGATGTTCGAGCCCATCCACGGCTCAGCGTTTGACATCATGGGCCAAGGGCTGGCCAACCCGATTGGCACGTTCTGGAGCTGCGTCATGCTGCTCGAACACATTGGTTTACCAGGTCCCGCCAAACAGTTGATGCTGGCCATTGAGGCGGTGACGGCCGATCCGCAACTTCACACGCGCGACCTGGGCGGGCAAGCCCGCACCACCCAAGTGACGCAGGCCGTGTGCCAACGGTTACGCAACCTGTAAAACACACACTGAAGGAGATACGCATGAACATAACCCTGACCCGCTGGCTGGGCCTCTTGTGCCTGACACTGGCCCCTTTGGCCATGGCCCAAGGCATCCCTGGTGGTTGCCCCGAAAAAAACCTGTTGTATTGGCAAGCCTTTCCGCCAGGGGGTGAATCCGATTTGTCTGCGCGCCACCAACAGGTGGTGCTCAAGAAAAAATGTGCCGCCATAGACACCATCATCCAATACAAGGCGGGCGCGGGCGGCGGCCTGATGTGGGGTCAGATGAACAACCTGCCCGGTGACGGCCTGAACGTGGTGGGCATCAACCTGCCGCACATTGTGTTCCAGCCCATCGAAGGTGAAGTCCAGTACAAAACCGCCGACATCACGCCGGTCTACTGGTTCCACTACACGCCGGACGTGTTGGTGGTCCCCGAGAACAGCCCGATCAAAAGCTTTGCTGAATTCATTGCCGCGGCCAAATCGTCCCCCGGCAAAATGAACCTGGGCGGCTCGGGGCTGAACTCGGCCAACCATGCCGCGCATGAGCGACTCAATGCGGCATTCGGCATCAAGAGCACCTATGTCCCTTACAAAGGCACGGGTGACATGTCGATGGCGGTGGTGGGAGCGCAAATCGATGGCGCTGTGACCTACACGCCTTTCGCCATTGCCAACAAAGGCAAGGTCCGAGCCTTGGCGGTGGCCATGGAAAAACGTCACCCCCTCATGCCCAATGTGCCCACTTTCCGTGAACTGGGCGTGGACTGGATCGATGGCGCCTACCGTGGCATCGGCGCGCCCAAATCAACTTCACCCGAAGCCCGCAAAAAAATATCTGACATGTGGGCCGCACTGAACAACGACCCTGAAATGAAAGAGCTGGCAGCTAAGAGCGGCTTCGAGTTGGTCAACATCGGCACCGATCAAATGGATGCCTTCATGAAAGAGCGCATCGCGCTGTACATCGAAGGCGCCAAGCGATTGGGCTTGGGTAAAAAATAAGGAACCGTGTTTTGAGAATCACTGAAATACGCGAATCAACCCGCTCCATCCAGAGCAATATTCGCAACGCCTACATCGACTTTTCTAAAATGAACCTCAGCCTGGTGGCGGTGGTGACCGATGTGATCCGTGACGGCAGGCCCGTCATCGGCTACGGCTTCAACTCCAATGGCCGCTATGGCCAAGGCCACTTGATGCGTGAGCGCTTCATTCCGCGCATCTTGGAAGCGCCCGCCGACAGCCTGCTGGACGAGGCCGGAGACAACCTGGACCCGCACAAGATCTGGGCCACGATGATGACCAACGAAAAGCCCGGTGGCCACGGCGAGCGTTCGGTGGCGGTGGGCACCATGGACATGGCGATTTGGGATGCTGTGGCCAAGATCGCGGGCAAGCCCCTTTACCAATTGCTGGCCGAGCGTTACGGCAACGGCCAAGCCAACCGCAAGGTGTTTGTCTACGCGGCCGGCGGCTACTACTGGCCGGGCAAAGGCCTGGAAGGCCTGACCGGTGAAATGCAAAGTTATTTGGACCGCGGTTATTCGGTGGTCAAAATGAAGATTGGCGGCGCCAGCCTGAGCGAAGATTGCCAGCGCATCGAAGCGGTGCTGAAAATGCTGGCCCCCGGCCAACGCCTGGCAGTAGATGCGAATGGACGTTTTGATTTGCCCACCGCCATTGCCTACGCCAAAGCCTTGTCGGGCTACAACTTGTTTTGGTACGAAGAAGCCGGCGACCCGTTGGACTACGCGCTGCAAGCCGCGCTGGCACCGCACTATGCGCCGCCCATGGCCACCGGCGAAAATCTGTTCTCCATGCAGGACGCCCGCAACCTGATCCGCTACGGCGGGATGCGCCCCGACCGCGACTGGCTGCAGTTCGACTGCGCTTTGAGCTATGGCCTGGTGGAGTATCTGCGCACGCTCGACATGCTGCGAGAAAACGGCTGGTCCCCCGGCCGATGCATCCCGCATGGCGGACACCAAATGTCATTGGCCATTGCCGCGGGCTTGGGGCTGGGCGGCAACGAAAGTTACCCGGACTTGTTCCAGCCTTACGGCGGCTTTCCGGATGGGGTCCAAGTCGAAAACGGCTTTGTGCACCTGCCCGAGTTGCCAGGCATTGGCTTTGAAGGCAAAGCCGACTTGTATGCCGAGATGAAATCGCTGGCCAGTTAAGGCTCCAGACGAATCCCCTTGTCGCGAATCAAGCGCGCCCAGCGGGCTTGCTCGCGTTGGCTGAATTTGGCCACTTCGTCAGCGGGACCCGGTATGAGTTCCAACGCCAGGCCATCAAAGCGCGCTTTCATGTCCGGCTGTGACAAGATCTTGGTCACTTCTGCGTTCAAACGCGCAACGATGGCCGCGGGCGTGGCCTTAGGCACCACCATGGCAAACCAAATCCCTGCTTCGTAGCCGGGGTAACCTGATGCGGCAATCGTGGGCACATTGGGCAACAGCGCCAGTCTATTGGTGCCCGTCAAAGCCAGCGCCCGCAACTTGCCGGACTGGATGTGCGGGTTGGACGTCAAGACGACATCGAACATGACCTGAACCTGGTTGCCCAATAAAGCGGTGAGCGCGGGCGTGCTGCCGTTGTAGGGAACATGCGTCATTTCGACGCCCGTGGCCACTTTGAACAATTCACCCGCGAGATGCAAGGGGTTGCCATTGCCCACCGAGGCGTAGTTCAGCGAATCGGGGCGACGCTTGGCCAGCTCGACAAACTCTTTCACATTGGTCACCGGCAAGCTGGCAGGCACCACCATCACCAAAGGTGAAGCGGCCAACATGCTGACGCCTGCAAAGTCCGTGCTGGGGTCATAGGGCAGCTTGCTGTAAAGCAAGGGGTTGACCGCCAAACTGGCCGAGCTGCCCATGAACAAGGTGTAACCATCTGGTGCCGCTTTGGCCACGGCGTCTGCGCCAATGATGGTATTGCCGCCGGGTTTGTTTTCTACCACCACTGATTGGCCCAGTGCGCGCCCCAAGGGCTCGGCGATGGCGCGGGCCAATTGGTCGGTCGAACCGCCAGCAGCATAAGGCACCACCAACTTCAAAGGCTTGCTGGGGTAGGTTTGTGCAGAGGCTGTGAGGCTATGGAAAGCGAACACGCTGCAAATCAATCCCAAACGGAGAAAGTGAATTTTCAGCGTCTTCATGCTGACTTTTCCGTTTCATCAAAGCCGACGTAACGCACAAAACTGCTGTTGTCTTCACGCACCGATTTGACGGTGTTGGCGATAAATGAATCATCGGGGTAGCCCATGGCAATGCAGATCATGATGTTCTGGTCATCGGGAATGCCAGCATGCTCGCGCACCACATGCGACTGCATGATGCCCTGTCCATTGATGACACAGCCCAGGCCGCGCTCCCAAGCTGCCAACACAATGGCGTGTGACAAAGCACCCAAGTCAAACTGGCTGATGGCGGCGGGCTCCAGGTACTTGTCATAGGTCAGCACCAACGAGACGGGTGCGTCAAATTGACGGAATCCGCGCATGACCCAATCGGTGCGCCGTGCTTTGTCATCTCGGGCAATGCCCATGGCGTCAAAGAGTTGAACCGCCACGTCAATTTGACGACGGCGATGCAAGCCTTCATAAGACTCTTTCATCGGGAAGTCCCGCTTGGGCGGAACACCCGCCACCATATTGTCTGTGTTGCCTTTGCGAATCCGGTCCAGCGGCGCACCGGTCACCACATGCACATGCCAGGGCTGGGTATTCATGGAGGACGGCGCCCACTTGGCAACCTCGATGATGGCGTCAATGACATCGCGAGGGACGGGTTTTTGAAGATAGCCGCGAATACTTTTGCGGGCTTTGATCAGTTGGCTAAATTGCATGGTTTTGCTGGGAATTGAATGCGTCATAAGGAACTGCACTCCATACTAACAGCCGTCATAACCAGACGAGTCACAAAAAGCAACTTCAAGATCCGCTAAGCCAACACTGAATCGCTTTATTCGCTGGCGAGCACAATGGCAGCGCCAATGGCCATCACGCCACCAGGCACAACCCATGAAGATTTTTCTTGAGGTTGCTCGTGTGTCACCGGGTCCATGTTCACGGCCAACTTGGGGCGTCGGGCATCTATCACCCTGGCTGCACCCACCTTTCGCTTGATTTGTTGGGTCAGCATCACCAATGAGCCTTGGGCGATTTGGGTGGAAACGCTGTTGCCGGATTTTTCTAACAAGTCGATTATTTCGGCCGTTGTCTCACGCGTCCATTCATGGCGCCATTTCTTTTGTGCAGCCTGCGTCAACCAACGCCCTGTGTGCCGATTCAATCGCGGCGGGCATCCAATCAAAACCCAGTTTGCCGGAGAGCTCAGCGTCTCTTTCTCGGGCAACATGGGGACAAGTTGTTGGAGTGCATATTGCTTGTCATCGATGTAAACAATGAATGTTTCCATTTTTTTCTCCTGGGGTTGAAAAATGCTAGACCGATTGGGTTTCGGAGTCGTTTTGAGGAGCCTGCTTGGAAGCCCACCAGCCCAATCCCAAAACACCCGAAATGGCGATCGCATAGGTTGCGATGCGGGCCATGAGATCTATGGACCCGCCTGAGCTGAAAATGGACTCCAAAAGTTTTTCGTTGACAATCATCTGGGCGGCTGTGAACGCAAGAACTGCTGCACCCACGTGAATAATCAGTGGCCATCTTTCAACCAAACGAAGCACCAATTTGCTGCCCATGACCACGATGGGAATACTGATCAGCAATCCCAGGACCACCAAGTCAAAAGAACCGTTAGCGGCACCCGCCACGCCCAAAACGTTGTCAATACCCATCAAGGCATCCGCAACGATGATGGTCTTCATCGCACCCAAAAAGGTGGTGGAGTTGGCAGCTTTGTGCTCGTCTTGCGAAGTGTCCGCAATCAGCTTGTAAGCGATCCATAACAGCCCCAAGCCGCCCAGCAACATGAGGCCTGGGATTTTGAGTAACCAAACAACGCCAACCGTCATCAGTGAGCGCACCACAATGGCGCCCACAGTGCCCCATAGGATGGCTTTGTTTTGATGCTCTGGGGGAAGGCCACGCGCTGCAAGCGCAATGACAATGGCGTTATCGCCAGCTAAAACTAAATCAATCAGAACGATGGTCAGCAAAGCAGACCACCATGGCAAGGAAAATAATTCCATGGAAGACCTCAATAACGATCAAAACTAGCCACCGCATGTCAATAGACGTACCGTGGCGCGTGTGATCGAAGGTCTTGCTTTGCTTGTAATAAATCAGTTATTTGCCCAACACACCGGGAGTTAAAACTCCGTAATGACGATGTGTTGACTTCTTTGTGTAACCAACTGGTTTGAACTGAACACGAAGAAGTTGAGCTACTCCCCAACGATGATGCGATTAGAAATGAACTTGCAAAGTTTGCCAACTTCAGAAGCCTTAACACCCAAATTTTTTAGGGGATTCAAGGTATTTACGCACTAAAGCCCTTTGCCAAACCCTTGCGCAAACAGTCCACCAAGGCCGCGACAGCCCTGGGTACATGGGCGGTGTAAGGACGAATCGCATAAAGGGTGTCTGCGAAGCCCCCGAGGTGTTTCCACTTCGGCAACACGGTCACAAGTAGGCCTTTGCGCAGCGCCGCCTGCGCGCTGAAATCAGGCATCAAGGCTATGCCGGCACCTGATAGCGCCGCTTCTCGCAAAGCCTCACTGTTGTTCGCAGCGAAGTTACCTGTGACAGGAACGGTCATGCGTTCTGCGCTTTTTGTCTCATCGCGCGGCTCAAACGTCCATGCGGGGGTGTCCTGTGTGCGGGGGTAATGCAAGCAGTTGTGTGTTTGAAGATCCCAAGGGGATTGCGGCATGCCTTTGCGCCGTAAATAAGCCCGCGTAGCAACCAGCACCGACTCTGTTTGGCATAAAGCCCACGCCACATGGGTGTCGGGTGGACTTGCGGTGTGTCTTATTGCCAGATCAAAGCCCTCCGTGGCCAATGCGCTCAGGCGGTCAGACATGTCCAGTTCAATTCGGACGTCTGGGTGGTTCTTGAGAAAGTCGACAAACAGAGGCACCAGTTGCTGCCTCGCCAATGCCACAGGGGTCGTCACGCGCAACAGCCCGCTGGGCTGCTCGGCAAGGTCCCGCACCTGAGAAAAGCTTTGTTCAATTTGCTCAAACGAAGCACGGGTATCGTCCACCAAACGTTGACCCGCTTCTGTCAGGCGCAAACTTCGGGTGGTTCGTTGAACGAGCGTGACTTTGGCCGCGCGTTCCAACTCCGCAATGCGTTGGCTCATGGCCGCCTTGCTGACACCTAACCTGGCCGCTGCTGCCGTGTAACTGCCCTGCTGGGCAAGCACACTTAACCAATGCAGATGCGTCCAGAGGGTATTGATTTTTTTATCTTTCATTGCCCTATTGTTCATTATTTTGAACAATCAATTCGGGTTTACGGACTTGTGGTGGGATGCTGTGATGCCTACACTGCATCCACGACAAGACATTTATTGCGCAAGAGCACGACCCTTTCTACCCATTCGGCTTAAGCCAGACGGAGACAACCATGAGCATTACGAACATCGGCCACTACATCGCAGGCCAAGCGGCCGCTGGCACTTCGGGCCGCAGCCAACCCGTGACCAACCCCGCCACAGGCGCCGTCACAGGCAGCGTGGCACTGGCCAACGGTGCTGAAGTGGCCAAAGCCGTGGCCGCTGCCCAAGCAGCGTTTCCTGCTTGGGCCGACACGCCGCCCCTGCGACGCGCCCGCGTGATGTTCAAGTTCCTCGAATTGCTGAACACCCACAAAGACGAGCTGGCCCACATCATCACCGCAGAGCACGGCAAAGTGTTCACTGACGCGCAGGGCGAAGTCTCACGCGGCATCGACATCGTGGAATTCGCCACCGGCATTCCGCAGCTGCTCAAGGGCGACTTCACCGACCAGGTCTCGACGGGCATTGACAACTGGACCCTGCGCCAGCCTCTGGGCGTGGT
>CANBWK010000056.1 GCA_947373105.1 Comamonadaceae bacterium | reverse complement strand
CTTACTGGCGGAGTGGACGGGACTCGAACCCGCGACCCCCGGCGTGACAGGCCGGTATTCTAACCAACTGAACTACCACTCCTGGTAGATAGCTTTGCTTCAACTTGTGTTGAAGCCAAGTGCTACAAACTTGGCGACCCTACGGGGATTCGAACCCCGGTACTCACCGTGAAAGGGTGATGTCCTAGGCCTCTAGACGATAGGGTCATAACCTGGACTGATTCTTGCGAATCTTTGTTCTCAACACTTTGGTGGAGGTAAGCGGGATCGAACCGCTGACCTCTTGCATGCCATGCAAGCGCTCTCCCAGCTGAGCTATACCCCCTTTGGTTTTGGCGCATAAACCTGTCAGTAAATGCGTTATCCCTCGTTGGTGTCGAGTCTTAGATTATAGACAGGAATTTAAGCGTTTCGCAATAGCGTCGAAATTTTTTCTCTGTCACTCAGGGCCAATACAGCATCGAGCGAGGGCGTTTGCGCCGTGCCCATGACCAACACACGCACCGGCATGGCGAGCTGCGGCATCTTCAAGCCTTGCGCAATGAGTACCTCTTTAAGCACAGCAGCAATAGACGCTTTGTCCCAGGCACAAGACGACAATTTCTCAGCCAAAAAGTTCAATGCAGGTCGCACAGCATCTGTTACGTGCTGCGCCAATTCATCAGCGTTGGGCGTGACATCGGTGTAAAACTTAGCAACCCAGTCGGCCAACATCACCGTGGTGTCACATCGGTCTTTGAGCAGGCCACACAGGGGGGTTAAGCGCTCATCGGGTGTGATACCCCTCTTTAGCAACTGCGCACTGACAAGATCGGCCAAAGACGCATCGTTCATGGTTTTCATGTGCTGGGCATTCACCCAGCGCAATTTGGCTTCGTCAAATTGCGCTGCACTGCGCCCTAGATGGTCCAAGTTAAACCATGACACAAATTGGGTGCGACTGAAAATTTCGTCGTCGCCATGGCTCCAACCCAAGCGGGCGAGGTAGTTCACCATGGCGTCGGGTAAGTAGCCTTCGTCCCGGTATTGCGTGACGGCTTTGGCGCCGCTGCGCTTGCTCATTTTTTCACCCTGCTCATTGAGCACGGTGGGCAAATGGGCGTAGACCGGCGGCTCTTTGCCCAAGGCTTTGAAAATGTTGATTTGGCGCGGCGTGTTGTTCACATGGTCATCGCCCCGAATGACATGCGTGATGGCCATGTCAATGTCGTCCACCACCACGCAAAAGTTGTAGGTGGGGGTCCCCACAGTTTCGCCGTTGTGCGCGGGTCGGGCAATCACCAGATCGTCCAACTCGTCATTGCTGATTTCAATCCGGCCTTTGACTTTGTCCTCCCACGCCACCACACCGCCTTGCGGATTTTTAAATCGCAACACGGGTGCCACGCCCTCAGGGATGGGGGGCAAAGTCTTGCCAGACTCTGGCCGCCACGTGCCGTCGTAACGTGGCTTTTCTTTGTTAGCCATTTGCTGCTCGCGCAAAGCGTCCAGCTCAGTCATGCTCATGTAGCAAGGGTAGACCTGACCTGCCGCAATCAAGTCTTGCAACACCGCTTTGTAACGGTCCATGCGCTGCATTTGGTAGAACGGGCCTTCGTCGTGGTCCAGGCCCAACCAGGCCATGCCCTCAATGATCACATCCACCGAGGCTTGAGTCGATCGTTCCAGATCAGTGTCTTCAATCCGCAAAATAAAGTCACCACCGGAAGACCGAGCAAAGGCCCAAGGGTACAAGGCCGAGCGGATATTGCCCAAGTGGATAAAGCCTGTCGGAGACGGAGCAAAGCGGGTACGGGTTTTAGTCATTCAGCAATAAATTCAAAGTGTGTCCAGGCCGCGCAGCAAGTCGCTTTGCATGTCGCCCACATGCTCCAGGCCCACGGCCAAGCGGATCAGGCCCTGCCCAATGCCAGAAGCTTGGCGCTGGTCTTCAGACAATTTGCCGTGTGAGGTGCTGGCCGGATGCGTCAACAGGCTTTTGGTGTCGCCCAAGTTGGTACACAAAGACAGTACGCGCAGACTGTCAAGTACATGAAAGGCCCGGGTGCGGGCCGTCTGCGGATTGGTGGCTTTGACATCAAAAGACAACACCGCACCGCCAAGGTTGGACATTTGCTTCATCGAAAGCGCATGCTGCGGATGACTGGTCAAGCCAGGGTAATAAACGCGTGAGACCATCGGGTGCTGCTCGAGCCACATGGCCATCTCGTGGGCACGGGCGCTTTGGGCGCGCATGCGGATCTCCAGGGTTTCCAAACCTTTGAGCACCACCCAGGCGTTGAAGGGAGACAACACCATACCGCCGTTTTTCATGACGGGAAGGCATTTGCCAGTGATCAAGGCCTCACTGGCGCAAAGCGCACCGGCCATCACACGACCTTGGCCATCCAGGTACTTGGTGCCGGAGTGGGTGACGATGTCAGCCCCCATTTCCATGGGCCGCTGCAACACAGGCGTGGCAAAACAATTGTCAACAGCCAACCAAGCGCCCGCATTGTGCGCCATGTCGGCCAGCGCCTGAATATCACACACCTCGGTCAAAGGGTTGGTCGGTGTTTCGGCAAACAGCAACTTGGTGTTCGGGCGAATAGCCTCTTTCCAGGCTGCCAAATCGGTTTGCGAGACCACGGTGGATTCCACACCAAAACGCGCAAACTCAGAACCAATCAATTTGAGGGTAGAGCCAAACATGGACTGTGAATACACGACATGGTCGCCTGACTTGAGCAAGCTGAACAGCATCAGCATCACGGCCGACATGCCTGATGAGGTGGCCAAAGCAGCCTCGCTGCCTTCCATGGCGGCCAGGCGCATTTCAAAACTGCTGACCGTGGGGTTGCCCGAGCGACCGTAGGTAAAGCCCTCTTCTTCCCCGGCAAACCGACGCGCAGAGGCCTCGGCAGAGGGCTGGACATAACCGCTGGTCAGGTACAGTGCCTCTGAGTTCTCGCCATACTGGCTGCGGTCGACAGCAGCACGCACGGCCAAAGTATCTCTGTGTAAATTGTCAGGCAATGGATGTTGGCTCATACAGTCACTCCGCGGGTCACTCGGAAACATTGGGCAAAGCCAAGCGCGAGTTGTCTTCAGCGCCCTCTTCTTGGCCTACACGTTTGGCATTCAGGCGCTCAATATCCTGCGGCAAGATATCCCCCGTCACATAAACGCCATCAAAACACGACGCGTCAAAACCCTCTAGTCGTGGCGCGTTCGGCGCAAGAGCACTCAGAACGGCTTGCTTCATCGCGTCCACATCTTGGTAAATAAGTGCATCACAGCCTATCAACTCCCGTACTTGCTCAGTGGTTCGGTTGTGCGCCACCAACTCTTCTGGGGTGGGCATGTCGATGCCATACACATTGGGGAAGCGCACCGGTGGCGCAGCGCTGGCCATGTAGACCTTGCGTGCACCGGCATCACGGGCCATCTGAACGATCTCACGACTGGTCGTGCCGCGCACGATCGAGTCGTCGACCAACAGCACATTGCGGCCCTTGAATTCACTGGCGATCACGTTGAGCTTTTGGCGCACTGATTTTTTGCGAACCGCATGTCCCGGCATGATGAAGGTGCGGCCCACGTAACGGTTTTTGACAAACCCTTCGCGGTACGGCAAACCCAGCAACTGTGCCAGTTGCGCAGCACTGGGCCTGCTGGACTCGGGGATCGGAATCACGACATCGATCTCGTTGGGCGGCACTGTCGAAATCACCCTTTTGGCCAAGGTTTCGCCTAAATTCAAACGCGCCTGGTACACCGAGATGCCATCCATCGTCGAGTCAGGGCGGGCTAAATACACGAACTCAAAAATACAAGGGCTCAATTGGGAAGTAGCGGCACATTGCTGGGCATGCAACTGACCTTGCAAGTCGATGTAGATGGCTTCGCCAGGCTGAACATCGCGCACATACTGGTGCGCAGTGCCTTCCAATGCCACGGACTCACTGGCCAACATCCAGGTACCGTCTTTGCTTTGGCCCATGCACATGGGGCGAATGCCGAAGGGATCCCTAAAGGCCAGCAACCCGTGCCCGGCCACCATGGCAATCACTGCGTAGGATCCTCGCACACGGCGGTGCACACCTTGAACAGCAGAAAACACATCGATCGGCGCCAGTGGCAAACCGCGGGTGGTTTTTTCTAACTCATGGGCCAGCACGTTGAGCAAAACTTCTGAATCGCTTTCGGTGTTGATGTGACGGTGGTCGGTCGAGAACAACTCCGCCTTCAACGCATGGGCATTTGTTAAGTTGCCGTTGTGCACCAGCACCAAACCAAATGGGGCGTTCACATAAAAAGGCTGTGCTTCTTCTTCACTGAAGGCGTTGCCCGCTGTGGGGTAACGCACTTGACCCAGGCCACAATTGCCTGGCAAGGCGCGCATATCGCGCGTACGAAAAACATCACGCACCATGCCTTTGGCTTTGTGCATGTAAAACTTGCGCTCCAGTTGCGTGACGATGCCCGCCGCATCCTGACCGCGATGCTGCAACAAGAGCAAAGCGTCATACACCAGTTGATTGACCGGCGCGCTACTGACGACACCCACAATTCCACACATACATTCATCCAGTCAAAGGAAAATCAATCGGGCAAATACGCCCCAAAATGAACGGGCAACACGGGCTTCAGTCCCTTCAAGAGCGCTGTCAAGACAGGCCCACCCTGGGAGTCTAGCCACCATTCGCTTTGCGTCATGGACATCAGGTGCAGAACCACCGTCAAAGCAAGCAACAAGATCACACCACGAAACAAACCAAAGCCGGCGCCCAACACGCGGTCAACTGGACGCAAGCCAATGACGGAAATCAATTTGCGCAGCATTGCAGAAATCAACCCGGCGGCAAACACACTGGCCACAAAAACAATCACAAAGCCTGCGGCATACCGCAAGGACTCACCAGCACTTTGCATGGGCAATTGCTGTGCAACATCGGCGGCAAACCATTGCGCAAGTACAAAAGAAGCCAGCCAACCTATCACTGACATGACTTCGTAGACCAGCCCTCGCCAAGCGCCCATCAGCAAGGATGCCAGCAAAATAACCAGCAAAATCCAATCGGTTGAGGTGACAGCGGCCATGGCATCAGAGCTTCAAAATCGAAGTTTCCAACTGGAGCTTTTGAATTTTAGAATTGACCTTGTCAACTTCTTCTTTGCTGGCAAATGGGCCGACCCGCACACGCGTTCGCTTACCGTCCTTGGCTTCAATCACTTGGGTATAGGTTTTGAGTCCTGAAGCTTCCAATTTTTGACGTGTTTCCCGCACTTTGGCCGGATCGGTAAAGGCCCCGACCTGAATGATCCAACGCTCTTCACTGTTTTTGCTGACCTCTTTGCCATCGAGCAAAGCCCGTGCCTTGGCAGCTTCTTCTCGGCCCTTGTCAGAAGGGCTCGAAGTCCCAAGTGAGTCTGTTTTAGACTCATTCACCGCAGGCGTAGTCGCGCCCGTTTTTCCAAAGTCCACTTTAAAGCCCCCGGCATTAGGCTGCACGGGTGGCGATTCAACAGGGTTTTGATTTTTTTCAGCAGTCCGATTTATAGAAGGCACCACTTCTTCATTTGCGTCAAGCACAGACCCTGAAGGCAGAGGGCCAGAGGGCACATCGACAGCTGAAGTGGGTTTGACAGTACCTGAAACCGGTGCCACCGCACCACTTGCAGAGGCTGCTTGCGATGAGGCACGCTCAGGAATAACAATCGGCGTGTTGAGGGAGACGGGCCGGGGCTGCGTATCAAATAGCAAAGGAAAGCCAATGACGGCCACCAAGACCAACACCACCGAGCCCATCAAACGATGACGGGCACGCTTGCGCAAGACCTCCAGGCTTTCAGCTGGTGAGGCATTCACAGCTTCAGAGGCTGATGCTGTCGAGGTTTGACCTGGAAGTCGGAATTTAAAAAAAGCCATGAAGCGGGTACTCACGTGCTCAGGTGTTTGGCATGCAGCCGGGGAATCCCGACCTTCAAAACCCCGCCCACCGTGTAAAACGATCCGAAGACCACGATTCTATCAGCGGGGTTGGCCGATGCGATGGCCGCTTGCAGAGCGGCATCAGGGCTCGCGTGGGTCGAAGACGTCACATCGGTGCGGCGGTTGCCTGCAAGCCATAGTTTCTGAAGTTGCTCAGCGCTTGAGGCTCTGGGAATCGGTAAATCGGTGAAATACCAACGGTCCACTACCGGTGCGACACGCGCCAGCATGACCGTCAAATCCTTGTCTGCCATGGCCCCAAACACCGCATGGGTGGTGGGATAAAAGCCCATGGCATCCAGATTGGCGGCCAGCGCCGCAACAGAATGGGGGTTGTGCGCCACATCCAAGACCACCACAGGCTCACCCGGCACGATCTGAAACCGTCCAGGCAATTCGACCATGGCCAAACCGTTGCGCACAGCTTGGGCGGTCACGGGAATACGGGGCCGCAAGACCTCCAGCGCAGCCAAGACGCCCGAGGCATTGACCAATTGATTGGCCCCTCGCAAGGCCGGATAGGCCAAGCCGCTGTAACGGCGACCACGCCCTGCCCATGCCCATTGAAGCTTGTCACCTGAGAAATTAAAGTCTTGTCCAAAGCGCCACAATTCAGCACCCAAACTGGCAGCGTGGGCAATCACGCTGTCCGGTGGCACGGGGTCACTCACCACCACGGGCTTTCCTGATCGCATGATGCCGGCCTTTTCAAAGCCAATGCGCTCACGGTTCGTTCCAAGCAAACTGGTGTGGTCAATATCGATGCTGGTGATGATGGCGCAATCGGGATCGATGATGTTGACCGCATCCAGTCGCCCCCCAAGACCGACCTCCAAAATCACAACATCAAGACTGGACAGCATCAACACCTGCATGATGGCCAGGGTGCTGAACTCGAAATACGACAAAGAAACTTGACCCCGAGCCGCTTCGACCTGGGCGAAAGCCAGCGCCAGTTGATCGGCAGATGCCGATTGCCCGTGTATACGGCAGCGCTCTTCAAAGTCAACCAAATGAGGGGATGTATAGACCCCCGTACGGTACCCCGCTTCAAGCAAAATGGCCTCTAGCATGGCGCAGGTAGAACCTTTGCCATTGGTGCCCGCCACTGTAATGACGGGGCAATCAAAATGCACGCCCATGCGCTGGGCGACCTCTCGCACACGGTCCAAACCCATGTCAATCGTCAATGGATGCAATTGCTCGCAATGGGCGAGCCAGTCTTGTAAATTATTCATACGCCCCGATTGTCGCCGAGACGGATTTGCAGGATGATTGACCCTCATGAAAACACCAGCCTCTTCCCTTCTCTGCATCAAGGTTTACGGTATTCCCAATTGCGATACGGTCAAAAAAGCCCGTACTTGGCTGACAGATCAAGGCCTTGCATACGCATTTCACGATTTCAAAAAACAAGGCGTTCCAGAGGCCTGCATTGACCATTGGATACAAATTGTCGGATGGGAAACACTGCTCAATCGCAAGGGCACCACATGGCGCAAGCTCGATGCAGGCACTCAATCTTCCGTCAAAGATGCCGCCAGCGCCAAAGCCTTGATGATGACCCACCCCAGCCTGATCAAGCGCCCCGTCGTGGAATGGCCAGAAGAAGTCAAGGCAGACTCGGTTTCGGTTAGCTTCAATGCGCAAAACTGGTCTGCGCAACGGTTGTGAACCCATTACTGAATCTTTACCTTGAAAAAAGACCCGAAAGAGAGATAAATACCTAAAATAGAATCATCACCATTTTTCAGTTCGGAGAACGGAAATGAAAAAAATTGGCACCGCCCTCGCTTGCATGACTTTCAGCGCCATCAGTTCAGCGCAAACACCTGTGGCCAGTCCGACAACTTCTGCGCCAGCGCCGACCGCCAGCGGACCTGCGTTGGTCGGGCAAGTGATTTCTCGTATCGCGCTGTACCAACAAGTCGCTGTGCCGGGCCAAGCCTGCGCCAACACCCCTGTTACCGTTCAACCCCCCAATTCTGGCGCGGGTGCGATGGTGGGTGCTATTGCTGGGGCAGCCCTGGGCAGCCAAATGGGGGGCGGCCAAGGGCAAGCTTTGGCCACCATGGTTGGCATGATCGGTGGGGCCGTCGTGGGCGATAACATCGAAAAACCGGCACCTGCGCAAACAATCAATCAAACCACGTGCATATTGCAATCAGCCTATGAAAACCGCCTGATCGGCTACCAAGTGGTCTACGAATATGGCGGCAAACAATACACCGTGCAATTGCCACAAGACCCTGGCCCTTCGATTGCATTGCAAATCACACCCGCCGGCATGCCCACCGCACCTGTTGCTCAAGCCGGACCGCCTATGGGGCAGACACCTGGAGCGGTTCAGCCTCAAGTGATTTACACCCAACCCGCCGTGGTTTATGGCTCACCCTATTACTACAACCCCTACCCGTTTTCTACCTCCATCAATTTTGGCTGGGGTTTTCGGGGCGGGTATGGCCGCCACGGACGTTAAAAACACCCGTTTTGGGGTGAATCTCACGGCCACCGTTTTGGGCGCTCCGGAGTAACCTAAAATCTAGGGTTTGTTCCCATGTCAGGAAAACAAACCCATGACCACCGAAAAAATCGACGGCGTTTCCGTCACAACCCAAGCCAACGTTTACTTTGACGGCAAATGTGTCAGCCACGGCCTGACCCTCGCCAACGGCACCAAGTTGTCGGTTGGCGTGATCTTGCCTGCCAGCCTGACCTTCAATACCGGCGCCCCCGAAATCATGGAGTGCGTGGGAGGCTTTTGTGAATACAAGCTCGACGGCAGCAACGAATGGGTCAAGTCCAGCGCGGGCGAAAAATTCAACGTACCCGGCAACTCCAAGTTCGAGATCCGCGTGACAGCGCCCTACCACTATATTTGTCACTTCGGTTGAAGCCAGCGATCTGAACCCATGAGCACCATTTTGCAAAACCTGCCCAAAGGGCAAAAAGTCGGCATCGCTTTCTCTGGCGGCCTGGACACCTCGGCCGCCCTGCTTTGGATGAAACAAAAGGGCGCCCTGCCCTATGCCTACACAGCCAACTTAGGCCAGCCTGACGAATCGGATTACAACGAGATTCCCCGCAAGGCCATGGAATACGGCGCAGAAAAAGCCCGCTTGGTCGACTGCCGCACCCAACTGGCGCATGAAGGCATTGCCGCCATCCAGTGCGGTGCCTTCCACATCAGCACCGGTGGTATCACCTACTTCAACACCACCCCGCTGGGCCGCGCCGTGACCGGCACCATGCTGGTGGCCGCCATGAAGCAAGACGACGTCAACATCTGGGGCGACGGCAGCACTTTCAAGGGCAACGACATCGAGCGTTTTTACCGCTACGGCCTGCTGACCAACCCGAGCCTGAAGATCTACAAGCCTTGGCTGGACCAGCTGTTCATCGACGAGCTGGGTGGCCGGGCTGAAATGTCAGCCTTCATGACCGCCAACGGCTTTGGCTACAAGATGAGCGCCGAAAAGGCCTACTCCACCGACAGCAACATGCTGGGCGCAACCCACGAAGCCAAAGACCTGGAAAGCCTGCAAAGCGGCATGAAGATAGTCAACCCCATCATGGGTGTGGCGTTCTGGAAGCCCGAGGTTGAGGTCAAAGCAGAAGAAATCAGCGTGCGCTTTGAAGAAGGCATGCCCGTGGCGCTGAACGGCGTGGAATACGCCGACCCGGTCGAGCTGTTCCTGAAAGCCAACGAAATCGGCGGCCGCCATGGCTTGGGCATGAGCGACCAGATCGAAAACCGCATCATCGAAGCCAAGAGCCGAGGCATATACGAAGCCCCCGGCATGGCCATGCTGCACATCGCTTACGAGCGTTTGGTCACCGGCATCCACAACGAAGACACCATCGAGCAGTACCGCATCAACGGCCTGCGCCTGGGCCGCCTGTTGTACCAAGGCCGCTGGTTCGACCCGCAGTCCATCATGCTGCGCGAAACCGCCCAGCGCTGGGTGGCACGCGCCGTGACCGGCACCGTGACGCTGGAACTGCGCCGTGGCAACGACTACAGCATCCTGAACACCGACAGCCCTAACCTGACCTACGCCCCCGAGCGTTTGAGCATGGAAAAGGTGGAGGACGCGCCGTTCAGTCCGCTAGACCGCATCGGCCAACTGACCATGCGCAACCTCGACATCAGCGACACCCGCGCCAAACTGGGCATCTACGCCCACACCGGCCTGCTGTCGACTGGCGACGGCCCGCACATCTACAAACTCGAGGGCAACGGCAAGAAGTGATGCTTGAGTCGTTTCAATGGAAAACGGCCTGCGGGCCGTTTTTTGTTATCTGATCTTCGGAGCCCATGGTTTTGGCAGTGTCCAGCAGGCCCCGGCCGAATCGCCCCGATTGAGTGAATGCGTTTGCAAGCTTGCCGACTTTACTTGTTCAGGGATACGATTCCACATCCAGGAAAGACCTCATGAAAAAAATCTACGCCTTTGTGTGCTTTTTGATCGCACTCACCTCAATTCCGACTATCGCGCAGACCTTTCCCAACAAACCGATACGATTGATTGTGGGGTATGCCGCAGGCGGGGGCGCCGATGCACTGGCTCGACTGACTGCAACTCAATTGACCGAATCATTGGGTCAGCAGGTATTTGTGGAAAATCGGGCAGGCGCAGGCGGAACACTGGCTGCAGATGCTGTCGCCAAGGCGCCCGCCGATGGTTATACGCTTCTTTTTGGCGAGACGGGCCTCTTGATTGCACCGTCCATTTATGCATCCGTGCCCTTTGATCCCATCAAAAGTTTTGCACCCGTGGGCTCGGTCGGCGTCACCCCATTGGTGGTGGTCGCTCATCCCTCTTTGCCTGCCAAAAATACGAATGAACTTGTCGCCCTGCTCAAGGCCAATCCAGGCAAATACAGTTATGCATCCCCAGGCGTGGGTACTGTCCATCATCTGGCCATGGAGCTTTTCAAAAAGCAAGGCAATTTCGACTTCGTGCATGTGCCCTACAAGGGTGCAGCGCCCATCATTCCGGATTTGATCGGCGGCCAAATTCCGCTGGCAATCATGTCTGCCCCCCCAGCTTTGGTACAGGCCAAGGCTGGCAAACTCAGAGCCATTGCACTCACCAGCCCCGGCAAGCTCATCAGTGCACCGGACTGGCCAGCTTTGGCCGATACTTTTCCTGGATTTGATGCATCACCGCGTCTTTTTGTTCTGGCTCCGGCAGGAACACCACCTGCCATCATTTCCAGACTCGATAACGCCATCAAGTTGATGTTGGCCAAATCGAGCGTTCAAGAGTCGCTCATTGCCCAGGGCGCCACGGCGGTCCCCGCAAGTGCTGAGGAACTTGGCGTCTTCATGGCCAACGAAGTCAGAAAATGGAGTGTTGTTGCGCGAAATTCTGGCGCAAGTGTTCAGTGACAACGGCTACTTTCAATCCCGCTGCTTCCGTTGTGAAGCTTTGCAGCTATACCATTGAGCCATCTCAAATCACCACCGGCTCAGGCTCCAGCCGAATGCCAAACCGTTCGTACACACTGGTCTGAATCGCCTTGGCCAGGGTCATCACTTCACCACCGGTGCAAGGGTTCTCGCGCCCACCTCGATTGACCAGCACCAGCGCCTGTTTTTCATAGACACCGGCGTGGCCCACAGACTTGCCCTTCCAGCCGCAGGCGTCGATCAGCCAACCGGCGGCCAATTTGATGCGGCCATCGTCCAGGTGGTAATGCACTACCTTGGGCTCTCGCGCAATGATGTCGGCACATTGCTCTGCGCTGACAGTGGGATTTTTGAAAAAGCTGCCCGCGTTGCCAATCACCTGCGGATCAGGCAGTTTGGCGCGGCGAATGGCGCAAACCCAGTCAAAAATCTGCCGCGCATCAGGGGCACGGATACCGGTCTCTGCGATCTTGCGCTCCAGGTCCAGGTACCCCAACTCGGGTTTCCATCGCTTGGGTAGCGCAAACCGAACACGCAAAATCACGGCGCGACCGGCCAGACCCAGACCATCGGAGCCCGCTGAGTGCTTGAACACCGAGTCGCGGTAACTGAAACCACACTGCGCGGCATTCAGGCAGAACAACTCACCGGTGAACAAGTCCATGGCCTCGAGCGAGTCAAAACGGTCTTGCAACTCCACACCATAGGCACCAATGTTTTGCACAGGCGAGGCACCCACCGAGCCGGGAATCAAGGCCATGTTTTCCAAACCAGGGTAGCCGTTGACCAGCGTCCAAGTCACCAAATCGTGCCAGCCCACCCCCGCACCGGCTTCGACGATCCAATGTTTGTCGGTTTCTGTGGCCAGACGCACGCCGGGCACTTCCACCTTGAGCACCAAAGCCTTGACGTCCCCGGTCAGCACAATATTGCTGCCACCCCCCAGCACTTGTCTGGGCAAAGTGGCCAGCTGCGGGTCGCCCAGTACGGCCAGAAGGTCGTCTTCCCCCCGAACGCGCACCAAAGCCCGTGCTTTGGCGACGATGCCGAACGTGTTGTACGGCTGCAGGGGGACATTTTTCTCCAGGTTCATGGGAGAATTGTCGCATCGACAACCTCTGGATTTCAATACCATGCCTACTTTTGACACCGTTTGCGAACCTAATCTGGTTGAAGTGAAAAATGCCGTGGACACCACCGCCAAGGAAATCGGCACGCGTTTTGATTTCAAAGGCACCTCTGCTGGCATCGAACTCAAAGACAAAGAAATCACTTTGTTTGGCGATGCTGACTTTCAACTCACCCAAGTCGAAGACGTGCTGCACGGCAAAATGGCCAAGCGCAATGTGGATGTGCGCTTTCTTGACAAGGGCCCTGTGCAGAAAATAGGGGGTGACAAAGTTAAACAAGTCTTCAAGGTGCGTAACGGCATCAGCACAGAAGACGCCAAGAAAATTCAGCGCATCATCAAAGACAGCAAAATCAAAGTGCAAGCCTCCATTCAGGGTGAGGCCGTCCGTGTGACCGGTGCGAAGCGGGACGACCTGCAAGCGGTGATGGCCTTGCTGCGCAAAGACATCACCGACTTGCCGATCAGCTTTGACAACTTTCGGGATTGATCACTTGCTTGCGTTAGGGAAGAACAACTGCTCGCCGCCTATCTTGTAGCCAGCTATGACGTTCTGACCTGAAGTGGAAATGACCCAGTCGACAAACTTTTGTGCTTCATCCCGTTTGACATGGGGATGCTTGACTGGGTTGACCGCCATCACACCGTACTGATTGAACAGACGACTGTCGCCTTCGACCAATACCGCCAAGTCCCCCCTGTTTTTGAAGTTCAACCATGTTCCGCGATCGGCTAGCACGTAAGCCCCCATGGAGGCAGCCATATTGAGAGCGGGCCCCATGCCACAGCCGCATTCACGGTAGGCAGTACCTTTCTTTTCAGTCAAACCAGAAATCGCCCAATACCGCAACTCGGCGGTGTGGGTTCCGCTTTTATCACCGCGCGAAATAAATGGCGCGTTAGCGCTGGCAATTTTCTGCAGTGCGGCAACAATATCGCGGCCTTTGATGCCCGCCAGATCGGCTTTGGGGCCGATCACTACGAAGTCGTTGTACATCACCGGATAGCGCTTGAGTGACCAACCTTCAGAGACAAACTTTTCTTCAGCCGCCTGGTCGTGGACAAACACCACATCGGCGTCACCCCGCCGCGCCATGTCCAGCGCCTGGCCGGTACCCAAAGCCACCACTTTGATCTCTATGCCACTGGCTTTTTTGAACTCAGGCAACAGGTACGCAAACAAGCCAGATTGCTCGGTCGATGTGGTGGATGACATGGTAATGGTTTGTGCAATCGACATACCCGCACTCGTTGCAAAGCATGCACTGAAAAATAAAGCGCGAAGGACGATCATGGCAGTTTTCCTTGAACAAATAATTGCGCCTGAGGGCTGACTGCCTGCAAACGCTCAGGATTAAAAAATTCGGCCACAGGCAAGTCTGCGAGCACGCGCCCCTGTTCCAAATACACCACCCGACTGGCCAGTCGTTTGACCTGCCCAAGGTTGTGGCTGGAAAATAGCAAGCTCACATCGGGTTTGCTTTGTGAGAAGCTGTGGATCAACGCCTCTACTTCACGTTTGGCATGCGGGTCCAGACTCGCGGTCGGTTCATCGAGCACAAGCAACTGAGGGTTGCGCGCCCAAGCTCGGGCCAAAGCCAATCGTTGCAACTGACCTCCCGATAAGGTGCGGCCAATCTGATCGGCCACATCTTGCAGGCCCACGCGAGCCAAGGCAGCCCAAGCTTGATGACGGGCTTGCGTCCACGTCAAGCGCTGTTGGCGATCTAGCCATAAGCCAAGTGCCATGTTGTTCAAAGCGCTCATGCGCAGTAAATGGGGGCGCTGAAACAACATGGCTTGTCGAAGAGAAGGGAGGCTCCAGACTTGCCCTTGTGTTGGGGCGATCAAGCCATGCACTACACGCAACAAAGTACTTTTGCCGCTGCCATTGGCCCCTATCAATGCCACTCGCTCCCCCACCTTCAGTGTCAAGGTTACCTGGCTGAGTCCTTGCACAGCACCCCATTGCACTGAAATATTTTGCACACTGACCCAGGCCTTCATTACCATGGCCTCACATTCAGGGGTTGTGTAACTCCAGCATTCCAGCGCGAAGCAGCCCATCGCAAAGTAGCCAAAAGCGCATGCATCAAACCCACCACGGTCAATAACACCAAGCCCAGTCCCAAAGCCAAAGGCAGATCACCTTTGCTTGTTTCCAGTGCAATCGCCGTGGTCATGACGCGGGTGAATCCATCAATGTTGCCGCCCACAATCATCACCGCACCGACTTCGGCAATGGCTCGGCCAAAAGCCGTCACGCCCACAGTCAGCAACGCCAAACGTTCATCCCACGCCAAGAGGGCTGCACGCATGCATGGCCCTGCACCCAAAGATGTCCATTGTTCACCATGAGCGTGTTCAGCGTCTTGCACGATTTGTCGAGTCAAGGCGGTCACCAAGGGCAGCACCAGCACCGTTTGCGCCAAAACCATCGCTTTGAAACTGAACATCCAATCCAGAAACCCCAAGGGCCCGCTGCGTGACAGCAACAGATACACCACCAAACCGACCACCACTGATGGCAAAGCCAGCAGGGTATTCAAGAAGCCGATGACAAGGCCGCTGCCGCGAAACCGACTGACGCCCAAGAACGCGCCCAGTGCAAAGCCCAAGGCACAGGCAAAGGCACAAGCGGTGGCGCTGACCGAGAGTGATCGCAAAACAATAGCCCACAGCGCGGGATCGAAGGCCAGAATCAGGAAAAATGCCGTATGAAGGCTGTCAGAAAAAGAAGTCATATCGATGCGTTTCATGCTAACTGACAATGGCATCAACTTGAATGCGGGATGTCCGCTATGAAATGAAATGCATAAGTACTCGCGCCATTTGAGGCACACTCCCTCTTGTGCAACACATCGACCTTGCCTACAGCTGGCGCCCTCACCATGCCGAATCCGAGCCGCGCAACAGACTCAATCCGTTGCGCAACCCCCTCATGGACCTGCTGAATGCGGTGCGTGAGGCTGGCTCCATCGGTGCGGCTGCAAAGTCTTTGGGCTTGTCCTACCGGCACGTGTGGGGCGAACTCAAGCGCTGGGAGCAAGCCATGGAACAGCCCCTTGTTGTTTGGGAAAAAGGCCATTCAGCGCGCCTGACGGATTTTGCACACAAGCTGTTGTGGGCCGAACGACAAGCACAAGCCCGTTTGGCGCCGCAAATCAGCGCCTTGCAAGCGGAACTCGAAAAAACCTTCTCAGTCGCGTTTGACCCTCACAGCCATGCCTTGCCCATTTATGCAAGCCACGATGATGGCCTCGTCCTTCTGCGTGAACATGCTGCAGCGCAAGCATTGCATCTGGATTTGCGCTTTTGCGGGAGCGTGGATGCCATTCGTGCTTTGAACGAAGGGCGTTGTACGGTCGCAGGATTTCATGCGCCATTGAATCCGCAACCCCACACGCTGATCGCTCGAAGCTATAAGCCTTTGCTGCAAACTGGAAATCACAAATTAATAGGCTTTGCACTGCGCTCGCAAGGCTTGATGATCGCGCCAGGCAATCCCCTTCGGATCAGAGGTTGGATGGATCTGCTTCGCCATGAAGTTCGCCTGGTCAACCGCTCGCGAGGCACCGGAACACGTCTGCTATTGGACAACTGGCTCGAAGAGCAAAACCGGGTGGGCACTGACCTTCAAGGTTATTCACACGAGGAGTCTTCGCATTCGGCTGTTGCAGCCTGCATCGCCGCGGGTCAAGCGGATGTGGGCTTAGGCATTGCCTCGGCGGCACAGGCCCAAGGCCTTGACTTTCTGCCCCTGGTGCAAGAAGCCTATTGGCTGGTGTGCCATCTGTCCGCTCTGGACAGTCCGGCCGTTCAAGCATTGCGTTCCCTTCTTCAAGACCCCTCATGGCAGCAACAATTGAGTCAATTGATGGGCTATACAGTTTCGCTGGCCAGTGGCGATGTGCAATCCCTTAAAAACGTCCTGCCTTGGTGGCATTTCAAAACCAAGCGCTGAAAAGAGACTGGGTAAACCCTAGATCGCAGAGCATTGCATCACCCGATTGCGTTAAATTAAATCGCAAAGTCAGACTCTTTAAATCGAATTGCCTTGCAGCCAATTAAAATGTTGTTACTTCGAATGCCCTCATTGGGCGATGAGATAGAAACACTTCTGAAAATATTCCCTCGCTTTCACTCGCTTTTGGAATTCATCATGGAGGCACAACATGCCTAAATTACTTCAATTCGCTTTCGGGATTGACAAAATCAGTGAGTACTTTGGTCGCATTGCGGCTTTTGCCGTCATGGCGGCCGCCATGATTTCGGCTGGCAATGCCTTTATCCGTTACGGCTTGGACCTCAGCTCTAATGGCTGGCTGGAAATTCAATGGTATTTGTTTGCGACCACGGTCATGTTGGGAGCCCCTTTGGTGCTCAAGTTGAATGAGCATGTACGGGTGGACATCATTTACGGCAAATTAAATGGCAAGCTGCCTGTCTATGTCGACCTGATGGGCTTGATTCTGTTTCTCATGCCTGTGATGCTGCTGCTGACTTGGCTGAGTTTTCCGCTGTTTCTCAAGATGTACCAGTCAGGTGAAATGTCGAACAATGCGGGGGGGTTGATTCGCTGGCCGGCCATGATGCTGTTACCGTTGGGCTTCTTTTGGATTTCTTTCCAAGGCTTGAGTGAAATCATCAAGCGCGTGGCTTACTTGCAGGGCAAGTACGAAATGGACACGCACTACGAAAAACCCGTGCAATAAAAAGAAAGACAACACACCATGATCATGGAAAATTTTGCACCCATCATGTTCGGGGGCCTTGTGCTCACGATGTTGATTGGTTTTCCCGTTGCATTTTCGCTTTCGTTTTTAGGTTTGCTGTGTGGATTTTTTGCCATCAGCATGGACTGGTTCCCCGCCAGCTTCATGTCCAACCTGCCATTGAACGTATTTGGCATCCTCAGCAACGACTTGCTGTTGGCCATTCCCTTCTTCACCTTCATGGGGGCCATTCTTGAAAAGTGCGGCCTCGCAGAAGACATGCTCGATTCGATGGGGCAGTTGTTCGGACCCGTCAAAGGCGGCTTGGGCTACTCGGTCATCATCGTGGGCTTCATCTTGGGGGCCATCACCGGCACTGTAGCCGGGCAAGTGATTGCCATGGCCTTGATCTCGCTGCCCGTGATGATCCGCTACGGCTACAACATGCGCTACGCAACCGGCGTGCTGGCGGCCTCGGGCACCATCACCCAATTGGTGCCACCATCACTCGTTTTGGTGGTGATGGCCGACCAACTCGGTCGCTCTGTGGGCGACATGTACAAAGGCGCCTGGGGACCGTCCATGCTGCAGGTGGCCATCTTTGCCTTGTACACCTTCGGCCTGAGCATCATCAAGCCGGAGCACGTACCAGGCGTTCCTAAAGAAGCTCGTACCTTGAACGGTTGGGCCTTGTGGGCCAAGTGCTTGCGCGGCATCATTCCTTCGGCGTTCTTGATCTTCGCCGTGCTGGGCTCCATGGGCGGTTTACCTGGCATCAATACCGCCATTGCGACCCCCACGGAAGCCGGCGCCATGGGCTGTGTAGGCGCCCTGTTTTTGGCAGCCTTACACAAGCGACTGGACAAAGACCTGATTTGGGAGGCTATGCACAGCACCATGCGCTTGACTGCCATGGTGGTTTTCATCCTGATCGGTTCACGCGTTTTTTCCATGGTCTTCCAAGGCGTTGACGGTGCCAAGTGGGTGGAGCATTTGCTCTCTGGCTTGCCAGGTGGTGTGGTCGGCTTCTTGATTGTGGTGAACATCTTCATCTTCTTCTTGGCTTTTTTCCTCGACTTCTTTGAAATCGCTTTCATCATCTTGCCCATGCTTGGGCCCGTGGCTGAAAAAATGGGCATCGACATGGTGTGGTTTGGCGTGCTGCTGTGCGTGAACATGCAAACGAGCTTCATGCACCCCCCTTTCGGTTTCGCATTGTTTTACTTGCGGGGCATTGCCGACACTTTGTTCAAGGAAGGTCGCATCGAGAAACCTGTCAAATCCAACGACATCTACATGGGCGCTATTCCCTGGGTGATCATGCAATTGATCTTGGTGGTGATCGTGATCTTTGTACCTGAGACTGTGACCATGTTCTTGGACAAAGAAGAAAAGATCGATCTCGATAAAGTCGTCATTGAAATGCCGTCTGAGCAAGAAGTGCCTGAAGCCACGCTCAAGCAAGACGGCACCCAACCCACGGCCGCAGAGAGCGCAGCCGATGAACAAAAGAAAATCGACGACCTGTTCAAGAAATAATGACGCTGCCCACGCCCAACGGGTCAGTGCTCAGCATCGCCCCGTTTGTCTTCGAACCCATGCCCTCATCACTGGAGGGGGCTGCCTTTTCGCACACTTTCCAGGCCATGGTGGGCTTGATGGTATTGGGATTGGGTGCTTGGCTTGTGATCTTGTGGCAACAAGATAAGTTTGGTGACTCTACCCAACTTGAAAGTGCACGCATGGCGGGCTGGTTTATTTTGGGCTGGGGCTTGCTAGTTTGGACGGCCTTGCAAGTGCGCAAGAGTCAAACGCGCATAGATTCACAAGGACTTTTCCAATCCTGGATCTGGGACAAACACATGCCCTTTGAACAACTGGCTTATACCCACTTGATTCGTGTGAAAGGTCTTGAATGGCTCATTGCACCACGTTTTTATGTCCGAAATCTGTCCGGAAAATTCGCGGTCTTTTACATTGCCGATCCGGCACTACAACGCGAGTGTGAGCGACTGGCTCTTCAACTGCAAAACTTTCGACGAATGTAATGCGGGGTATCTCCGTAGAGAATATGGCACAAAAAAACCGCGCTGTTCAGCGCGGTTTTTAGGGATTCAGGGCTAGCTTGAATTACAGTTTTTGAGCCTGCATGAAGGAATCATACTTGGCATCGGCGAATCGGAACCACAGGTTCTGATCTGCACGGAACTTGGAGTAGTCGGCGTAAATCCGCTTCCAGTTTTCATTGGTATTGGACAGCTCATCGTAAATCTTCATGGCGGACTTGAAAGATTCGTTCATGACATCTTTCGGGAATTCCCGCAACTTGGCACCGGAGCCTACCAACTGTTTCAAGGCTCCCGGATTTTTGGCGTCGTACTTGGCTTGCATGTCGATGTGGGCTTGTGCTGCAGCAGCCTCCACAATGGCTTTGTACTCTGGCGTCAGGCTATTGAATGCCTTGTCGTTGATCATGAGATCGCACTGCGTACCGCCTTCCCAGAAACCGGGGTAGTAGTAGAAAGGTGCGACTTTGTTCAGGCCCAATTTCATATCGTCATAAGGGCCCACCCATTCAGCGCCGTCCACAGTGCCTTTTTCCAGCGCAGGATAGATATCGCCACCCGGAATGCTTTGGGGAATTACGCCCAAAGGCTCCAGAATTTTGCCGCCAAAGCCGCCAATGCGGAATTTCAAGCCTTTCAGATCCTTGATCGATTTGATTTCTTTACGGAACCAACCGCCCATTTGCGCACCCGTGTTGCCGCAAGGGAAGTTAATAATGTTGTATTTGGCATAAAACTCGCGCATCAACTTCATGCCGTTGCCTTCATACATCCAGGCCGTCATTTGACGGCTGTTCAGTCCAAACGGAATGATGCAACCCAGAGCAAATGTCGGGTCTTTGCCAAAGAAGTAATAAGCCGCCGTATGGGCGATCTCGATGGAGCCTTGTTGAGCCGCATCCAAATTACCAAAAGCGGGCATGATTTCGCCAGCTGCATGGGTGGAAATCTCAAACTTACCGCCCGACATGTTTTTCACGGCTTTGGCAAAAACTTCGGCACTGCCATAAAGGGTGTCGAGTGCTTTGGGGAAGCTCGATGAAAGGCGCCACCGGATGGCGGCCTGCGCATGAACCAGCGCCGGTGCTGCACCAGCGGCCAAGATACCGGCCATACCGGCATTTTTGATAATGGAACGACGATCCATGGAGTGACTCCTAAATTGATTTTCAACAACGCCCCCGAAAGGGGGTCAGACATT
>CANBWK010000055.1 GCA_947373105.1 Comamonadaceae bacterium | reverse complement strand
TCAAACACATTGGTGCTGGGCATGGAGACCACGCGCACACCGATCTTGCGTTCAGCCAGCAGTTTTTGCGCAGCCAGGGCCAGTTGCACTTCGGAGCCGGTGGCGATGATCACGCCATGGGTTTTCTTGATGCCCACGTTCTCAGGCTCGGACAGCACATAGGCGCCGCGGCTGATGTCGCCCAGATCGCTCTTGGGCGAGTAGGTCAGGTTTTGACGCGACAACAACAGGGCCGAGGGGCGATGGGCGTTTTGCAGGGCGACAGCCCAGGCCACAGTTGTTTCGGCGGTGTCGCCTGGACGCCAGACGTCCAGTCCTGGGATCAGTCGCAGGCTGGCCGCGTGCTCGATCGACTGGTGAGTCGGGCCGTCTTCGCCCAGACCGATGGAGTCGTGGGTGAAGACGTGGATCACGCGCTGCTTCATCAGCGCGGCCATGCGGATGGCGTTGCGCGAGTAGTCTGAGAAAGTCAGGAAGGTGCCGCCATAGGGGATGTAACCACCATGTAACGCGACGCCGTTCATGATGGCGGCCATGCCGAATTCGCGCACGCCGTAGTTGATGTGCCTTCCGATTTTGCCGTCTTCGGTCTTCACCACGTCACCGGCCAAGTCCACGCGGAAAGCGGGCGTGCTCTTGGTGTTGGTCAGGTTCGAGCCGGTCAGGTCGGCCGAGCCGCCGAGCATTTCGGGCAAGGCGGCGGTGAAGGCTTCGAGTGCCAGTTGGCTGGCCTTGCGGCTGGCCACGGTCTCGCCTTGGGTGTGGGCGGCCACGACGGCGTCAAACGCCACCTGGTTGAAGTTCTTGGGCAGCTCGCCTTTCATGCGGCGGACAAACTCTTTGGCCAGTGCGGGATGGGCAGCTTTGTAAGCGGCGAAGGCTTTGTTCCATTCGACTTCGCGGGCTTTGCCTGCGGCTTTCGCATCCCAGTCTGCATACACCTCTTTGGGGATTTTGAAAGGCGCAGCCGTCCACCCGAGGGCTTCGCGGGTGAGTTGGATTTCTTCGGCGCCCAAAGGTTCGCCGTGGGCTTTGGAAGTGCCCGAACGGTTGGGCGAGCCCTTGCCGATGGTGGTCTTGCAGACAATCAGGGTGGGTCCGGATGAGCCGTTATGTGCGCTGTGCTTGGCCGCTGCGATGGCCTTGGACACGGCCGCTGCGTCTTGGCCGTCCACGGCGTCAATCACATTCCAGCCGTAAGCGGCAAAGCGCTGGGGCGTGTTGTCGATGAACCAAGGGGCGACCTTGCCGTCGATCGAGATGCCGTTGTCGTCGTACAAGGCGATCAGTTTGTTCAGCTTCCAGGCACCCGCCAGGGCGCAGGCTTCATGGCTGATGCCTTCCATGAGGCAGCCGTCGCCCAAGAACACGTAGGTGTTGTGGTCAACGATTTTGTGGCCGTCTTTGTTGAACTCGGCAGCCAGCATCTTCTCGGCCAGCGCCATACCCACGGCGTTGGTCAGTCCTTGGCCCAGCGGGCCGGTGGTGGTTTCTATGCCAGGGGTCACGCCCACTTCAGGGTGGCCCGCGGTTTTGCTGTGCAGGGTGCGGAATTTCTTGATCTCTTCAATCGGCAGCTTGTAACCGGTCAAGTGCAGCACCGAATAAATCAGCATCGAGCCGTGGCCGTTGGACAGCACAAAGCGGTCGCGGTTGGCCCAATGGGGGTTGCTCGGATTGTGTTGCAAGTGCTCACCCCAGAGCGCAACCGCCATGTCGGCCATGCCCATGGGGGCGCCCGGGTGACCTGAGTTGGCTTGTTGAACAGCGTCTATTGCAAGGGCGCGGATGGCATTTGCCATTTGATGTGGGTTGGCCATGAAGGGGCAGCTCCGGGTTGTATTCTGGTAAACCCCAGATTTTACTGGTTTGCAAAAGCTATTTACTGAGAGTGCATGACAAGCATGGCAACATAGAGGGATGCAGTTTCCATCCGAAGTGAGCAATTTAACGTCCGAGCCGAAGGCCTGCGCCATGATCTTGGCGGCAGGCCGTGGTGAGCGTATGCGCCCACTCACCGACCACACCCCCAAACCCTTGCTGGCCGTGCGCGGCAAGCCGCTCATGCAGTGGCCCATGGAGGGCTTGGTGCGCGCTGGCTTTGATCAGATCGTGATCAACACCGCCTGGCTCGGGGAACGCATTCATGGACAGTACGGCAGTTCTTCATCGCTGGCCGAGGTCGGAGCCGCCCATTTGCGGTATTCAAATGAGGCGCAAGATTTTGGCTACGCGCTGGAAACTGCGGGCGGCATCGTCCGCGCCTTACCGCAGTTGGCGGAGGTGTTTTGGGTCGTGGCTGGTGATGTGTTCGTGCCTGAGTTCGAATTTAAGCCGCAAGCGGTCGCACAATTGATCGCCAGCGATCTGCTGGCGCATGTTTGGTTGGTGCCCAACCCATTGCACAACCCGCTGGGCGACTTTGGTTTGTCTGACCAAGGCTTGGCGCTGAACTTGGCACCCAACTCAAGCACACAACCGCTCTATACCTTCAGCACCATTGCCCTTTACCGTCGCGCTTTTTTTGAGCTGCCTTATTGCGACATCTTGCCCGGTAACCCGCAAGGAACGGCTGCGCCTTTGGCCCCTTTGCTGCGCGCCGCCATGGACCGTGGCCAAGTCGGCGCGACGTTGTACACCGGTCCTTGGACTGACGTGGGCACGCCAGAGCGATTGGTGCAACTTAACGCGGTTTGAAAACCCCATGGGTCTTCCTCCTTCATACGCCACTCAAACACTATTTCACACCATGACCCCATCTACTTTGTACGCTCAACGCCGCACCCTGGTCGCATCCCAACTGGGCGCCGGTGGTATCGCCATCATTCCCACCGCGCTGGAGCGCCAACGCAACCGGGACAGCGATTTTTTGTTTCGCCATGACAGTTATTTTTATTACCTCACCGGCTTCACCGAGCCCAACGCTTGCTTGGTGATCACCGCCGAGGGCGAAGCCACCCTGTTTTGTCAACCCAAAGACGCCGAGCGCGAGGTCTGGGACGGCCTGCGTTTGGGCCCGGCGGCCGCGCCTGCTGCTTTGGGCGTGCAAGCGGCCTACGCCTCGACCGAGTTGGCCAGCCAGATGCCCAAAATGCTGGAAAACCGGAGTACCGTGTGGTATCCGTTTGCCACGCACAAGGGCTTGGAGTCTCAGGTGGATGGCTGGCTCAACAGCGTTCGTGCCCGTGTGAGATTCGGCGCGCTTTGCCCGGAGCAGCAGCGCGATGTGTGCGGCATTCTGGATGAAATGCGTCTGATCAAAGACACCCACGAGTTGGCGATCATGCGGCGCGCTTCTCAGATCAGCGCCCGCGCCCATGTGCGTGCCATGCAACGCAGTGCCGCCATGCTGCGCGCGGGACAAGAAGTGCGCGAGTACCACTTGGACGCTGAGTTGCTGCACGAATTTCGGCAACACGGTTCGCAGTACCCGGCTTATGGCTCCATCGTTGCCGCGGGCGCCAACGCCTGCGTGCTGCACTACCGCGCGGAAGCCGGACTGATACAGAACGGCGATTTGGTGTTGATTGATGCAGGTTGCGAGTTGGACGGCTATGCCTCGGACATCACCCGCACTTTCCCTGCCAACGGCAAGTTCTCAGGTGCACAACGGGTTCTTTACGAGCTGGTCCTGGCCTCCCAAGACGCGGCGGTGGCCGCGACACGCGCCGGGGCCCGATTTGTCGAGCCGCACGAAGCCACGGTCAAAGTGCTGGCGCAGGGCATGCTCGATGTGGGCTTGCTCGATAAAAACAAGGTGGGCAACGCGCAAGACGTGATCGCCAACCGCAGCTACTTCCCCTTTTACATGCACCGCACTGGCCATTGGCTGGGCATGGATGTGCACGATTGCGGCAGCTATGTAGAGCCTTTAGAGGTGGGCCAAGTGAGCGAACGCAAAGACCCCCTGAGTGGCGAGATCATCAAAGACCGACCCAGCCGCGTGTTGCAGCCCGGCATGGTGCTGACCATTGAGCCGGGTTTGTATGTGCGTCCGGCACCGGGTGTGCCCGAGCAGTTCCACAACATCGGTATTCGCATCGAAGACGACGCGGTGGTCACGGCCAAGGGTTGTGAATTGATCACCCGTGACGTACCGGTCCGACCCGATGAGATTGAAGCCTTGATGCGCGCCTGAGCCGATGGCGATCATGCAACTGGCGCACATCAACCTCGGTAAGGTGAGTCCCTTGCGTGTGGGTCAGCGCAAGCTGATGTCGGCGATAGGTAAAACTGCGGTATCCGGCCCGGTTCGTGTGGGTCTTTTGGGTCTGGAGGGCGATGAGCAAGCCGATCTGTCGGTGCACGGTGGGCTGTACAAAGCGGTGTATGCCTTTCCGCTAGCGCATTTGGCCTACTGGCACCAACAGCGCGTGGCCCATGGCGTCAGCCTGTTTGAAGATGCCGATGATGCCCTGCCGCCAGGCTTTGTGGGCGAGAACCTGAGCCTGACGGGCCTGCGTGAAGAGGCTGTGTTCATCGGTGACCGATTGCACTTTGCCGATTGCGTGCTGCGCGTGACGCAACCGCGTGAACCCTGTGGAAAATTCAATGCGGTGATGGGTTATGCCCAAGCCGCGCGCGACATGGTGCAAAGCGGCTGTTGCGGTTTTTACTTGGCTGTTGATCGTGTGGGCACGCTGCTGTCCGGCGAATCTTTTGAGTTGGTGCCCGGCGCGCGCCAGTTGTCGATTGCGCAAGCGCTGGCGCTGAAGCGGCACAAACACTTGCGTTGAAACATGGATGCGTGTTGATTTGTGCATAAAAGTTAAAAGTGCCGTGCCTGTCTAAGCATATTTACGAATGTATGGGTTGTAATTTACAGGTCTAAAATCAAAAGCTTGCACCCGCAGCCAGCCTGACCCGGGTTTGGTGCTGCACAACAGGAGATCCTGCATGACGACCAACAAGGTCCAAGCTGAAGAAAAACGCACCCAGCTGCGCAAAGCAGCGCTCGAATACCACGAATTTCCCACCCCCGGCAAGATTGCCATCTCCCCCACTAAGCAGCTGATCAACCAGCATGACCTGGCACTGGCTTATTCGCCAGGTGTCGCAGCGCCGTGTGAAGAGATCGTCAAAGACCCCGCCGCTGCTTTCAAGTACACCAGCCGTGGCAACTTGGTCGGGGTGGTCACCAATGGCACCGCTGTTTTGGGCCTGGGCGACATTGGTCCCTTGGCGAGCAAGCCGGTGATGGAGGGCAAGGGCGTTTTGTTCAAAAAGTTTTCGGGCATCGATGTGTTTGACATCGAGATCAACGAGAAAGATCCGGACAAACTGGTGGAGATCATCGCCTCGTTGGAGCCTACGTTTGGTGGCATCAACCTCGAAGACATCAAGGCCCCAGATTGCTTTTACATCGAGCGCAAACTGCGCGAACGGATGAAGATTCCGGTCTTTCACGACGACCAGCACGGCACGGCCATTGTGGTGGGTGCCGCCCTGCTGAACGGGCTGAAAGTTGTGGGCAAAGACCCCAAAAAAATCAAGCTCGTGACCTCCGGCGCAGGTGCTGCGGCCTTGGCCTGTCTGGGTTTGCTGGTCAAGCTCGGTATTCCACGTGAAAACATTTGGGTCACCGACCTGGCGGGCGTGGTCTATGCCGGTCGTACCGAGTTGATGGACGAAGACAAGATTCAGTTTGTACAAAAGACCGACCTGCGCACGCTCAAAGAAGTCATTGCCGGCGCGGATGTGTTTTTGGGTTTGTCGGCCGGGGGTGTGCTCAAGCAAGACATGGTCAAGTCAATGGCCGCCAAGCCGCTGATTTTTGCCTTGGCCAACCCCAACCCTGAAATCGACCCTGAAGATGTCAAGGCGGTGCGTGACGATGCGATCATGGCCACAGGGCGCACGGATTACCCCAACCAAGTCAACAACGTGCTGTGCTTTCCGTACATCTTCAGGGGTGCCTTAGATTGCGGAGCGACCACTATCACTGAAGAAATGGAAATTGCTTCGGTCTACGCGATTGCTGAACTGGCGCAGGCCGAGCAAAGCGAGGTTGTCGCCGCAGCCTATGCTGGCGAGCCTTTGGTGTTTGGCCCTGAGTATTTGATTCCCAAGCCTTTTGACCCGCGATTGATGATGAAGATCGCCCCTGCCGTGGCCCAAGCGGCTGCCGACAGCGGCGTGGCCGAGCGCCCGATTGTCGATATGGACGCGTACCGCGAGCGCTTGCAAAGCTTTGTTTACGCCTCAGGCACCACCATGAAGCCGATTTTTACCGCCGCCAAGCGGGCCTTGAAAAAACGGGTTGCATTTAGTGAAGGTGAAGAAGAGCGTGTTTTGCGTGCCGCGCAAATCGTCGTTGATGAGGGCGTAGCCCGTCCCACGCTCATCGGACGCCCTTCTTTGATCGCGGAGCGTATCGAGAAATTTGGCCTGCGCTTGAAAGAAGAGCTGGACTATGACGTGGTCAATGTGGAAATGGACCATCGCTACCGGGACTTTTGGCAGACTTACCACCGCATGACCGAACGCAAAGGCGTGACCATGCAAATTGCCAAAATCGAAATGCGCCGCCGCCTTTCGCTGATTGGCGCCATGTTGCTGCACAAAGGTGATGTGGACGGCATGATTTGTGGCACCTGGGGCACCAACCCCATGCACCTGAGCTATGTCGACCAAGTGATCGGCCGGCGTGCAGGGGTGAACACTTACGCCTGTATGAATGGACTGATGTTGCCTGGCCGTCAGGTTTTTATCGTGGACACCCATGTGAACTATGACCCCACGGCCGAGCAGCTGGCGGAAATCACGGTCATGGCCGCAGAAGAAATGCGCCGATTTGGTTTGCGACCCAAGGCGGCCTTGTTGTCGCATTCCAATTACGGCTCGTCCAACGAACCCAGCGCGGTCAAAATGCGCCAGGTTCTGGCCTTGCTGCAACAGCGTGCGCCTTGGCTCGAAGTCGATGGCGAAATGCACGGCGATGTGGCACTGGACGGTGCTGCGCGTCAGCTCGTCATGCCCAACAGTGCATTGAAGGGTGATGCCAACTTGTTGGTCATGCCCAATATCGATGCAGCCAACATCGCCTACAACCTGCTGAAAACAGCAGCCGGTGGCAATATTGCCATTGGTCCGGTCTTGCTCGGTGCTGCCAAACCGGTGCATATCTTGACCCCAAGCGCCACTGTGCGTCGGATTGTGAATATGACTGCACTCACAGTTGCAGATGCAAACGTGAGCCGGCATGGTGTTTAAAGACAGTAAATACTAACTTCACTGTCAAATAACCCGTAAAGAGTTGCCTATTGATTGGGCAACCCCTTGCTTTTTTCTGCAGCTTGCGGCACACTCACGCCTTCGGATTTTCGGGTTTACCCGAAGGTCTATGAAAGGTTGTTTTCATGGTGTTCGACAGAGTTACCCGCATGGTTCAGTTTCTGGGGGGTCTGTCCCTGTTGTGGCTATTGTTGGTTTGCCCTGTGCAAGCCAAAGCGGTTCCAGATGTTGTGGACGCTACCATCGGGATATTGCAATTGCCCAGAGAAGGGCAAGAGACCTACAGACTGATCCACCAAGGTGGACCATTTCCTTACGAAAAGGATGGTGTGGTGTTTGGCAATCGGGAACGGTTGCTGTCCCCCAAACCGCGTGGTTATTACCACGAGTACACCGTGAAGACGCCAGGAGAAAGATCCAGAGGTGCGCGTCGCATTGTCTGTGGTGGTTCGGAGGTGAGTAAGCCTCAAAACTGCTATTACAGCGACGATCACTACACGAGCTTTCGCGAGATCGTGGATAAAAAATGACTGTTTTTGTGCTGTCCTATCGGGCTGCGCAAAGGCAAATTGAGAAAGAGTCCCCAGGCTTGTTCAGCTGGAGGACGAATTGAATAACAGCCACAAGCTGAAGTTTTTTTGACTATAGAAAGAGCCGCGGAGATGGATACGCCACTTCGTCAAGACCAAGAAACACCTCTTAAAGGTGTACGGACGAACATCGTCCAGTCGATTCGCGCATTCCGCGTGAGCGACTTGCAAGAAGCAGCCCAAGGTCTGGGGCATCACTTCTTGTTCGCCAATTTGTCCAGCGCGCAAAGCAAGCAAGACGTACTCGATTTGATCGCGGGCCAGTTCACACTGCCCTCGCATTTCGGTAAAAACTTCGATGCTTTGTACGATTGCATGACCGACCCATTGCACAAGTCGGGCCCACAGCCCGGTTTTATCGTGGTGCTCGAGCAAATTCCTGCAAATGTCAAATTTGACAAAGAGGCCCGCGAACAGTTGCTCGACATCTTCCGCGACACGGCCGATTACTGGGGAGACAGGAAGATACCCTTCCGATGCTTCTATTCTTTTCTGTAGCCCGTTCTGCACAAGCTAGCCAAGCAGAACGGGCGAATGAGGCTCACAGCGATGTGACCCTCACGGCGGAAGAGTTGGAACCTGGTGAAAAAATGCCGACCGATAAACTGGTCGACGTGTCACCACTGGCGCTGCGCATGAGCAGCCCTTTCAATGCAGGTTACTGGTTGGCTGCTGCCTAAACCAGTGCTTTGCATCGACAAAAAGCCCGCTTTCGAGCGGGCTTTTTGCTGCCTGCGCTCAACACGGCGCAGGCTTGATCCGTTTGCCGGTTGTTCAGGCCTTTTGCGCCAGCGCGACAAACTCTTCGACAGGGACTTCTTCGGCGCGGCGTTGCACATTGAACTCGCCGGCAAAGTTGCGCTGCGTGAGCCAAGCGCCCAAAGTATGGCGCAGCAATTTGCGGCGTTGACTGAACGCTACTTGCACCAACTCTTGAAGCAGTTTGGGGTTGATGGGTGCGGGTTCTGCACGGGGCACCATGCGCACGACCGCGCTGTCAACACGGGGCGGCGGCTCGAAACTCTCCGGCGGCACGAACAGCACATTGTCCATGGCGTAGCGCCACTGCAGCATGACTGAGAGCCTGCCGTAAGCCGCGGTAGAGGGCTTGGCGACCATGCGGTCGATGACTTCTTTTTGCAGCATGAAGTGCTGGTCTTCGATCACATGCACATGTTCGAGCAAATGAAACAAAATCGGGGTGGAGATGTTGTAGGGCAGATTGCCCACCACACGCAATTTAAGCGTGTCGGTGGTGCTGGCCCGCGAAGAAGGCAGCGATGCAACACGGGCCGACAGGTCGGTGAAGTCCACCCGCAGCACATCAGACTCGACCACGGTCAATTGAGGGTGAGTCCGTAGACGGCTTGCCAAATCACGGTCCAATTCAATCACTGTGAGATGGCCCAAGCGCTCGACCAAGGGTTGCGTCAAAGCGGCCAGACCCGGGCCGATTTCCACCATCGGGTCGCCGGCTTGGGGGTTGATGGCGTCGACGATTGCGTCGATGATGCCGCGGTCTGAAAGAAAGTGTTGGCCGAAACGCTTGCGGGGAATGTGTTTCATTGGGGAGCGTCGCGCATTTCAACGAATGCACGACCGCGCAGGTCTTCTTGCCAAGTGGTGAAAGCTTCGTCTAGTTTTTTCTCGCGCAACACGTTGCGCGCCATCTCACGTTGGTCACGCTCACTGACAGGGACTTCGCGTCGATCGGTGACTTCTATCAGGTGCACCCCAAAGCGGGAGACCAAGGGGTCTGAGATTTGATTGGGTCGCAAGCGGTTCATCACTTGTTCAAACTCTGGCACAAACTGGCCTGGGCTGGCCCAACCTAAGTCGCCGCCCCCCGTGGCGCTGCCATCTTGCGAATGTTCACGGGCCATGTCCGCAAATGTAGACCGCCCTGAACTGATGCTTTGTTTGATTTTCTGAAGCTGGGCTTGGGCTTGCGACTGTGTCAACTGCGGTGTGGTGCGCAGCAAAATGTGGCGTGCCCGTGTTTGAGTCAACATGATGGCCGGGGCTTCACCTTGGCGTTTTTCAAGCACTTTCAAGACATGAAAGCCGGCGCCGGAGCGCAAGGGTCCGGCAATCTCGCCCGCCTTCATGTTTTGGGTGCTGTCGACAAACAAAGTGGGGTAACGCTCGGATGGGCGCAAACCCATGGCCCCGCCATTGGGGACTTTGTCACCCATGAACTCTTTGACCAAGGCTGCGAAGTCTTCGCCTGCACGGGCCCGACGGGCAGCCGCGTCAGCGCGGACTTGAAATGCCGTGATTTGGGCTTCGGTACTGTCTTCAGGCACGGGCACAAGAATCATGGCCAGGTTCAAATCGATCCCCATCGGGGGCTGCGATCCGCGTTGGTCACGCAAAAACTGATCGATGTCATTGTCACTGACACGAACACGGGTTTCAACTTCACGCTCACGCAGGCGGGTCGTCATCAGTTGGTTGCGAAGTTGTGTGCGAAAAGTGGCCAAACTCACGCCATCTTTGGTCAGTTTGGCGCGCAACTGGTCCTTGTCCATTTGATTTTGACGCGCAATATTGGCCTCGGCCAGATCCAAGGCTTCTTCCTCGATCCGAATGCCGGATTCGCGCGCTTGTTGCAGCTGCACTTTTTCATTGATCAGCTGATCCAAGGCTTGCGCGGTTAACTCTTGCGCTGACGGTTTGGGCGTTCCCGCAGGCCATTGGCTTTCGATGCTTGAACGTTGTTTTTGGACATCGTTGTTGGTGATCGGTTCAGAGTTCACGAGCGCCACAATGAAATCGGCCGAGCGCGTCACCACGGGCTTGGTCGCGGCACTTTGTGCATGAGCGGGACCAATCCCACTGATGAACACACTCAAAGGGATCAGTGCGGTAAATAAGGTTGAAAAACCACGTTGAAGGGAGAGGCAAATGGCAAATTTATTCATATTGAAGGAACCGACTGGGGGGTGCCATATCTTCGCGCAAATATTGATAACGAGGGATATTGTCGCGCAAGGTTTTGAGGGGGCTGGAACCGATGCGGGCCAAGCCCACAAATTCCAGTTGGAAAAGCAATCGGCTGGTTGACGCCGTAACGGTACTTTGAAGGCGTTCGAACACCACACGGCCGAGCCAACAACCGGCATCAAACTCGAAACCAAAAATGGAGTCCACCATACGGCTGTCTTTCAAGCTGAAGTTCATGCGGCCCACGCTGTACCAACGCCCAGGGCCCAGGCCTTGACCGGGGGCGGAAGGCGGCGTTTCTTCGTCAGCCTCTGACCAGCTGAAGTCACGCAGGGGCCATTGCCAGCCCACGTCGACTTGCTCACTTTGACCCTGCGTCATGCGGTAAGCCATGTTCAAGACGCGGTAAGGCGTGGGGCTGTAACGCGCCCCGACGGTGGTGCGCACAGAGCGTTGCGTTTGGGTGTTGAATTGAACCAGCGAGTCGAGCGACCAACGGTCATCCCAACGCACCCCGGCACCCACCAACATGTCACTGAAGCCTTTGGCCACCAGGCTTTCGGTCGGCAGGGTCACCCGCTGGTCTGCAAACCGCATGCGCTGTGCAAAGCCGAACTTGGCCAACTCGGCGCCGGTATTGGCGTCCAGATAACGACTGGTCACACCCAAGGTTAGGAGGTTGTTGTCGGCAATCCGGTCTTGCCCGACATAGGGGTTGGCACTGTAAATGGTAGACAGGTTGAAGTCGGTGGCACCCGTGTCGTACAGCGGCAGCATGGACTGGTCTGCATAGGGTGTGCGCACATAGAAAGCGCGGGGTTCCAGCGTTTGTCGGATCGCCCGGCCAAACACATTGGCGTCGCGCTCGAAGACCACCCCTGAGTCCAAGCTGAACGTAGGCAGCACACGGTTGACACTGGTCCGGCCATCGCTCAAAGGCGTGTCCAATTGGTAGCGGGTGGCGTGCAATTGGACCTTGGGAGTGATGAAGCCCCAAGGGCTGACAAAAGGCATGCTGACCTGGCTGTTGACATAGCTGCGCTGACCATTGCTCAAAACGGCGGTGGTGCCCCCGGGAATACGTGAATAATTGGTCTCAAACCGCGTGGTGTCGGCGGTGGTGGCGTAGTCAATGCCATTCACGTCCCATCGGTTGTGGCGCAGCACAATTTGAGGAGAACGGTCATACGGTGGTGTGATGGGAGATGTTGCGTCTTGCAAGGTCTGCCAGCGCAGAACCTGGGCCGTCATGGACAGGTCCTCTTGTGCCCATGACAAGGTGCCCGATGAAGGCATCAAGCGTTGCGTGAGTGACAAACCAGAACGGGGAAAATCACGCCAGTAATTGTCATCACTCACGCGGTTGAGGTTAAGCCCCAATCCCAAGCGGCCCACAGCGCTCAGCCCCGAATCAAAGCTGCCATTGTGTTGGGCTGAAACCCCCCAACGCGATTGCTGCCGCAAAGCGTCAGTGGGCATTAAATTGATCAGGCTTTTACCCTGATAAGTGTCTTCCAGGTAGCGAAACTCGGTGTCCAGTGCCACGCCACGCTTGGTCATGGCTGTGGCGGTTACTGTGGCATCCCGGTTCGGAGCGATGTTCAGGTAGTAAGGCGCTGCGACTTCGAGCCCACTCACAGAGTCAATGCCAATGGTGGGTGACAAAAAACCAGATTTGCGATCGGCTGTCAACGCAAAACTCAGAGAAGGCACACCCAACAGAGGCCAGTCCATGAAACGCAGTTGCATGCCTTCAGTTTGTGCCACCGACTCTTCGTCATCCAAACTCAGGCTGGCGGCTTTCAGTACCCAGTCTGGCAACCAACTGGGGCCTGGTTTTCGGGTACAGGTGGTGTAAGTGGCGTTGCGAATGATGGCGCGTTTGGCATCGACAAACTCGATGTTCTCCGCTTGACCATGCCCACCGCCCTTGCTCAACTCAAAAGTTGGCGAGATAAACTGGCCTTGAAAGGTGTCGGCCTGAAGCTCTAGTTGGGGGCCTTCAAAGCGATTGCCTTCGCGGGAAATACGCACTTGCCCTTGGGCTTTGAGGGTGTCTTGGGTTTGATCGTACTCAATCCGGTCGGCCTTGACGGACAAGCCGGATCGGCGCAAACGTGCGTTGCCTTCGATCACCAAATCCAGGTCAGGTCGACCGGTGATGCTTTGGCCTTCAATAAACACCGGGGATTGATTGCGTTCTTTATCGGAAATTCTTTCTTGCAACATGGGGCTGATGCGCAAGACGGGGGCGGTTTCTGTGTTCGGGCCAGGGGCTGGGTTGTTTTGTGCGACGGCGTGACAAGACAAAAGGCCCCAAAAGGCCCAACAGATCGGGCGAAAGCCCATGGACCAGCCTGACACACGTGAGGTCATGACAGCGGGTGTGGCCACAAGGAACAGGGGCAATCGGTGCAAACGTCAAAGAGGGGCGAGAAAAGAAAGGGACCGCATTTGCCGCAGGCGCATGCAGGGGTTTGTAGAATGGATTATCCATGAGTGCAAGCACTCTCACCCTTTTAACCCTTTGCCCGTGACAACTCTTTACACCCCTCAATCTGATGCCCACCCCGCCAGCGCGCATGTGACTTGGGTTGACCCCCAAAGGCAGGCCGCTTTCGGGGTATGGCTGGACCGGATTGCGGCTTCGCAAGGTCTTGCACCCGCCACGGTGCGCATCGCTTCAGCCGATGCCAGTTTTCGCCGTTATTTACGCGTCGATACGGATCAGGGCGTTAGCCGCATCATCATGGATGCGCCGCCTGACAAAGAAAATGGCCAGCCCTTCGTGCAGGTGGCTGAGTTAATGCACGCGGCAGGCTTGAAGGCGCCGCAGGTGCTTGACTGGGATGCTGCCCAGGGCTTCATGCTGCTCACCGATCTGGGCGGGACGACCATGATGGAGGCGATCGACAAAGACAATCCGCAGGCCAATTTGGCTTTGTACTTGCAAGCGGTCGACGCTTTGATTGAATGGCAACTCGCCTCCAAACCAGGCGTCTTGCCTGCGTATGACGCGGCCTTGCTGAACCGCGAGTTGAGTTTGTTTCCAGATTGGTATTTGACGCAACACCGCGGCCTGAAGGTCGAAGGCAAAATGCGCGAGACGCTGGATGCAGCATTTACGCAGATCGTGCAGCACAACCTGGCCGCGCCCAGTGTGTATGTGCATCGCGACTTCATGCCGCGCAATTTGATGATGCCCACTCACGCAGAGGATTTGCGCATGGGCGTCCTTGATTTTCAAGACGCAGTGTATGGCCCGGTGACCTACGACGTGGCCAGTCTGATGCGTGATGCTTTCTTGACCTGGGAAGAAGATTTTGTCCTCGACGTCACCATTCGCTACTGGGAGAAAGCCCGCAAAGTCGGGCTGCTCAACCATGAAGATTGGGGCGATGACTTTGGTGCCTTCTACCGTGCTGTTGAATGGATGGGCCTTCAGCGCCACCTCAAAGTGGCCGGTATTTTTGCCCGCCTGACCTTGCGTGACGGCAAACCCAAATACTTGGCCGACGCGCCGCGCTTTATTCATTACATCCGCACCACAGCCAATCGCTACCGCGAGCTCAAGCCCTTGATGCGCTTGGTTGACGAGGTCGAGAATATTCAGAACGTGTCGGGTTTTGCCTACGGGCGGATGTAAGCCATGGCCCGCTTTTTCTGTCCCCTGCCCCTGCACACGGGCGATACGGTGAGCCTGCCGCCGTCGGCCGCACGGCATGTGCAGGTGCTGCGCTTGCAACCCGGTGATGGCATCACCCTGTTCAATGGCGAGGGAGGCGAGTTTGCCGCGACGGTGACGCGCATGGGCCGCTCGGACGTGGACGTCTCTATCGGGGCACACACCCCCTTGGAGCGAGAAGCGCCTTGCGCAGTGCATGTGTTGGCCGGTATCACCGCGAATGAGCGCATGGACTGGTTGGTTGAAAAAGCCACCGAGTTGGGTGCCGCCAGTTTGACACCCATCACTGCCGAGCGCAGTGTGCTCAAACTCAAAGGAGAACGCGCCGAGAAAAAAGGGGCGCATTGGCAGGGCGTGGCCGCGGCCGCCAGCGAGCAATGTGGCCGCAACCGGGTGACCCGTATAGACCCTGCTTGCAGTTTGGCGGACTGGCTGGCCCAGCATCCAGCGACGCTGCAAACCGGCTTGCGGCTGGTGTTGTCTCTGTCCGTCGGCA
Source organism: Comamonadaceae bacterium (assembly GCA_947373105.1). GTDB lineage: Bacteria > Pseudomonadota > Gammaproteobacteria > Burkholderiales > Burkholderiaceae_C > Limnohabitans_A. The sequence continues at coordinate 5,919 of CANBWK010000055.1, read as the reverse complement.
CGCAAGCCTTAAAGACGGCCGTGCAAGGTCACACCCAAATCACACTGCTCAGCGGCCCTGAAGGGGGCCTGACGCCCGCAGAAGAAGCGCAAGCCCTTGCTGCTGGCTTTTTGCCGGTGAGCTTGGGGCCGCGCGTGTTGCGGGCAGAAACCGCGCCGCTGGCGGTGTTGGCGGTGTTGGCTGCGTTGACGCCGTGACTCACAACACCCGGTAAAAACTCAGGTACACCCCATCAGGGGCCCGGCGCCCGGTGCCTATGAATTGACTTTCGTTGAGCCAAGCCCATTGCGGTGCTGTGGCCTCCATCTGCGGTTGGCAGCGGAAATACACCTCTTCGGGATTGACCTTCTCGCCGCGCATGATGCGCTGCGAATTTTCAAGCGAGGCCACCCGCAAGGCCGTGTTTTGCACAAACACGCGCGTGCCATCGGTCAGCTCGATCACATAACGCGCATCCAGATGGGCTTGGGTACCGTTGTTCAAAATCAATTGAAAGTCAGCGCCGCCCGGAACCACGTGGCCGTTCAGTTTGGGACCACTGACAGTGCCACCCGTGATGGGAATCATGCGGCGCAAACCGGCAGGCGTATGACCTACTTCGACGGGCGGTGAAATCGTGACAGCCAAATCGCAGACGTGTTCGAGCTGTGGGGCAGGCAAGGTGGCGTTCATGGAAATCTCCTGAGTTCAAAGGACGGTTGGAAAAGCAATTTGCGCTTGGCCTACATGCCAGGGCTTGTATTTTTCCATCACGACATCGTAAGCGGTGGAGGCTTCAAAGCGTGCCAGCCAGGCGTGCAAGGCAGGCCAGGGTTGCGACTCAAACCACACCGCATCGGCACGCGCAAATTGACGCACAAAGGGTATGACAGCCGCGTCAGCCCAGCGCCATTGGTGATCAATCAAAAAATCATGGTTTTGCAAACGTGTGTTCAATTGCGCCAAAAAAACAGCGCCTTGTGCACGGTGGCTTTGCCCATCGGGCAGGTCATAGCGGTTCGGGTATTTGTAGCGGTCCAGGTGAAATTTGAAATCCCCATCGCATTGCGCCACCAGTTGCAAGGCGTCGGTTTGCAAATCCGGATCCTTGGGCAGCCAGCCTTGCGGGTCATGTGCTTGCAGCGCCCACAACATGATGTCCAGGCTTTGCTCGATCACGCGGTCTTGCAACACCAAAACGGGCACGGTGCCTTTGGGTGAGGCTTGCAAGAGGGCTTCTGGTTTTTGTTTCAAAGCCACCTCGCGTAACTCGCATTGAACCCCTGCAGCGTGCAAGGCCAAGCGGGCCCGCATGGCGTAGGGGCAGCGACGAAACGAATACAAGACGGGCGTGCCCTGTGGCAACAACACGGCCTTGCGCGGGGTTTTGTGCATCGCGCCAATGTGCGCTTGATCGCTGGCCTTGGCTTTTTCCCATTGGCGCTGGCGCTCGCGAGAGCTGTCTTTTTGTGCCTCGGTGGTGGTGTTGTGGCAGCGTGGGCAGCTCACCCCCGCTTCGTACAAAGGCGAGTCGAAGGCCCCTGCGGGCAGTGGATCACGGCAACACCTGCACAGGGCGTGTGGGCCTGGAATCAACCCGTGCCCAACCGAGACACGTTCGTCGAAAACGAAGCACTCGCCTCGCCATAAGCTTTCTTCGGGTGGCACGGTTTCCAAGTATTTGAGAATGCCGCCTTCCAAGTGGTACACCTCGTCAAAGCCTTGCGATCGCATGAGGGCGGTGGACTTTTCACAGCGAATGCCGCCCGTGCAAAACATGGCAACTTTGGGTTTGCGGCCGGTTTTGTCTTGCAAGGCCTGTGCTTGGTTCACCCAATCTGGCAATTGCGAAAAACTTTGAATCAGCGGGTTGATGGCGCCAGTGAAGGTGCCGATTTCCACCTCGTAATCATTGCGAGTGTCGACAACGACCACCTCCGGGTCCGAGATCAAGGCATTCCAGTCTTGGGGTTTGACGTAGGTGCCGGCCATCAGTGTGGGGCTGATGCCGGGTACACCGAGGGTCACAATTTCTTTTTTCAGTCGCACCTTCATGCGGTAGAACGGGGCCTTGTTCGCATAAGACTCTTTGTGCTGCAGGTCGGCCAACAGCGGGTCACGGCGCAAATAAGCCAGCACGGCGTGCACATCCGCAGGGGCACCGGCGATTGTGCTGTTGATGCCCTCGCGGGCCAGCAAGATCAAACCTTTGACTTTGTGAGCCTCGCAAAAAGCGAGCAAGGGCGCTTTGCGCTCGGTGTAGTCGGGCAACGCCACGAACTTGTAAAAAGCAGCTGTTAAAAAGGTTTGAGGTGTGGCGGCCAACGCAGACGTGACAGAAGAAGGCGATGTGAGCAATGGAGACATGCGCTTATTGTGCCTAAATTGCAGCCCGTTACACTGGGGCTATGAACGCTAATCTGATCCTGCTTGCTTTGTGTCAAGGCTTGTTTCTGACCAACAACGTCACTTTCATTGCCATCAACGGACTCGTGGGGCTGAGTTTGGCCCCCTTGGGGTGGATGGCCACGTTGCCGGTCATGGGCTATGTGGTTGGCGGGGCCTTTTCGACCGGCTTGGTGGCCCACACGCAAACCCGCTACGGGCGGCGTGGCTCCTTTCAGATTGGTTTGGCGGTGGGCCTGCTGTCGGCGCTGATGTGCGCTTATGCCGCCTATGACCAGAACTTCTGGTTGTTGGTGGCGTCCACCTTTGTGGCGGGTTACTACAGCGCCAATGGGCAGCTGTACCGATTTGCTGCTGCTGAATTGTCGGCGCCTGCTTTCCGCGAAAAAGCCGTCTCACTGGTGCTGGCCGGGGGTTTGATTGGTGCCATTGTGGGTCCCAACATGGCCTCGCGCACCAAAGGCATGCTCGATACCCCTTATATGGGCGCCTATCTGTCGCTGGTCGGGGTGGCCATTGTCGGCATGGTTCTGATGTCCTTTATCCGCTTCCCAGCGGTCCCACCCAAAGTGGTCGGCAGCAGCGAAGGGCGGCCCTTGAAAGAAATCATGCGGCAACCGGTGTTCATTGTCTCGGCTGCAGCTGCGGCCTTGGGCTACGGCGTCATGAACCTGCTTATGGCGGCCACACCGCTGGCCATGCAGGTGTGTGGCTATTCCTTCAGCGACGCGGCCTTGGTGCTGGAATGGCATGTGATCGGCATGTTTGCACCCGGCTTTTTTACGGGGCACCTGATCAAAAAATTCGGGACCTTGCCGATCATGGCTGTGGGCGTTGTGCTCAATTTCATCTGCATTGGCGTGGCCTTGTCTGGCGTGCAGGTGGAGCAATTTGTCGTTGCTTTGTTTTTGTTGGGCGTAGGGTGGAACTTCCTGTTCACCGGGAGCACCACATTGTCGATGCAAGCTTGGCGGCCTGAAGAAAAAGACCGTGCACAAGCGGCCATCAACTTCTGTGTGTTTTCCACCATGGCTGTGACCTCGTTCGCTTCGGGTGCCTTGGTCACCACCCAAGGCTGGTCTTGGCTGAACATCGGGTCCTTGATACCCGTTGGCCTGACCGCCGTGGCCTTGCTGTGGTTGTTTTTCAGGCAGAGAAGTGTTCGTCTAGCCAGTCTTTGAGGCAATCGAAGACCAGCTGTTTTTCGGGATCGTTAAAGATCTCGTGGTACATCGTTTCAAACACTTTCGAGCGCACGCAAACAGGCGAGCTGGCTGCAAACAAGGCGCTGCCTCGCGGCGCGACCAACTGGTCTTGGCCTGCATACATCAGCAAGGTGGGTGTAGTCCATTCAGCGGCTTTGGCCAGAACCTGTGGGCCTTGCGTGACAATCCATTCGGCCAGACTGGCCGAAATTTTGCGATGGACCAGTGGGTCATTCAGGTAGTCTTGCACCACTTGCGGATCCCGCGCGACAAACTGAGGCTTCAACCCATTGTCCACACACAGGTGAGGCGCCAGACGGGGCAGCAGGCGTAAAAGTATTTTTTGAAATCCGTTCATGTCCGTGGCCAAAGCCGGTGACGACATCACCAGCCCATCCACTTTGCGCAGTGCCTCTGCCACGGCCTTGCCTGCGATCAGCCCGCCCATGCTGTGGCCCAACACAATCAGAGGCTTGCCTTGGGCCAAGGTCAGTTTGCGCGTCACATCGATCACACAGCCGAGGTCGCCCATCACACTGCGCGCGTTCTTCATGTCACCGCGCGGCCCGACAGACTGCCCGTGCCCGTATTGGTCATAACCGCGAACAGCAAACCCCCATGCACGCAGTTGCTCAGCCACATGGGCATAGCGACCCATGTGCTCTCCCAAACCATGCACCAAAAGTACCCGCCCCCTCGGGGGCGAGTCAGGCGCGGGCCAATCGAAAATCGTTAACGGACCGGAGATACCAATTTGTTGGCTCAGAAAAAAAGAATCCATGGAGAAATTACAAATTCAAGGCATCTGTGCAATGACTTGGGCCACCGCAGCAGTGAGTTTTTTGGCATAGGGAACATGCAAAAACTCATTGGGACCGTGGGCATTGCTCTTGGGGCCCAAGACGCCGCACACCATCATTTGAGCCCTAGGGAAACCCGCACTGAGCATGTTCATGAGCGGAATGGTTCCGCCCTGCCCAATGTAACCGACAGGGGCGTTGAAATGCGCCTGACTGGCGGCATTCAAGGCGGCTTCAAACCAAGGCGTGGTGCCCGGTGCATTCCAGCCGGTGGCGCCGCCACCAGTTTCGAAAGTGACGCGGGCCTGGTAGGGCGCATTGTCTTCGAGCAAGGTTTTCATTTCTTGCACCGCACTGGCTGCGTCAACCAAAGGCGGCAGGCGCAGACTGAGTTTGAAGGCGGTATACGGGCGCAGTACATTGCCTGCATTTTGCAGGCTTGGAAAACCTTCCGCTCCGGTCACGCTCAGGGTGGGTGTCCAGGTGCGGTTGAGCAAGGCTTGCAAAGGGTCGGTGGTGGTCGGCAAGGTGAAGGTGCTTGAGCCTTCGCAATCGTAGTGTGCCCAAGGAAAACGCTTGTACACCTCTTCGCCCAAAATGGCAGCCGTGGCTTTGGCCTGCGCCAAGCGGTCGGCGGGCACTTCGCAATGAAAGCTGGTCGGTAGCATGCGGCCGGTGGCACTGTCTTCCAGCCGGTCGAGCACCTGGCGCATGATGCGAAAGCTCGATGGCACCAGGCCTGACGCATCACCGGAGTGAATGCCCTCGGTGAGTACTTCAACCTTCAGCGTGCCGCTGGCCATGCCACGCAAGCTGGTGGTGAGCCACAGCTGGTCGTAGTTGCCCGCACCACTGTCCAGGCAAATCACCAAGCCCACATCGCCCAAACGCGGGCGCAAGGCGTCGACATAAGGCAGTAAGTCGTAAGAGCCCGACTCTTCACAGGTCTCTATCAAACCCACAATGCGCGGATGCGGTGTGTTCTGATTTTTTAGCGCCTGCACGGCAGCCACGCTGGCGTAGACCGCATAGCCATCGTCTGCACCGCCACGGCCATACAGCTTGCCGTCTTCGTATTTGGGGGTCCAGGGTCCCAGGTCGTTGCGCCAGCCATTGAACTCGGGTTGTTTGTCCATGTGGCCGTACATCAACACGGTGTGTGTCGTGTCGGATTTGGTGGCCGGGATGTCAAAAAACATCACCGGTGTGCGACCGGGCAGCCGGATGATTTCGATCTTCAAGCCTTCGACTTTTTGTGCCTCCACCCATTGTGCAGCGTTGCGCAGCACGGTCTGGAGGTGGCCATGCTCGGCCCACTGTGCATCAAACGAAGGCGACTTGGCCGGAATTTGAATGTACTCGGTCAGCTGGCGCAGGATGTCGCCGTCCCAAGCCTGGCTGACATCGGTCAGGGCTTGTGCGGTATTGAGTTCGCCGGGTGGCAGTTCGCGGTGAATGGGGGCGTTCATGTCAAAGCTCCTAGGGATTTCAGGAGCTACTTTAACCCGCGGCGCCCTTTCTCGCGGGCG
>CANBWK010000054.1 GCA_947373105.1 Comamonadaceae bacterium | reverse complement strand
GGCATCGGGCACGCTGTCCATCAGGTCGCGTCGGCCATCGCCGTCAAAGTCTTGCGCCAAACGTTCAAAAGTGGTGGGCATGAACTGGGTGTGGCCAAAGGCCCCGGCCCAAGAACCGATCAAGCGCTCCGGCGCAATGTGACCCGCCTGCAGGATGCGAAGCGTGGCGAAGAACTCGCCTCTGAAGTAATTTTGCCGGTTGCCAAAGCATGACAAGGTGCTCAGCGCCTGCGTCAAGGGGTACTTGCCAAAGGTCTGGCCGAAATTGCTCTCCACCCCCCACACCGCCACCACCGTGGCGGCATCCACGCCGTATTGGATGGCCACCTTGTCCAATGTGTCTTTGTGCAAGGCCAGTTTGGCCTTGCCTTCGGTCACGCGTTCATCGTCTACCAAAGCGGCCAGGTAGTCCCAGATCGGCATCTTGAACTCGGGCTGGTTGTTCATTTTGTCCAGAATGCCCATGTCTGGCGTCAAGCCTTGGGTGAAGCGCGCAAAACTGTCTTCCCTCACGCCTGCGGCCTTGGCGGGTGCGCGCAGGCTGGAGAGGCAAGAGAGGAAGTCGGCCTGCGCCTGCGCAGCAGAGCAAGAGAGCAGAGCACAGAGACACAGTGTGGCGCGAAATTTCATAACATTCATGGGCATTGATTGTAGGCAAGGGCCACGATCATGCCCTTGAAATTCACAGTTTTTCCATGTCGAGCGTTGAGAACGGTGTAGGCTTAGGGGGTGTGCTGAAAGGATGCTTTATGTTTCAAATGATTTCGCGTTGGATCGTCGCCTCGCTGGTGCTTGTGGGCCTGAGCGGCTGCGGTTACAACGATTTTCAAAAACTCGATGAAGAAACCCGTGCCGCTTGGAGCGAGGTGCTCAACCAGTACCAGCGCCGTGCGGATCTGGTGCCTAACCTGGTGGCCACCGTCAAGGGCGAGGCTTCGTTTGAGCAAGACACTCTGACCAAAGTCATTGAGGCCCGGGCCAAGGCCACATCCATGCAAGTCAGCCCGGAGACTTTGAACAACCCCGAGGCTTTTAAGAAGTTCCAGGATGCACAGGGGCAATTGGGCAGCGCCTTGAGCCGTTTGATGGTGGTCTCTGAGCAGTACCCGAGCCTCAAGGCCAATCAGGCCTTTGGCGATTTGCGGGTGCAACTGGAAGGCACTGAAAACCGCATCACAGTAGCCCGTAACCGCTACATCAAAGCCGTGCAGTCCTACAACGTGTTGGTGCGCAGTTTGCCCAGCAACTTCACGGCCATGGCCATGGGTTACAAGATCAAAGAAGGCTTTACAGTGGCCAACGAAGCGCAAATTTCTTTGCCACCGACAGTCGACTTCAACAAGAAGTAATTGATGACATTTCGACGTCTTTTGCAGTCGTTTTTTGTCTGTCTGGCCTTACTGCTGACAGGCGGGACGTTGCAGGCACAAGATGTGCAATCCGTGCCTGCATTGACGGCGCGCATCATGGACCGCAGTGGCACCCTGAACGCCAGTGAGCTGAGCGCCATCGAGCAGCAGCTGGCTGCTATCGAGCAGCGCAATGGCGCGCAAGTGGTGGTGTTGATGATCGCCAGCACGGCACCTGAAGACATTTTTGACTATGCCAACCGCGTGGCCAATACCTGGAAATTGGGACGCAAAACCGTTGGAGATGGCGTGCTCTTTGTGGTGGCGGTGCAAGACCATCGCATGCGCATCGAAGTGGCTAAATCCTTGGAAGGCGCGGTGCCTGATGTGGCGGCCGGGCGCATCATCGAGCGCGACATGACGCCGGCCTTCAAGCGGGGGGATTACGCCACAGGCTTGCGCCAGGGCATCGAAGCCGTGGGTCAACGCATCGCAGGTGAAAACCTGCCAGCCCCTGAACCGTTTGCCCGCGTGGCAGACCGATCGGATTTGTGGGGCATTCTGTTGATCGGGTTGTTGGTGCTGAGCCAAGTGGTGCGCAGTGTCTTGGGCCGTGGCAAGGGCGCGGCGGTCATTGGTGTTGTGGGCGCAGGGCTGGCTTATGTCGTTACGGCCAGTGGGTTGATCGCGCTGGGTGCAGGCTTGGTGGCCATGCTGTGGACACTGCTTGGCGGCTTGCGTGCCAGCGGCTTGCCATCAGGCCGAGGCGGTGGTGGCTGGGGTGGCATGAACGGAGGCGGCGGCTTCAGCTCTGGTGGCGGTGGCGATTTTGGCGGCGGCGGCGCCAGCGGCAGGTGGTGAAGATGCAATTCATTTCCCATGGTTTCCAGGTGCTGGCTTTGTGGTGGCGCCATGCCGTGGCGGATATGCGCGGCAGCCGCAGGTATTTTTCAAAAGAAAGTTTGGCCCGCATTGAAGCGGGCGTGGCGGCCAGTGAACGCCAGCACACCGGGCAGATCCGTGTGTGCATTGAATCCCACCTACCCGGTAGTGATTTGTGGCGAGCAGTGCGAACAGACTTGTCCATTTCCGAGTTGACGCGACAACGTGCGCAAATGCAATTTGCCGTGCAGCGGGTTTGGGATACTGAGCACAACAACGGCGTGTTGATTTACCTCTTGTTGGCTGAACGCGCAATTGAAGTGGTGGCGGATCGGGGGATCAACGACCATGTCTCGCCCGCTCAATGGCTAACTCTGATCGAGCCCATGCAAGCCGCTTTTCAGCGGTCTGAGTTTGAAGTCGGCTTACTCAATTCAGTGGCCACCGTATCAGCTTTGCTCAAGCCGAAATTTCCGGTGACGGCGGCATCTGCGGGACATTACAATGAATTGCCTGATGCCCCGCAGTTGACGGGCTACTAATTAATTTTATTGGATTCAACCATGGGTGATAACTGCTTGTTCTGCGGGATTGCTGTAGGTTCGGTCGCTTCGAAAAAGATATGGGAAAGTAATACGCACTTGGCAGTCTTGACGCCCTTTCCAAACACACCAGGTTTTAGCGTGTTGCTTCCGAAGATGCATTTGCGCAGTGATATTTTGCAGTTGCCCATGGAGGACATGTTTCCCCTAATGTTGGCTGCGCAAGAAGTCGCAGCTATTTTGCGAGAGAGATTGAATGTGGCCCGAGTGGGATTGATATTTGAAGGGTATGGCATAGACCATGCGCATGTGAAACTCGTACCTATGCATGGCATTCCCAGTCAAGGATGGAAACAAATTGCCAGCCCAGAATCTGCTCGCGTTTTTTATGAAAAATATCCGGGTTTCATTGCCTCGCATGATGGCCCGCAAATGGACAGGGCCCAACTTGAGATTCTTCATGGGCAAATAACCATGACCGACTTCACGGCCTGAAGCCAAACGGTTAGCCGCAAATACGCCTTAACGCAAACGCAATCAGTTCGTTGTGGAATTGGTGCGCCGTGAACTTGACCGCGAAAGCCGAGAATTAGAAGAGGCGGCCATGCGCCTGTCTCAATGTGAAGCTGCGAACGCACATGAAGACAAAGCGTGGTTACCAGCGGATGATGAAGCAATCGAGACACCTTATGTCAGTTCTAGCTCCAAAGTGCGCACCGAGCACATCCGAGCCATTGATAAATCCAGACTGTCTGGTTATATCAAGGACATGGGTGATAAAGAGCTCTTGGAGATAGAGCAGGCGCTTTGCAAGGTGCTCGGGATGAAGATGAAAGACGTCACGATCAGGCCATGCGCTGTAACGTCTCGATAAAGGCTCAATAAAACGCCTGCAAACCCGTTTGCGCCCGGCCCAGAATGAGGGCATGCACATCGTGCGTGCCTTCATAGGTGTTGACGGTTTCCAGGTTGATCATGTGGCGGATGACATGGTATTCGTCATGGATGCCGTTGCCGCCGTGCATGTCGCGCGCCATGCGGGCAATGTCCAGTGCCTTGCCGCAGCTGTTGCGCTTGATCAGACTGATCATCTCGGGCACCGACTTGCCTTCGTCCATCAAACGGCCCACCCGCAGGCAGCCTTGCAGGCCGAGCGTGATTTCGGTTTGCATGTCGGCCAGCTTTTTCTGGATCAACTGGTTTTGGGCCAAGGGGCGGCCAAATTGAATGCGGTCAAGGGTGTATTGGCGGGCACGGTGCCAGCAGTCTTCTGCGGCGCCCAGAGCGCCCCAGGCGATGCCGTAGCGGGCTTTGTTCAGGCAACCGAACGGGCCTTTGAGTCCATTGACGTTGGGCAGCAAATTTTCGGAGGGCACGAACACATCGTCCATGACGATCTCGCCGGTGATGCTGGCACGCAGGCTCATCTTGCCTTCGATCTTGGGGGCGGTCAGGCCCTTCATGCCTTTTTCGAGCACAAAGCCGTGGATGGATTCTTGTCCACCCACCGAGCCGTCGGCGTTTTCAAGCTTGGCCCAGACCACAAACACATCGGCGATCGGCGCGTTGGTGATCCACATTTTGGAGCCCTTCATGATGAAGCCGCCGTCCACCGGTTTGGCGCGGGTCAGCATGCTGGCCGGGTCCGAGCCGTGGTTGGGTTCGGTCAGGCCAAAACAACCTACCCACTCACCGGTGGCCAGTTTGGGCAGGTATTTTTGGCGTTGGGCTTCGTTGCCGTATTCGTTGATCGGGTGCATGACCAGCGAGCTTTGCACGCTGATGGCGCTGCGGTAGCCGCTGTCCACACGCTCAACTTCGCGGGCAATCAGGCCGTAGGCCACGTAGCTCATACCGGCGCAGCCGTAGCCTTCGATGGTGGAGCCCAAAAAGCCCATGGCACCGGCTTCGGTCATGATTTCGCGGTCGAACTTTTCGTGGCGAGCGGCCATCAATACGCGCGTTTGCAGGCGCTCTTGGCAAAAGGTGTTGGCTGCATCCACGACAGCACGTTCATCGTCTGTGAGTTGCTCATTCAACAAAAAGGCGTCATTCCATTGGAAAGTAGGTTTCATATGAGGGCTCCTGGGGACTGGGTGTAAGTGACAGCCCAAGGGGCTGCAAAATTTGATGTCTGATTATGGGTGTCCGCTGATTTTATAACTGAGCCCTTCGTCGCCTGTGTTACTTGTCATATTTGGCATAGATAATGTAGGCTTGTGTTCGATTGGAAAGAGGCGCGATGATGGAAACACTGGTTCTGGGCGGCGGCTGCTTTTGGTGCACTGAGGCGGTGTATGTGCGTGTGCGCGGTGTGCTGGACGTGGAGTCCGGCTACTGCAATGGCCAATCAGTGAACCCCACTTATGAACAGGTCTGTTCAGGCCGAACCGGCCACAATGAGGTGGTGAAGCTGCAATACGATCCGGCGCTGATCAGTACCCGCGATGTACTGGACATATTTTTCGTCATTCACGATCCGACCACTTTGAACCGGCAAGGCAATGACGCTGGCACGCAATACCGAAGCGGCATTTACTTCACAACGCCAGCACAAGCCGAGGCGGCACGGGCACTGATTGCTGAATTGACACCTGACTTTGACGATCCGATCGTGACGGAGGTCTTGCCTCTGGACAATTACAGTGCTGCCGAGGCGTATCACCAAGATTTTTTCGAGCGTAACCCTTACCAAGGTTATTGCCTGGCGGTGGCTGCGCCCAAAGTGGCCAAGCTGCGCAAAAGCTTTGCGCATTGGGTCAAGGACGAATGAACACGAAGCATGCGACAAACTCTGATCTCCCCCTGCTTGATGGGGTTGTGACGGTGCGTTCGCGTGCAATGGGACTGATGTTCGCGCTGGTCTTCTCGTTGGCCTTGTCTCCTTTGTTATCGCGCATGCACCATGTGGTTCACCCTGGGCATGGGATGGCCAACTTGGCGACGCAGTCGGCAGAGGCCAGTGATTCTTTCCAGATTGACCGATTGTTTGGCCAGCATGCCGATGGTTCCCAGGTTTGCCAATTGCTGGACCACAGCACTGCCTCAGACGGACCCCTGTCATCTGCGCCAGCCCTACTTAGTTGTTTCTCAAGCCTGCCCCTCTTGGCTCTCAGTCAGGATGGACTCAAGTCGGGCTGGATTGTGTTTTTTGAAGCCAGAGGCCCTCCCTTGTTCCTTTGAATCATGGTTCTTGCGTCCACCCTGCTCCAGCACAGCAGGTTGATGCATGTGATGAATTTCAAAGGTTGAAAATGAAGTTAATTGTGAACTCGTGGATGGATGGGGTGCGGGTGTGGGGCGCTGTATTTGGGGCAATGCAACTGCTTGCAGTGTCCGTTCAAGCACAAACAAACCCTGTGTCTGAAGTGGTGATTACGGGTAACCCGATGGGTTCACAACTGCGGGCCACGCCAGCGTCCAGCTTGTCGGGCTTGCAGTTGTTTGAGCGCGGTGAAAGCACCCTGGGTGAAACTTTGAACGGTTTACCTGGTGTCTCCAGCACTTACTTTGGTCCCAATGCCAGTCGGCCGATCATTCGCGGGCTGGACGGTGACCGTATTCGTGTGCTGAACAACAGTGCCTCCAGCCTGGATGCTTCTGCGCTCAGCTATGACCATGCGGTGCCGCTGGATGTACTGTCGACCGAGAGAATCGAGGTCCTGCGCGGCCCTGCCGCCTTGCAGTTCGGCGGGAGCGCTGTGGGCGGCGTGGTCAATGTGATCGACAACCGAATCCCCCGCGAACCCGTGACGGGCTTGCTTGGCAAAGCCCAAGTGCAAGCGGGCAATGGCAATAACGAACGCAGCGTGGCAGGTTTGCTAGAGGCCGGCAGCGAACGGTTCGTCTTGCATGTGGACGGTTTTGAACGTCGCACGGGTGATGTGGCCGTTCCAGTGTCATTGGCTTGCGACAAAACGGGTGAAACACGCTTTGCAAAGCAAATTTGCAATTCAGCCAGCCAGTCACGCGGCGGTGCTTTGGGGGCCAGCACCTTTTGGGACCACGGGTATCTGGGCGCTTCGGTTAACACGTACCAAAGTGACTACGGCACGGTGGCCGAAGACCAGGTGACGATTGGCATGAAAACCACCCGCTATGCGCTGGAGGGGCAAGTGCGACAACTGTTCGGCTTGTTTGAAAGCGTCAAAGCCCGTATCAGCCTCACCGATTACAAACACACTGAATTTGACGCCGGTACGCCAGGCACGGTCTTTGCCAACAAAGGGCAAGACCTGCGCTTAGAGGCCAGGCACCGCCCGTTGGCCGGTTGGCAAGGCGTGTTGGGTCTGCAAGCTGAGACCAGTCGCTTTTCAGCTGAGGGCGCCGAGGCTTTTGCGCCGTTCAGTCGCACGCAAAGTCAAGCTGTTTTTGTGCACGAGGAACTCTCCACCTCTTGGGGCCAGTTCAACGCGGGGGGGCGCTGGGAGTCGGTGCGAGTGACGTCCATGGGTAATTCTGAATTGCCGCGTTTTGACGAGGGTATCGGCACCCAAAAGTTCACGCCGTTCAGCGTGGCGGCCGGGGCTGTTTTCAAGCTGTCGCCCACATGGTCTGCGAGTGGTAACGCTGCTATGACTCAGCGCGCGCCCAAAGACTATGAGCTGTTTGCCAACGGCCCCCACTTGGCAACCCACGCTTGGGAGATTGGCAATAAGGCTCTGGGCTTAGAAAAGTCCAACAGCCTGGACGCGGGTGTAGAGTGGAAATCGGGCCCTAATCGCCTGAATGTCACCGCTTTTGTCAGCAAGTTCGCCAACTTCATTGGCTTGATGAACAGCACGGACACAGAAGACGACTTACCAGTTCAACGCTACCAAGGGGTGAAAGCCCAATTCCAGGGCCTGGAGGCCAGCGGTCGGCAGCGCTTGTCGCAAACCACGTCCACGCTGGACCTGGACTGGCGTGCCGACACCGTAAGGGCCACCAACGAAAGCACAGGCAAGCCTTTGCCGCGCATCGCGCCCCTGCGTGTGGGAGCCACTTTGATTTATGGTCAAGGCCCTTGGAGCACGAAGATTGGCGCAGATTGGCATGCGGCGCAAAATCGCCTGCCCGAAGGCAGTGTGGCCACAGGGGCCTACACCTTAGTCAACGCCAGCGTGTCTTACCGACAAAAGCTGGACAACACCGTGCTTAACTGGTTTGTTCGTTTGGATAACTTCAGCGATCAATTGGCCTACAGTGCCACTTCGATCTTGACGAGCACGGCATTTGGCAAATCACCTCTGCCCGGGCGGTCGTTCAAATTGGGTGTTCAAGCCAGTTTCTGATCTGGCCCTGCTGGGGCACGCGATAATCATCTTTATGTACCTTGATCACCCTGTTATTTCGTCCCTCTTGCCCGTGATCTTGCTGATTTTTGTGGGTTTTTTGGTGGGGCGAGCGGGGTGGGTCCGAGGTGATTCTGTGCGTGATTTGACTCATCTGGTATTTTTGGTTTTATCGCAAGCACTGCTGTTTCGCACCATGAGTGGCGTTCATCTTGAAAAGCTCGCGCTGCGTCCGATCTTTGAATATTTTGCACTGGCTGCGGCTTTGTTTTTGGTCATGCTGGTCATTTATGGCCGCGACTCAAGGGCCTCGGTATTGGCCTTGGCCAGTATTTTCAGCAACACGTTGATGATCGGTGTTCCCTTGGTGGGCTTGGCCTTTGGTGAGCCCGGACAAGTGTTGTTATTTACTTTGATTTCTTTGCATGCCTTGGTGCTGCTCACGTTTGTCACTGTCGTGCTGGAACTGCAAATGGCGCACGAGCAAGTTCAGGCGGGTGGGGCCTCAAGGCACATGCTGCGAACCGTGGGTTTGGCCATGCGCAATGCCGTTATTCATCCGGTTCCACTGCCGATTTTGGCGGGCTTGTTGTATGCCCAAACGGGTTGGGGTTTGCACCCAGTGATCGACAAGCCCTTGATGCTGCTGGGCAGTGCTTTTGGCCCGGTGGCCTTGGTGTTGGTGGGTATCACGCTGGCCCATGCCAAAGTCGGCCATCAATTTGCCAGTGCGCTCAAAATCTCACTCGTTAAAACAGTCGTGCATCCGCTATTGATGGTCAGTGCGGGCTGGTTGCTGGGTATGCGTGGCTTGCATTTGTCGGTGATGGTCGTGGCCGCGTCATTGCCCGTTGGGGCCAATGTATTTTTGTTTTCGCAGCGCTATCAAAAAGAAGAAGATGTGGTCACGTCCTCCATGGCTTTGTCCACAGCAATGGCTTTGATCAGCGTCTCGGTGGTCATGGCTTTGTTGCCACTGCTGCCGGCTTGAAAAAACTTAAGGCGCGAGTCGCTCGCGCAGCCACTGGCCCGCATCCAAGCGGTAGCGCAGGCGGTCATGCAGGCGGCTTTTGCGGCCTTGCCAAAACTGCCACTCGTCAGGCACCAAGCGGTAGCCACCCCAGTGTGGCGGTCGCGGGGGCTGCAACATGAATTTGGCGGCGTATTTGGCCGCGTTGGTCACCAGCACGGTGCGCCCCTCAATCACCTGACTTTGCGGCGAGGCCCATGCGCCAATGCGCGAATCCAATGGGCGACTGTGGAAATAAGCATCGCTTTCTTCATTGCTGACTTTTTCCACTCGGCCTTCAATGCGCACCACACGTTCGAGCTCGACCCAATGAAACTGCAGCGCTGCAAACGGGTTGCCGGCCAATTCATGGCCTTTTTGGCTGTCGTAATTGGTATACCAGACGATGCCGCGCTCGTCATAGCCCTTGATCAGCACCACACGGGTACTGGGGCGCAGATTGCTGGCCACGGTGGCCAGCGTCATGGCGTTCGGTTCAGGCACCTCCGAGGAAATGGCTTCTTTCAACCATCGCTCAAATTGGGCGAGCGGATCGGCGTGCGAGGCGTCCTCACTGAGTTCGGCTTTTTCGTAGCTTTTGCGAAGGTCTGCGATGTTCATGGCTTGAGTATAGACAGGCGGCCATTGGCGGATCAGGCCGCATAGGTCAGCAGGGCTTTCAGGGCGCGGTCTTCGATGCCCAGACGACGTAAGCTCTCCAACGTTTGTTGGGCATAGTCGAGTGTGCTGCCAAATCGACCGGTGGATTGGGCAAATATGCTGCGGTACTGCGCAGCCGACAAGGTCCCGGTAAAGCTGGGGCTGCTTTTAGGCAGCGTAAATGCCAGAGCACTTACTTTACCCCGCCCGATAGGGCAGTTCAGGTAGCGTGGGAAGTAGACTTGGTTGGGCATTTCACGCAACCACAAAAGGTCCAAGGTTTGCATTGCCTGCGCTGCTGGAATCCGAAAAACCACGCCTTGGCAACTGCCGCCGGGCAACAAGGCAAACACCAAACCTGGCCGTTCGGGGGTGCCACGGTTGACGCGACTCCACATCTTTAAAGCGCGATGCCAGCCATGCACGCGGGTCAAGTGTTGCTCGGTGTGGATGAATTCTTGACGCCAAATCAAAGAGGCATAACCGAATACCCACAAATCCTGATCCTTGGGATGTTGTGCTTTCAGCTCATCAAGGGTTAGTGCCACCACGTGCTGATTGTCTCTCAACTGAGTAGGAGCTTGCCTGCAAGCGATATCCAGAGCCTAGGACTGCAATCGCCAGCAGGCTGGCTCCTACACGAACGCTCATTGCCAGCAGGCTGGCTCCTACAGGGATGTATTGCTTCAGCGCAGGCTTGCGCCTTCGGGTTATTCCGCCCGCTGAATCAACTCGATTTTGTAGCCATCCGGATCGGTCACGAATGCGATGACCGTAGCCCCGCCTTTGACAGGGCCTGCTTCACGGGTCACGTTGCCGCCGGCGGCCTTGATCTTTTCGCAAGCCGCATAAGCGTCGGGCACACCCAAGGCAATGTGGCCATAGGCGGTGCCCATTTCGTAATTTTCTACGCCCCAGTTGTGGGTCAGTTCAATCTCGGCATGTTCTGGATTTTTGCCATAACCGACAAAGGCCAAAGAATATTTGTACTCTGTGTTTTCGGAGGTGCGCTGCAGGGTCATGCCCAGCACTTGGGTGTAAAAATCAATCGAGCGTTGCAAGTTGCCTACGCGCAGCATGGTGTGAAGGAGTCGCATCAGTTTCTTTCTCAGGTTGTGGAGGAGGGCATGTCAAACACCAAACACGCGGTGCTGGCATGGGCGTACAAGGTACCGTCAGGCCCGACCAAACGGGCTTCTGCGGTGGCCAGTTGGCGGCCGCAATGCACGACAGTGCCAATGGCCCGTACGCGTTGCACTTTGGGGGTCAAGGCTTTAACCAGTTTGACACTCAAATCAGCCGTGGTGTAGCCGCGACCCGGCGGCATCATGGTGTGGACCGCACAACCCAGCGCTGAATCGAGCAGCGTGGCAAACCAGCCGCCGTGGATTGTACCCAGGGGATTTAAATGCGCTGAGCTTGGACTGCCTTGGAAAACGGCTGTACCTGGACTCACCTCCACCAGCAAGAAGTCCAAAGTCTTGGCAATGCTGGCGTAAGGCAGTTCGCCCGACAACAGACCTTGCATCACCTCCAGTCCGGTCTTGCCCTCGATTTGGAGTGCAGAGGCCACGCCTGGGCCCACGCCGGCATCCAGACTTTTGCGCACAATGTGTTCTTCTTCTAACCAATCGTCAAGTAGTGAGGGAGGTGTCATGATGCGGTGTTTTAAAAAAAGTTTTAAGTCCCAGATAGATGCCATTGAGCAAAGCCTGTCGCCGTTTGGCTTCGGCACGCTTTTTGGATGCAATGTCAGAAAGGTCTATGTCCTTTTCGCTTAGAGGTTCCAACTCATACCAACCATCATCCCGTAAAGTGGCGCCGGCTTCAGTCCAGGTTTTATCGTAGTTGGCGGTGATATGAAAACGTCGCCACAAATTCAGAGCAATGCGTTTGCGGTTGGAGATCAGCAGGAGCGAATCGCAGTGCCAAATGGCGGCCAGGTTGCGAGCCGCGTGCAGCATCAAATTGGCGGGTCGGCAGGCATGCAGATCGCTGGTTGCTTGACGCACCAGTTGTTGTCCTTGATTCTGCGCAGTGCCTTGCAGACGACCCACCATCAAACAAGGCTTTTCATCAATGAACGCCAAGGTGCAATTCAATTCGAAAAGAGAATGGCCTTGGTAAATCAGACTTAGACAGAACTCACCTTCACGGTGGCCTTGATCGGAGGCACTCAACTGCAGCTCAAATGTGGAGTCACTTTTGGTACTTCCTTGGTAAATCAATTGGGGTGATGAAAGGGCTTTGTCCATTAAGGCAGCAAGGCCCAAGGCCTGTGCAGCTTGGTAATGGGCTTTGAGAATTTGGACGCGACCGTCACAATTAAAACCGGTGGCCAGGTAGGGACGGTAAATTTTGGTGATCAGTTTGGGTTGATGCTTTAAAGCCTTTGCCAAAAAGGGCGTCTGTGCAATGTAGTCAAGCCAATCCGTCGTTGCACGAGGAGAGAGTAAAAAGCCGATAGCCATCTTCATCCGGTCTTTGGGTTGATAAGGAGGCTGAGACCAGAGATCTGACAAACGATGGAACATGTTCTGATTTTAGGCTGATCTGTGGGGTGAACAGATCAACCCGTGTGCGCATTCATCGGCTTGTTTGGGTGCACTCAGATCTCAGGCTGCATGTCACTGATTTTCCGCATATCGGCGACGGAATGATTTTCACTGTTGCCAGTGATCGCTTCCTTGTACTGCATGTCCAACGCAATGTGATCGCTGTCATAGGCGTGTTGGGCATAAACCTGCGCACCCAGAGCAGGATCCCGACTGGTTATGCTGACCCATAGGCGCGTTGCAGAGATTTTTAAACCGTTATCGTCCAGCGTTTTAAGGGCGGCCAAAGGACTGTCGTCAGTGATCTCGTGGACGACAGTCCAGGTCAGCGGAAAGTAAGGTAGTTCGTTGCGCACCAGTTTCAAGTCCACCATGCTGCGATATCGTTGGCCGTCAGTGGTTGTGACTTGTACCAAGGTGGTCACGCGGATATTTGCATCATGGAGCGCGTACATACGTCCGTTGCCAATCCGAATTAACAAGCGGCAAGCCCCATGGCTTCGGTTCACCACCGCATGGCTGGCGAAAATCAGTTTGGCTTTAGGTTTGGAGAAACGCACAAACACCAAGCCGGTCATGGTGGCGGTAAGCAGCATGCCAATAAAAACTTCTATGGCCGAAACCGTGTGGCTGTAGGTGGTCAATGGCGACATGTTGCCGTAACCGACAGTTGCCAAAGTTTCAATGCTGAAAAAAAATGCATCTGCAAATGAGCCGGGCGCCATGTTGGCCACTGAACCAGGGGCGAGCCAGTACAGTGCTGCAAAGAAACTGTTGATCACAGCATAGACTCCCAGCAAGCCCAAGAAGAACTGCGGCCAAGTCATGGTCAGTGCCAGGTGGTAGGGATCGTTGAAATCGAAATAGCGAACACCTACCTTTTCGAGTCGAAGTGTTCCAATGCCAGAAGCAGAATGCTTCATGGTCTTTACGGTTGATTTATTATTTCTTTTCATTCGGTATAAAATTATTTGGTGTTCAAAAATTAATTTATGGAGCATAAACTGGGAATAAAGAGCTTTTGCTCTAAGGGCAAATAGGATTCCCTCCAATTCGCCCAATTTCGGGTGCCATGGCGAAATTGCTATGCGCTTAAGAAAAGGTGAATTTCTGTGAAGCGGCGAGACGCCAGGCCACAAGATGGATGTCTTAGAGCACTTGGTTCCATAAAGCGATCGAAGGGAGGCGACAATCCTCCTATCGCCATCTTTGGCAAAGTGCCACAAAAATAACCATGACCCACCACCAACCTCAAGCTCCAGAAGCAAAAGCTGCCATGTGCGAACCCTGCGCAGGCGTCCAGCAGAACTGGCGCCGTGCCCCTGGTCATGCTGAACTGGTGCAAGGTACCAACCGGAAAGAAGACCGAGGCCATGGGCCCGCCACCATCACGAATTATGTGTGTGATCGTTGCGGTACTTCCTGGGAGTACGAGAACAACAAAACCAACTTGCATGCGGGGTGGTCGGTAGTGAGCCGATAAAGCAGCGAGCATGAAAGCACCGCCAAGACTACAAACCCTTGTGGACGAGGGGTTGATCGACACCGTGGTTCGCCAGCTCATGAGTGGCAAAGAGGCCATGGTGTTTGTGGTGCGCTGTGGGGACGAAACCCGTTGCGCCAAGATCTACAAAGAGGCCACCCACCGGAGTTTTCGGCAGGCGGTGGATTACACTGAAAACCGCAAGGTCAAAAATTCGCGCTCTGCCCGTGCCATGGCCAAAGGCAGTAAATTTGGCCGCCAAGAACAAGAAGCGGCTTGGCAAAGTGCCGAAGTGGACGCCCTCTACCGACTGGCCGCAGCGGGCGTGCGCGTGCCTCAGCCGTACAACTTTTTTGATGGCGTTCTGCTCATGGAGTTGGTGACCGATGCGCAGGGTGACGCCGCACCGCGTTTGAATGACGTGTCCTTTACCCCCGCACAAGCTGTGCAACACCATGCCACCCTGATTGCAGAAGTGGTGCGCATGTTGTGTGCGGGTGTGGTGCACGGTGATTTGTCGGAGTTCAACATCTTGCTGGCGCACCTTCCGGGTGAAGCAGGCACCGAGGGCGTGGACGAGCCTGTGATCATCGACTTGCCACAAGCGGTAGATGCTGCAGGTAACAACCACGCACAGCGCATGTTGCTGCGCGATGTCGGCAATCTAAGGGACTTCTTCGGGCAGTTCGCGCCTGTGCTTTTGAAGACGGACTATGGCCCTGAAATCTGGAGCCTGTACCAAGCCGGTTTATTGGACAATGAAACCGTACTCACAGGTCGTTTTGAACGCGCCAAAGCCGATGTGGACATGACGGCCGTGTTGCGCGAGATTGAGGACGCCCGGGCCGAAGACGCCGCACGCCGTTTGCGAATGGCCTTGCCGCCTGCTTGAAGGCCCAATGTGCTTTCCCTACCGCAAGCGCTTGACCTCCCTGTAATTTTGAATGCGCCGCATGCGGTTTCGCGCTTGCGTGTCTCCCGCTTGGCACGCAGCGCCAAACCTTTTTTGGCCAGAGGGGGCATCAAAGGCGAGCGCTGCCCGGGCTGCCGTCTGGTGCCTAGTCACTGCATTTGCGCTGTGCGACCTGATGTGTCCACGCAAGCGGGCATGTGTTTGTTGATGGCTGACATCGAGCCACTCAAACCGAGTAACACAGGTTGGTTGATTGCCGATGTGGTCAAGGACACCTTTGCCTTTGGATGGGCGCGTACGCAAGTTGACCCCGATTTTTTGACCTTGTTGGCAGACCCCCAGTGGCTGCCCTTTGTGGTTTTTCCGGGTGAATTTGTAGCACCCGAGCGGCTGGTGCACACGGTGCAGACGCGGACAGGTCAAAGGCCACTGTTCATTTTGCTGGATGCTACTTGGCCAGAAGCCCGAAAGATGTTCCGCAAAAGCCCCTATTTGAATGCTTTGCCGGTGCTGAGCCTGAACCCTGAGCAAGTCTCGAACTACCAGCTGCGCCGCTCCAGAAATGATGATCACTTTTGCACCAGTGAGGTGGCGTCAATGTGTTTGGATCTTGTGGGTGAGACCCACGCCGCACACACCCTGCAGGTTTATTTGGATGTCTACACACACCATTACCTGCAAGCCAAAAACCAATTGCCACCGGATCTGCAAAGCCCGGCCCACTTGGCACTGAGTGGGCTGGCCATGCAGTCAAGTTAGTCCTGCGTTGTTCTTGGCTTGCATCAGTTGCGCCTCCAACTCCGCTATCCGTTCACGTGCACGATCTCCCTCTGGAATGGACTCGCCACTGTCTCTCCAACGTACCGCCTCTTTGAATCCTTCAGCCTGTGCATAGCGTCGGAACCACATCCCCTCAGGGTTGTGGCGGGTAATGCCATCGAACACGGTGGCCATAGATTGCGCCTGCTCCAATCCCATGGTGAGCATGATTTGATTGACCACCATTTTGTGCATGGCCAAGTGGCTGCTAGGCACGCCTGCGATGCGTTGCGCAAGTTTCAATGTGGCTGCCTCAAGCTCAGCGTAAGGCACGCTCTCATTGGCTAAGCCCCAGTCGGCGGCCTTGCGTCCGTCGATCAAGTCGCCCGTGAACATGAGCTGTTTAGCCCTGATGGGACCCAGTCGAAAAGTCCACATGGCGGTGGTGGGGCAGCCCCACACACGGGTGGGCATGTAGCCTATACGTGCATCGTCAGCCATCACCAGCAGGTCGCAACACAAAGCAATATCGCTGCCACCTGCCACTGCCGCGCCATGTACTTTGGCAATGGTGGGTTTAGGACTGCGCCACAAAGACATGAAGTCCTCGGTGTTGCGTTTCATATAAGCGTAATCCACCATTGGATCCCAAGGGAATTTTTCCTGCTGACAGGGGTGGTCAATTTGCCCCTCGCCAAAGTGAGCCAGGTCGTAGCCACCACAAAAACCTTTGCCTGCGCCCTCCACCACAATCACGTGTACCTCTTGGTTGGCGTTAGCCCAATCCACCGCCGCCCGCAGCTCGCGTGGTGTTTCATCGTTGATCGCATTCAGCCGCTCGGGCCGGTTCAGCAAAAGACGAGCGATGCGCGGATTTTCAGGGTGTTGGTCAATCCGTAGTGTGTTGAATATCGGCATTTGGAGTTCTCCGTCATGGTCAATTTTGGTGTCTCTTTATCTTAAACTTTATGCCCTGGCAAAACGTTGTTGACAACCGCGTACGGCCATGTGCTAATGAATAAGTGTTGTGCGGTTGTACAGCGCATTGAATTCAAGCTTGGCGCAAGCCTTTTTAAAATGCAAATTAATTCGCCTTCTGTGCTCGCTGAGCTTCAAGCTGTATTTGATCGCTATGAAAACGCAGTCATTCACAACCAAGTGAATGTACTGGACGAGTTGTTTTGGAATGACCCACTCACCATACGCTACGGTGTGGCAGAAAATTTGTATGGTTATGAAGCCATTCAAGCTTTTCGGGCATCCCGTTCAAAAGGTGTGCAACGTACTTTGAGTCATACGGTGATTACAACTTTTGGCGATGATTTTGCAACTGTAAATACCGAGTACCAATCGGATGGAAATGTGCGTCAAGGTCGTCAAAGCCAAACCTGGATGCGTCAACCCGAAGGCTGGCGGATTGTGTCTGCACACGTGAGTTGGAGCGCCTAGAGGGGGGTTGAAAGTAACGTGCCTGGTGAGGGCAGAACTTCGGCGACTTGCATCAGACAGTCTCAATTGTCGGATGATTTTTTTAAAAAAAGTCCAATCGAAACAGGGGCCTCAGAATTCTCTAGAGGCAGTTTGGCCTGTGCATCTTTTCTTTCAATGGGCCGTTCAACGGGTAACTCAACGGCATCGGTCACTTGCTCTGAATTGAGTTGCATGGCTACGGGTGAATGGATGCGTGTACCTTTGACAACTTCTAGAATTTGAACACGCGGCTTGATGATGCCAATATGCGCAACATTGGGGCCCAGCAATTCTTTGTTGATCTTGGGGTAGGCTGAAGTGTCGGGTGGTGCTAACAAAGGGACCAGGTTAGCGCAGTCGAATGAATCATCCACAATCTGTTCCCAGTCCGAACCCATGAGTTCGGCAACTCGCCTGGCTGCAATGTTACGGCTGGTCGTCGAGTGGAAAAGCGACTGCTGTCCATTTTCCAACTCATAGAGTTGATTGACTGAAATGCAGGCCAAGGTCGCCAGTGCCACGGGATCAATCCCATAGGTCACGCGCATGCGACGCAAAATGTTGCCGTGTGGATCGGATGAAGCGACCGTCTGTTGGTTTTCATAGCCATGAAAGTCGTATGAGGTGCGGTTGCAACTGGCCAAGGCGCGCGTAGCATGCAGCTGACTTACAGATCTCAAAGTGGAGGCCTGTTGCTGAAATGCTTTGAAGAGGTGATTTCCGTCTTCTTTCATGGTGCTTTAAATAATTTGCATTTAACAATTATTGTGATTTAAACAAATAATTATTTAGTATCGATATGAAATTATAAAGAAGCTTCAGTTTCCATGCAAACAATCTCAATGTTTATGTGCGAAATGCTTGGACAAAGTCCATTGCTTTCAGTCGCACATCCTGCGCGCTTCGCCCTGGCGCATACAGGGCTGAACCCAATCCAAAGCCTGAGGCCCCAGCGGTGCGGTACGCGGCCATGTTTTTGGGGGTGATGCCGCCTACAGGTAACAAGGCGGTTGCTGGGGGTAAAACGGCCCTTAGGGCTTTGACGACGCTGGGCAAGATCATTTCAGCGGGAAACAATTTCAGCCCATGGGCACCCGCCTCCAGCGCCGCAAAGGCTTCGCTGGGCGTGCCCACACCGGGCAGTACCACCATGCCCAATGCCAAGGCTTTGGAAACCACAGCAGGGTTGAAGTTGGGCGATACAACAAGGCGTCCGCCAGCTGCATGGACATCCAAGACTTGCTGTATGTCGAGTACCGTTCCCGCACCGATCAGCGTTTGCGGAAAAAGTGTTGTCAGTGTTGCGATACTCTGCAAAGGTGCTGGCGAATTGAGTGGCACTTCGATGATGGCAAAACCGCTGTCCACCAGGGCTTGGCCTATTGCGGGGGCTTCGTCAGGGGTGAGACCCCGCAAAATGGCAATCAGCGGCAACTGATGCATGGCTTGCGCCAATGTCTGTAAGGCGTTCATGGGGTCTCGATCAAAGTGGTGGCCAGAGCAAACAGCCCCGACCAAGTGGCCTGTGCTCCGAGGCATTGGCTGTCTATGTTCAGGTGCTGCAAGGCCAGGGCGTAACGCATCGTCAAAGTCTCGTTGCCGATCAGGATCACCGGTCCAATTCGGGCTGCTTTAGTCTGGGTGCGTAACTCTTCGCCAATCAGTAAGCCTGAGAGATAACTGGTCATGGCCGTGGCAGGCATGCGATTGAACAAGCCCAAGGTGCGCACGCCAAACAGGTGATGCAGCACGCTACCGTTTTGCTGGCTTTGGTCAATGCCTTGCAAAAAGGCGTCGGTATCGAAGGCACCTTTCATATCCAGGGTCTTGCCCAAGATGGAATGCTGACTTAGCAAGGCGTAGACCTCACCCGTCATGAAGGTGTTGAAATGGGTCACACGACCGCTATCGACCTTAACCCATTTGCTGTGTGTGCCGGGCAGCACCAAGGTGGCTGAATCGCGTTGGGCCAATTGCAGCGCACCAAAAATTTGCACTTCTTCGCCACGCATCACATCGGGAATGTTCAAAGGGCCGGCGTTCAGGCAGCTCAGGCCTGGCACCAGGGCGATGCGCCCGGCTTGCAGCCACAGCAAATGTTGGCCCAGCTCGGCAAAGCCCGCCGGGCACGGGCAATAGGGCGCTTCTTGCCAACCCTGGCGGCTGCCAGCCATGCCGGAGATCAGGCACAGGGCATCGGGGTTTTCCATCCAGTCGCCAAAGAGTTCGTTGAACACGGCTTCAAATTGGCCAGGCGGCACGCTCATGATGCCGCGTGAAAAATCACGCGAGGCCATCACCTGGCCATTAGCGTCCAGCTGGGCACCCCGCAATGCAGACGTGCCCCAATCGATAGTGATCAAAGGTCTCATGGGTTCACGGCGTTGCTTGAATGGGGTAAAAGTTTCAACACGGCTTCGCGAGAGGGCAGGGGCGCTACAGCCCCATAGCCTTGAACAGAAAGGGCGGCAGCGGCGTTGGCATAGGTGGTAGCGATGCTAAGGTCATCGCCGGCAGCCAGGCGGGTCAGTAAATTGCCTGCAAAGCAGTCGCCTGCACCGGTGGCGTCCACGCACTGAACCGAATGGCCTGACACCACATGCAGTTTGTGGCCATCGCTGGCTATGGCCCCATCTGCGCCAAGCTTCAGCACCACTTGCGCTGCGCCTTGGGCGTGGCTCCATGCGATGATGTCTTGTGCTTGAGAAAGGCCTGTGAGTGCTGTCATGTCTTCCAGGCTAGGCAGAAAAAGATCACACAAGCTCACAGCGTGCCGAATGCACGCCTGCGCACGGGCCAAGGGCCAAAGAGATAATCGCAAATTGGAGTCAAAAGCCACGCGTGTTCCCATATGGCGGGCATGTTGCATAGCCGTAAAAGCGGTGTCACAAGCGGATGCGGAAATGGCCAGAGAAATGCCCGACACGTGCAACCAGTGGCTGTGGGCAATCACCTCGCTCCAGTGCTGTGTCAGGTCGCTGGGTTGCATGCGGCTGGCCGCTGATCCTGCACGGGCATAGCTGAAATGATGCCCCTTTGCATCATGGCTCACAAAGTAGATGCCTGTGGCGGCCTGTTCATCGCGCAAAACAGTGGTGGTGTCTACGTTCTCGCGTT
This sequence comes from Comamonadaceae bacterium, assembly GCA_947373105.1. Lineage (GTDB taxonomy): Bacteria > Pseudomonadota > Gammaproteobacteria > Burkholderiales > Burkholderiaceae_C > Limnohabitans_A. The sequence goes on along the minus strand of CANBWK010000054.1, from coordinate 1,054 downwards.
GCCACAAGTCCATCAATCTATCGCCCCATCGATCGATTCCAACGCGGCTCAGGTAGGCCACGCGTGCACCGGCCCTTGCCGCCGCTATGGCGGCGTTGCTGGTATCACCGCCAAAGCCTTGTAAATACAAAGGCGGCTCTTCTTGGGTTTGGTTGAATTCCAACATGGCTTCGCCCAGTGCGGCAATGTCGCGTGTTTTGACAGAATCCATTTTTTCAGTCACCGTCCAATGCCCATGACATGGGCGCCTGCATTTTCAGGTCATACCTTTCAAAGCATCGGCTGGATAACCTGGCCGTGTCTTGCAGTCTTCAATGTACTGCTCAATGATGGCGTTGAAGGAGGGGTCTGGTCTCAAGCCCAGTGCATACGCTCGTTCGGCTGTGGAGCCGCGCGACCAGTTACTCACAATGGTGGCCACTTGTTCGTTACGCTCAAAACGCACGCGCTGGCGTACGTCGGTGCCGCCCACTTCTTCAAGTGCTTTGAGCATATCGCTGACTTTGACATTCAAGCCCGGCAGGTTCAGCGCCAAACGACCTCCCATGGCTTCGCGGCTGGCCTCAAACACCGTGATCAGACCCTTGACGGTGTTGCCTGGCGAAGACACCGGGTGCGAGACACTGGCGTCCACGGGGCAGATGCTTTCCATGCCAGCCAAAGGTTCGCGGATGATGCCGCTGAAAAATGACGATGCCGCGCCATTGGGTTTGCCTGGACGCACGGTGACGGTCATCAAGCGGGCGGCACGCCCGTCGATGTAGCCTTTGCGTGTGTAGTCGGCCAGCAAATATTCCAGCATCAATTTGTGGGTGCCATAGGAGGTTTGCGGGGAGGGCAGAGTGCTGTCTGTGACCAAGTCAGGCAACGGGTTGGAATCGTCCGGTCCATAGACTGCCACCGAGCTGGCAAACACCATGCGAGGCTTATTACCGGCTTGGCGCAATCCTTCGAGCAAGGCGCGGGTACTGTCCAAGTTGGAGCGCAGACCCAACTCAAAGTCTTGCTCGCATTCACCAGAGACGGCCGAAGCCAGATGGAAGACGCCATCAAA
>CANBWK010000053.1 GCA_947373105.1 Comamonadaceae bacterium | reverse complement strand
CGGTGCGCCCGCCCTTGCAGGACTTGCGCTGGCACAGGAGGCGGCTTACCCCTCTAAGCCCCTCCAGCTCATCCACGGATTCGGTGCCGGCGGCAATGCCGATGTGGTCGCCCGGCTGGTCGGCCAACGCCTGCAGAACCTGCTCAAGCAGCCTGTGGTGATCGACATCAAGAGCGGCGCAGGCGGCAGCATTGCTACGAACTTCGTCGCTAAGGCCAAGCCCGATGGTTACAGCCTCGTCATGCTGACGGGTGCGCACACCGTGTCGGCCGCGCTCACGCGCTCGCTGCCTTATGACCCGGTGAAGGACTTTGCCTTCATCTCCACGGTCTCATCCTTTCCGTTCGTGGTGGCCGTGCGCGCGGAACATCCAGCCAAGACGCTGGCCGATCTGATGGCCATGGCCCGCCAAGAGCCCGGCAAGATCACCTTCACTTCGGTGGGTGTGGGTTCGACCCAGCACATGGTCGGTGAGTTGCTAGGTGCCAGTGCCGGCGTGAAGCTGCTGCACGTGCCTTACCGCGGTGGTGGCGCGCCGGTGCAGTCGGTACTGGCTGGCGATGTCGACATCCTGGCCGACACACTCACGGTGGCCACCGCGCACATCCGCTCAGGCCGTCTCAGGGCCCTGGGTGTCACCAGTGCCCAGGCCTGGCCCAGCTTGCCCGGCGTGCTACCTGTAGCAGCCGCCTTGCCGGGATTTGAAGTGCTGTCCTGGTTGGGTCTGGCAGCGCCAGCCGGTACGCCCGAGGCCATCGTCAAGTTGCTCAATACCGAGACCCGCCGCGCTCTGCAAGACCCTGATCTGCAAAAGACACTGGCAGACTTGGGCAGCCAGGCCGCACCCAACAGCCCGCTCGAGATGCGCAACATGGTCGAGCAAGACATCGTGCGCTGGCGCGGTGTCGTGGACAAGGCCGGCATCGCGCGTCAGTAAATATTCCTCACCATTCGATCAAAGCGGAGAGACCATGGGCAGTCATATCAAAAGCAGTTTGGACGGAAAAGTTGCCACCCTGACCCTCAGCCGCGCCGATGAGGGCAACCGCCTGAGCAATGCCATGGCGCTGGACCTCATTGCCGCGCTGGACGCCGCGCAGGCTTGTCCGGTTGTTGTTTTACGCGCCGAAGGCAATGACTTCTGCTTAGGCCGCGACATGCAGCCGCCACCGCCCGGCTCCAACGTCAGCGCCATCGATGTGTTGCGCGATGACGCTGCACCCATGATGGCTTTGTACGAGGCTTTTCGTCGACGCAAAGACCCTGTGATGGGTTTGATCCAAGGCAAGGCCTGGGGCATCGGCATGGTGATCTCGTCCCTGTGCGATCTGACCCTCGCAGAAGTCGGCAGCAGTTTTCGCCTTCGCGAACTCGAGCGCGGCATTCCGCCTTGCATCGCCATGGCGCCCCTGCTAGACAAGATGCCGGCGAAGGCACTGGGCTACCTGGTCTTGTCCGCCGAAGAAATGGATGCGCAAACCGCCTTGATGTTTGGTGTGGTCAGCACCATCGTCCCCGCCGGTCAGCTCGATGCAAGTGCCGCCAACTTGGTGCAGCGTCTATTGGCCTTCCCGCCCGAGGCGGTGGCCGCCGTCAAACTGTACCTCGCCACGGCACCTCGGCAAAATTCAATCAGCGCGGAGAACTACGGCGCCAGCTTACTGGCCAATGTGCTGGCCTCAAGGGCCGCCACTGCGCCTACTTGATGCGCCGATGTGATTGACCAAACCACCGCGCAAGGCTACAAACTGCGCTGCAACCCGACTTAAGACCCCAAGGAAACTCCATGCTGTGCAAGAAACTTCACCACGCCGCCTTTCGCTGCCGCGACGCCGCCGAGACCACGGCCTTCTACACCGAGATGCTCGGCTTGACCTTTGCCCACGCCATGGGCGAAGACCATGTCCCCTCCACTGGCAAGTACAGCCCGCATGTGCATATCTTTTTCGAAATGGAAGATGGCAGCAACATCGCGTTCTTTGAATGCCCCAAGGACCCCGGCAACATGAAGGATCTGGAGTCACCTGACTGGATTCAACACTTCGCTTTCGAGGTTGAAAACGTCGAAGCCTTGCTCGCTGCCAAAGCCCGCCTGCAAGCCAAGGGGCTGGAGGTTGTCGGGCCCACCAACCACGACGGCATCATGCTTTCGATCTACTTTTTTGATCCCTCCGGTCACCGCCTTGAGCTTACGGTGCGCACCTGTGAACCGGAGCGCGCCAAACGCTTTGTTCATGAGGCGCACGGTGTACTGGACATCTGGAACAAGACGCACGACTGGTCGCAGCGCGAACAGGCCTTCGGCTCCAAGACCGGCTACGCGCAGAAATAGGCGCAAGACAAAGCGATCACCAAACCGACCCACCCACCGGAGACCACCATGCATGCAAATCGTCGGCAAACCCTGGCCATGCTGACCAGCTTGAGCGTCGGGCAGACTTGGGCGCAAGCGGGCTACCCGAACAAGCCGGTGCGCGTGGTCATTGGTTTTCCAGCGGGAACCACCGGCGATGTGGTGATGCGGATCTTGGCGCCCTTGCTGGGCGATCTGATGGGGCAGCCCGTGATCGTTGAGAACAGGCCTGGCGCGGGCAGCAGCATTGCAGCCGAGGCCATCGCACGCTCACGGCCCGATGGCTACACGCTCTTGCTCAGCACCACGGCGAACGTGATCAACCCCAGTTTGTACCCGGGTCTGAGCTTTGACTTTCTGCGCGATCTCACGCCTGTGACGATGCTGGGCGAGGCACCTGCGCTGCTGGTCGGGCACCCCAGCTTGAATGCCAAGACACTGCCCGAACTCGTGGCACTGGCCAAGGCCCGGCCTGACAGCATGAGTTTTGCCTCCTCTGGCAATGGCACCTTCACCCATCTTTATGGCGAACTGTTCAACCAGACCCAAGGGGTTCGCTTGACCCATATCCCCTACAAAGGTAGCTCGCAAGCACTGACCGACTTGTTGGCCGGTCGGGTCTCGCTGCTGTTCACTCCGGCATCCACCGTGATGCCGCATGTGAAGGCCGGCACCCTCAAGGCCTTCGGACTGATCGGTCGACAGCGCTTGGCCGCCTTGCCCGATGTTCCGTCCTTTGCCGAAGCCGGTATCGCCGATTTCGAGTCGGCGCTCTGGTTTGGTCTGAATGCACCGGCAGGTACGCCAGCCGATATCGTCGAGCGCCTTGGTAAGGACCTGACCACGGTTCTGGCCAGACCCGATGTGCGTGCACAACTGAGCGCGCAAAGTTTCAACACACTGCCCGCTGGTGTGGCACCGTTCGCCGATCTGCTGAGCAAAGAGACCGGCAAATGGAGCCGCATTGTCAAGGCAGCCAACATCAAACCCGACTGAGGAGACATCATGAAAATTGGACACAAACTGCTGGGTACGGGAGCGCACAAAGTCATGGTGCTGCATGGCTGGTTCGGTGACCACGCCGTGTGGGACCCCTGCATGCCGTTTTTGGACCTCGCGCACTTTACCTACGCCTTTATGGACTACCGAGGCTATGGCAGCTCACGCGCCATCAGCGGGGAACACACGATGAAGGAAATTTCAGCCGATGCGCTGGCCCTGGCTGCTGAGCTGGGCTGGACCGAATGGAGCGTTGTGGGCCACTCCATGGGCGGCATGGCCGCTCAGCGCGTGGCCATCGATGCCGGACCCAAGGTGCGTGCGGTTGTGGGTGTCACGCCTGTACCGGCCAGCGGCGTGCCTTTTCCACCCGAGGTGCGTCAACTGTTTGAAAACGCCTGTACCGACGATGCCGCAGCGCGCATGGTGATTGACGGCTCATTGGGCCAGCGGCACACTGCCGCCGTGGCCGGTTTTGTTTTGGCGCATGCGCGCAAAACAGCAACACCGGAGGCCTTTGCCCACTACCTGCAAGCGTTCTCGCGCACCGACTTTTCTGCCGAAGCTTCGGCCATGAAAGCGCCGATACTGGTGCTGATCGGACAGTACGACGGCGGCGTGAGCGAGGACTTTGTGCGCGCCACCTTCCCGAACCTCTTCCCCTCAGCCCATTTGGAAATCCTGCCCAATTCAGGGCACTATCCGATGCTGGAGACGCCAGCATGGCTGGCCACGGTGATGGAGAAGTTTCTTAAGGACCAGGAAGGCTAAATTAGAACGGAATGTCATCGTCCATGTCGTCAAACCCGCTCGACGCGGCCGGTTTGCCGGGAGGGGCGGGGCGGGCGGGCGCTGCCGCTGGACGCTGCGGCCCGGCGCCAGCACGGCGAGGCGCGTTGTCGTAGCCGCCATCATCGCCGCCGCCTGACGGCGCTCCACCACCTTCGCGGCCGCCGAGCAATTGCATTTCAGTGGCGATGATGTCGACTGTATTTTTTTCCACGCCCGCTTGGTCGGTGTATTTGCCGTATTTCAAACGGCCTTCCACGTAAATGGGGCGTCCTTTTTTGACGTATTCACCGGCGATTTCGGCCAAACGGTCATAAAAGGTGACGCGGTGCCATTGGGTGTCTTCAACGGTCTCGCCCGAGGTGCGGTCTTTGCGTCGGCTGGTGGTGGCAATGCTGACATTGGCCACAGCCTGACCGGAGGGCAGGTAACGGATTTCGGGGTCTCGGCCGCAGTTGCCGATCAGGATGACTTTGTTGACGGATGCCATGGAACGATTCCTCTGAATAAGATGCAATTATGGGGCTTTATGGACCGAATTTACAGGTGCTTTCATGGGCCAGGCCACCAGCAGCCAAACCAGCATGGCGCAAGCACATGCCAAGAACAAGGCTGGGGTGCCGTAATTTTTGACCAACAACCCGCCCGAGAGGCCCCCCGCAAAGAAACCGAGCGATTGCAAGGTGTTGTAAACACCCAAGGCGGTACCGCGCACATGGGCAGGGGCCATGCGCGAAGCCATGCTGGGCTGTGAAGCCTCCAAAATATTGAAGCCACAGAAAAAGGCAAACAGCAAAGCGCTCAGGCTGGCCAAGGTGATGGTGCCCGAAGCTTGTATCAAAAAACCAACTTGTACCAAGGCAATCAGACTCACGGCCGATAAAAAGACTGCGCGCAGATAACCACGCCGCTCAAGAGGAAACAAGCTGACACCCATCACAAAAAACGAGGCCAAAACGGCTGGCAAATAGACCCACCAATGCTGCTCCTTGGGCAAGCCAGACTGCACCAACAAGGCCGGCACCGCCACCCACATGGCCAGTTGCACCGCATGCAGCACAAACACCCCCAGGTTCAAGCGCATCAAACCCGCGTGACGCAAAACTTCGGTCAGGCTTCCACGGGGCTGGTGTTTGTGCAGGGCAGGCTCAGGTGGCACGCGCCACAGCACCACCGTAATGCCGGTCAGCGCCAATAAGCCGGTCAAGGTAAACAAGCCCGAAAAACCGACTACGTCCACCAGGATCGGTGCCAGCACCAAAGACAGCGCAAACATCAAACCGATGCTGGCGCCCACCAGGGCCATGGCTTTGGTGCGAACCTCGTCACGCGTGAGGTCAGCCAAAAGGGCCGTCACCGCCGCAGACACAGCGCCCGCGCCTTGCAAGCTGCGCCCCATCAGCAACCACTGCAAGGTCGGGGCGGCCGCGGCCACAAAACTGCCAGCGGCAAAAATCAACAAACCCAAAACAATGACCCGCTTGCGGCCAAAACGGTCCGATGCCATGCCAAAGGGCAGCTGCAGCAGCCCTTGCGTCAAACCATAAATACCCATGGCCAAACCGAGCATGACGGTGTCGTCGCCCCCGGGGTATTTACCCGCCTCCAGCGCAAACACGGGCAAGACCAGAAACAAGCCCAGCATGCGCAGCGCAAAAATAGAGGCCAACGAAACACTCGCCCTCCACTCGGTGAGGGTCATAACAGTGTCGGGAACAGCTCGGGAATCGGTCACAGAAGAAGTCACGCAGGGGTTCAATTCATCAGTTCAAGGCGCAATTGTCCTGGATCAGCCTATTGGCGTATGGGCAAACCAAGATTCGAAGACTAAAATTTGTATAAATTCAACCAAGCAGCGCTAAAGAAGTGCTTGGACTTTCCACTCACTTTATTTCTCATATGGCCTACCGTTTAAGCATCGCTCTGTTTCTTTTGTTGTTGTCCGGTTGCGGGGGTGGCGGCGCCGACCCTGTGACCGGGTTGACCGCCACCAACCTGAAGTTCGGCCAGATGGCCACGCTGACCTTGCAAGGCAATGCCTTGGACAATGCCATCCAAGTGACTTCCCCCGCCTGCAGCCAAGTGATTCTGGCCAGCATCACCTCGGCCAAAGAACGGACTGCCTTGTGCCTGGTCAGTAAAACAGGCACTTCCACCCTGACGGTGAGCAGCGCCAGCAACTACGTGGTGTACACCGGCACACTCACCGTGCCCGAACCCCAAGTCACACTCAAAACGAGTCTGGGCAACATTGTGATGGAGCTCAATCCGACTGCGGCGCCCCTGACCGTCAGAAACCTACTGTCTTATGTGTCCAAGGGCTTTTACAGCAACACCCTGTTCCACCGCGTTATCCCTGGCTTCATGGTGCAGGGGGGTGGCTTCACCAGCGGCATGGCTCTAAAAACAGACACAGCGACCGCCATCAAGCTAGAGTCACAAAACGGGCTCTTGAATACCCGTGGCAATGTGGCCATGGCCCGCACCTCGGTGGCCGACTCGGCCACCTCGCAATTTTTCATCAACTTGGTGGACAACACGTCTTTGAACTACGCCAGCAGCACCAGCCCAGGCTATGCGGTGTTTGGCAAAGTCGTGTCCGGCATGGATGTGGTGGACAACATGGCAAAGGTGACCACAACGACCGTCGGCGGTAATGCCAACGTGCCCGTGGCCGATGTATTGATCTTGTCTGCCACGCAAAACCAATAGAGCCGATAATCGAGGGTTTTGTGTTCGGCCCTGATTTTGAACTCCATCATTGATGCATCCCTGGCGCGTGACGCTGAACTGAGCGCGGCGCTTGAGCGTGACGACGCCTCGTACTTGGCCAAAGCCTTGCGGCAGACCCACATCAGCGTGCGGGGTGCGCGCACGCACAACCTGAAAAACATCGACCTCGACATCCCGCGTAACCAGTTGGTGGTGATCACCGGCTTGTCGGGATCAGGCAAATCGAGCCTGGCCTTTGACACGCTGTATGCCGAAGGCCAGCGCCGTTATGTGGAAAGCCTGTCCACCTATGCGCGGCAGTTTTTGCAACTGATGGACAAGCCCGATGTGGATTTGATCGAGGGCTTGTCGCCCGCCATCAGCATCGAACAAAAAGCCACCAGCCACAACCCGCGTTCTACCGTGGGCACGGTGACCGAAATTCACGACTATTTGCGTCTGCTGTTTGCCCGCGCAGGCACACCCTATTGCCCCGATCACAACCTGGCCCTGCAGGCGCAGACCGTGAGCCAAATGGTCGACGCCGTGTTGGCCCTGCCCGAAGATACGCGCCTGATGATCCTGGCGCCCATTGCCCGTGAGCGCAAAGGTGAATTTACGCAAGTGTTTGAGCAGATGCAGGCGCTGGGTTACGTGCGCTTTCGGATCAACGGGCAAACGGTGGAAGTCGAAGACCTGCCAACGCTCAAGAAAACAGAAAAGCACGACATCGACGTGGTGGTGGACCGCATCAAAGTGCGCAACGAAGACGATACGCAAGCACGCGACGCCCTGCGCCAGCGCCTGGCAGAAAGCTTTGAAGCCGCGCTGGGCTTGGCCGAAGGCCGCGCCTTGGTGATGGAGATGGACAACGGACACGAGCATTTGTTCAATGCCAAATTTGCCTGTCCGGTGTGCAATTACGCCATCAGTGAATTGGAGCCACGGCTGTTCTCGTTCAACTCGCCCATGGGCGCGTGCACGACCTGTGATGGTCTGGGCACGATGGAGTTTTTTGATCCGGCACGTGTGGTTGCCTTCCCGACTTTGAGCCTGGCCAGTGGTGCCATCAAGGGTTGGGACCGGCGCAATGGCTTTTATTTCAGCATGCTCGAAAGTCTGGCCAAGCACTACAAGTTCGACGTTGAAGCACCGTTTGAAAACCTGCCCGAAGACGTTCGCAAGGTTGTCCTGTTTGGCTCGGGCGAAGAAAACATCAAGTTCAGCTACATCATGGAATCCGGCGGGGCCGCAAGTGACGCCAGCGCCGCACAAGGCAAGAAGGTCAGCAAAAAGCACCCCTTCGAAGGCATCATCCCCAACATGACCAGGCGCTACCGCGAGACCGAATCGTCGGTCGTGCGCGAGGACCTGGCGCGCCTGCGCAACCACCAGCCCTGCACCGACTGCATGGGCTCGCGACTGCGTCGGGAAGCGCGCCACGTGCGCGTGGGCGAAGGCGATCAAGCCCGTGCGATCTTCCAAATCAGCCATGTGACCTTGGGCGAAGCGCAACACTATTTCCAAGACCTGCGCATCAGCGGCGCCAAAGGCGAGATCGCCAGCAAAGTGGTGCGCGAGATTGGCCTGCGCCTGAAGTTTTTGAACGATGTGGGCCTGAACTATTTGAGCTTGGACCGCAGCGCCGAAACCCTTTCAGGCGGCGAGTCGCAGCGCATTCGCTTGGCCAGCCAAATTGGCTCGGGCCTGACCGGCGTGATGTATGTGCTCGACGAGCCCAGCATTGGCCTGCACCAGCGCGACAACGACCGCTTGATCGGCACGCTGCAACACCTGCGCGACATTGGCAACAGCGTGTTGGTGGTCGAGCACGACGAAGACATGATCCGCGTGGCCGACCATGTGATCGACATGGGACCCGGCGCGGGCGTTCACGGTGGGCGCGTGATGGCGCAAGGCACCTGCGCCGACATCATGGCCGCGCCCAACTCGCTGACCGGGCAGTACATGTCAGGGCGCAAAAAAATTGCCGTGCCTGCCACGCGCCACCCCAAGGGCAGAGACTGCATCGAGATCGTCAAAGCCACCGGCAACAACCTGAAAGAAGTGACCGCGCAGTTCCCAGTGGGCCTGCTCACTTGCGTGACCGGTGTATCGGGCTCAGGCAAGTCCACCTTGGTCAACGACACCTTGTATTTGGCGGCCGCGCACCAGATTCACAGGGCGCATGAAGAGCCCGCAACGCACGAAGACATTTTGGGCATGTACCACTTTGACAAAGTGATCAACGTGGACCAGTCGCCCATTGGCCGCACACCGCGCAGCAACCCGGCCACCTACACCGGCCTGTTCACGCACATCCGCGACCTGTTGGCCGAAGTGCCTGCAGCACGCGAGCGCGGCTACGGCCCCGGGCGTTTTTCTTTCAACGTCACTGGCGGTCGCTGCGAAGCCTGTCAGGGCGACGGTGTGGTCAAGGTCGAGATGCATTTTTTGCCCGACGTGTATGTACCCTGCGATGTGTGCAAAGGCCAACGCTACAACCGCGAGACCCTTGAAATCCAATACAAAGGCAAAAACATTGCCCAGGTGCTGGACATGACGGTGGAAGTGGCTTTTGCCTTTTTTAATGCGGTCCCCAACATCGCCCGCAAACTGCAAACCCTGCTGGACGTAGGCCTGTCTTATATCCGCTTGGGCCAGAGCGCCACCACCTTGTCGGGCGGCGAGGCGCAGCGCGTTAAGCTGGCGCTGGAGCTGTCCAAGCGCGACACGGGACGCACGCTGTACATCTTGGACGAGCCGACCACCGGCCTGCACTTTGCCGACATCGACCTGTTGCTCAAAGTGCTGCACCAACTGCGCGATGCGGGCAACACCATCGTCATCATCGAACACAATCTGGACGTGATCAAAACCGCTGATTGGATCATCGACATGGGCCCCGAAGGCGGCTCAGGCGGCGGCATGGTGGTGGGCGTGGGCACGCCGGAAGAACTGGCCCAAAACCCGGCCAGCTTCACCGGCAAATATTTGGCCAAGTTGCTGTGACGACTTTTTCGCAGCCAGTGGCTTATCCAACCCTTATTCAAAACTTCAAGCGCCCATGAAAACTTTTATCCGTGCTTTTTTCAGAACCCTGCGCACCGTGCTGGGCCCGTTCATGTTGCTCAAAGAGCGGCTGACCCAGCCCCGTGGCTTGCAGCGCGAGCCTGCGGCGCAAGCCACTGTGGACCTGCAGTGCCAAAGTCTGGCGCTTTACCAGTTCAGCACCTGCCCGTTTTGCATCAAGGTGCGCCAAGAAATGCGCCGCCTGTCGCTGCCCATCGAAAAGCGCGACGCACAACACAACAGCACCAACCGCGACGCGCTGCTGCAAGGCAGCGGTGCCAGCAAAGTGCCCTGCCTGAAGATCACCGACAGCCAAGGCCAGACACAATGGCTGCAAGACTCGGCGGCCATCGTGACCTACCTGCGCGCGCAGTTTGGCCGATAAGGGTCAGGGTCAGGATCAGTGCCAGCCTAACCACAGCATGGCCACAGCCAGTGCGGCCATGCCCCACAGCAACAGCCGTGTCCGCAGCCGCAAGGTTTCAACCGCGCTGACCAGTTGGGCGTTTTGTTCAGCCAATGCGGCCAAGGTCTCCGTCAGTTGCGCTTGCGTTTGGGCATGATCATCGAGCTGAACCTGCGCAGCTATTAATCTGTTTTGGAGCTCCCCCAAGCTGGGCACAGACTGGCCCGCCATGTCCACATCGGTGCCAGTTTTCAGCGCAGGCTCTGCTTTTTGGCGGTCCATCAATTTGCGCGCCGCTTTGAGCACATTGGGCGCGTGTTCAATCACGTCCCCCCACGGCACGATTTTGAGTGCCGTCAGCCAGGGAATAGCCATGTCATGTTCCTTTCGAATGTCCAAAGGACAAGAAACTCGACCATACACAATTTGGCAGTACATGTGACGAATGCACCAAATTTCTGCAGGACTTTCATGGTGCACAGACCTTGAATTGCCTCAACAAAGTGGCTCGGGTTTGCCAATGCCTTCAAAGGGGTCGCGCCATGCGTCATCGGTCCAGGCATGCGAGGTGAACGCAATCCGTCAGCAAAGTCTGACCGTTCGCCACCAGCTTTTCCCCCTCTGCGTCGACCGCAAACAAATCACAGCTTGTAAACACCTGTGCTTTGCCGGGTTTGACCACCCGGGCTCGGGCAATGAATTTTTGCCCCACAGCAGGCCGCAGGCAGTTCACTGAAAAGTTGGCGGCCAACAAATTCGGCCCCGCCACAGTACCGGCTGCAAAGCCGCACGCGGTGTCGATCAGTGTTCCGATCAAACCAGCATGCAAAAAGCCTGAATACTGCCCGACCTCCGGGCGCCAGGGCATCTGGATTTCCACAAAGCCGGCTTCGGCCACGGTGACTTCGATGCCGCACCAGCGGTTGAACTCGGCCATGGCATTGATTTTTTTCAGCATCTCAAGTGGGCTCATTGTTTTCTCCTGGCTTGGTTTTTGAACCACCCGATGTGGTCCATCAATTTCTTGCGCAGTGCTTGTTGCACGGTCATGAGCTGGTCAATTTCGGCCACACGCGCCAGGATCGCTTCGATCATGTCTTGCGCTGACAACTTGCCCGCTTTGAAGCGCGGCAAATACTCGGCAATCATGGGCAGCGAGTTCTGAAATGCGCATGAATTCAGTCTAGCAAGGCTCGCACAGCGCGAGGGTCATGGCCTTTGACGCATGGGCGACATGCCAAGGCGCCCGCTGCGCCGCAGGTGATACAGCATCCCACTCGGCTGGTGTACAAAACACCCTTCAACCGGAGCCCCCGATGACCGTACACAAAGCATTGCCCCAAGCCCAACCCGCCGACGTCGGCCTGTGTCCTGAACGCACCCAGCGTTTGATGGACGTTTTGCGCCGCGAGGTGGCCAGCAGGCGACTGCCCGGTGCCGTGGCCATGATCGTGCGGCAAGGCAAGATCGGCTTGCTCGAAAGCGTCGGCCAGCAAGACCCGGCGACGGGCACGGCCATGAAGAATGACAGCATTTTTCGCATCTACTCCATGACCAAGCCGGTGGTATCGGTCGCAGTGATGATGCTGATGGAACGCGGCCAGTTGCTGCTGAGCGACCCGGTCGGGCAGCACCTGCCCGAGTTTGCCAACCAACGCGTGCACACGCCACAAGGCCTCAAGGCACCGCAGCAAGCGGCCACCGTACAAGACCTGCTGCGCCACACCTCGGGTTTGACTTATGAATTTTTGGGTGACTCGGCCGTACATCGCCAATATGGCGAAGTCAAGATCGCCTCGCGCGACCGCACCAATGCCGAATATTGTGAAACCCTGGCAGCACTGCCCTTGCAGTTTGAGCCGGGCACGGTGTGGGAATACAGCCGCGCCACCGATGTGCTGGGCCGCTTGGTCGAAGTCATCAGCGGGCAAACGCTGGGGCAGTTTTTGCAACAAGAAATTTTCGGGCCACTGGGCATGGTCGACTCCGGCTTTGTCGTCCCGCCCGAACACCACCACCGCATAGCGGAGCCCTTTGCGCAAGACCCCGATGGCGGGGTGTTGATGAAAATACTGGACGCCAAACAAGCGCCGAAACTGGAGAGCGGCGGCGGCGGCCTGATGTCCACGGCCATGGACTACGCCCGCTTTTTACAATGCCTGCGCAACAGAGGCGAACTGGACGGCGTGCGCCTCTTAGGGCCGCACACCGTCGATTTCATGACCGCCGACCATTTGGACGGCCGACCCATCAAAGGCACCATACTGCCGGCCGGTCACGGCTTTGGTCTGGGCTTTGCGGTACGCACCGCACAAGGCGTCTCGGCCGTGCCCGGCTCAGCGGGACTGTACTACTGGGGCGGCATTGCCGGCACCACCTTCTTTGTCGACCCCGCGCTCGACATGTACGCCCTGATGATGATCCAGGCGCCCAACCAGCGCGAATACTACCGGCCGCTGTTCAGAGATTTGGTGTACGCGGCTTTGCTTTAATCGGGGCTTCAGCGCAAAGCCGAACCTCGCGCTGCGCGTGACTCGGGGCTGGACGAAGCCAGGGCCGCCATGTAGGAGGTGGCGTGGTTGAGCGCGGTAGCTGCTGCGTTGGCTGACTCTTTGCTCATGCGCACTGTGGCTGCGGGTTGGGCCAGGGTTTGTGCGCGGACCAAGGCTTGGCCTTTGTCACTGACCTTATTGACTCAGCCCATCATCACTCAAACAACATGCCCAGCAGCATTTCGCGTGACAAACTATGCGCTTGTGCAACATCCGCAAGAATTGATGCCAGCGTGCCAATGCGCAAAGGATCATGCAAAGGGATGGTGATGTGGTGTTCTTTGGGCTTGAGGCAAGTTAAGCGTATGTGACTGCCGCTTTGTCTCGTCGCCGAATAGCCAAACTTTTTCAGCACTTGGATCAGTTCAGCACCCGAAAGATCACGAGGCAACTTGGGCACTGTCCAACTCCCTTTTAGGCGAGCGCCAAAATTTCTTCTTCAACGCGATGCAAACGGATCACAGAAGGGGCTGTGCCTTCTTCAAAATGGCACAGCACTGCATCGCGAACAGCCGACCGTAAACCTGGCAGATCATCTGCTTCAGTGAAAATGCTGTGACCTAAAGCCCGCGCCATGAAGCCCCCCTCGGGAGCCGTTGTGACGGAGAAAATAATTTCATTCATGGCGTTTCCTTGGGTTAAAGCAATGTTCGCTGCTTTCTTGAAACCTTGTGTGTGCTTCGTTCTTCAGTTCTGAGGATAGTCCATCAAGCCATTCCCTGCAAATGGAGGCTTGGCTGCTTCGGCCCGCAAGAGTCGAATTTGAAGATCACCCTGCAATTTCAGCGCAAAGCCTGACCCCGCGCTGCGCGTGACTCGGGGCTGGATGCGGCCAGGGCGATCTGGTCGTGCGCCATGTAGGATGTGGCGTGGTTGAGCGCGGTGGCTGCTGCGTTGGCTGACTCTTTGCTCATGCGCACTGTGGCTGCGGGTTGGGCCAGGGTTTGCGCTGCTACAGCTTGCGCCTGGGTCAAGGCCTGGCCTTTGTCGCTGACGTAGTCCACCAGGCCCATGGCCAAGGCTTCGGGTGCGGTCACGCGTTCGCACAAGATGGTCAAACGTTTGGCTTTGGCAGGGCCCAGCAGGTTGACCAAGCGGGCAATGGTGCCCCATGTGAGTGGAATGCCCAAAGCGATTTCGGGCAAGGACACAAAGGCGTCTTGCGCCAGCACACGCCAGTCGCAGGCCAATGACAGTGCCAGACCGCCGCCCACCGCATAGCCTTCGATGGCGGCGATGGTGATCTGCGGCATTTCTTCCCAAGCCTTGCACATGCGAAATCCCGTGCCTGCAATGTCGCGCCGCTGCACCGTGGACAGCGTGTCGTCGGCCCAGGCGCTGGCATCGTGCAAATCGGCGCCTGCCGAAAAGCACCGCGCATCGCCCGTGAGGATGACCACATCGATGTCTGTGCGATCGCTCAGGGCGCGCGCCACGACGGTGATCTCGCGCATCAGGGCGCGAGACAGTGCATGCCGAACTTGCGGCCGATTCAATTGAACTTCGACCAGGCGGCCTTGTTCTTTGACGATCAAATGTTCGTACATGCCGGTCTCCTTTATTGAGGTTTGGCCGCTTGCAACTGGTCACGCGTTTGCATGGCCACGCGCCGCGCTGCAGCTTCAAAATCATCACCGCTCGATGCGTACAACACAGCACGCGATGAATTGACCATCACGGTCCCCGTGCTCACACCGTTCTGCCCGCGCCAGCCGGCCTTGATGGTGGCCATGGCGTCGCCGCCTTGTGCACCCACACCCGGAATCAGCAAAGGCAATGTCGGCGCAATGGCGCGAACCCGCTCGATCTCGGCCGGGTAGGTAGCACCCACGACCAGGCCGAGTTGCCCGTTCAAGTTCCAGGGGCCTTGGGCCAAGCGAGCCACATGCTCGTAGAGCAAGGGCTGGCCTTCGACCGAGGCCAAGCGCTGGTTTTGCAAATCGTCACCGCCGGGGTTGGAGGTGCGGCAGAGCAAAAACGCGCCTTTGCCGTGGTACTGCAAATAAGGCGCGACCGAGTCCCAGCCCATGAAGGGCGAGAGGGTCACGGCGTCGGCGCCGTAGCGCTCAAAAGCTTCTTTCGCGTACTGCTCGGCGGTGGAGCCGATGTCGCCGCGCTTGGCGTCCAAAATGATGGGGACATGGGGCGCCACACGGCGCATGTGCTCCATCAGGCGTTCGAGCTGCCCCTCGGCGCGGTGCGCGGCAAAGTAGGCAATTTGCGGCTTGAAGCTGCTGACCAAATCGGCTGTGGCGTCGACGATGCGGGCACAAAAATCATAAATTTTGTTGGCATCACCCTTGAGGCCCGCCGGAAATTTGGTGGGCTCAGGGTCCAGGCCCACACACAACAGCGAGTTGTTTTGGCGCTCGGCGGCGTTCAGCATGTCTAAGAAGGTCATCTGCTGATTTTACGGTTTACGCCTAAGATGCCCTACATGCACAAATTGTCTTCTCGCCAATGGCTCATTCTGATTCTGCTCACCGTGATCTGGGGCATCAATTGGCCGGTCATGAAAATCGGCGTCACTGGCTTTCCGCCGCTCACATTTCGCATGATTTGCCTGAGCTTGGGAACGCCGGTCTTGGGGCTGGCCTTGGTCTGGATGAAGGTGCCTCTGCGCATTGAGCGCAAGCACTGGCCTGAATTGCTGGTGCTGGCTGTCTTCAACATGTTCATCTGGCATGGCTTGATCATCATTGCAGTGCAGTCGCTGTCGAGCGGACGGGCGGCGATTTTGGGTTACACCATGCCCATGTTTTCGGCCGTGATCGGCGCCGCGTTCTTTGGCAACCGCTTGCAAGCGCGGGCTTGGGGCGGGGTTGCCGCAGCGGCACTGGGCGTGGTTTTGCTCTTGTGGCATGAGTTGACGAATTTGACCGGCAAACCGGTGGGCGTGTTGCTGGCGCTGGTGGCGGCCTGCACTTGGGCCTTGGGCACGCAGTTGCTCAGGCGCACCCGCATGCCTGTGCCCACCTTGGCCATTTCGTTTTGGATGACCCTGATGACCAGCGTGGTGATGAGCACATTGGCGGTCCTGTTTGAGCGCGATCAGTGGCAAGCGCCTTCGGAGGCAACCTGGATGTCGATTGCATTCAACGCGGTGTTGGTCTTTGGCTTTGCCCATGCCGCATGGTTTTACCTGGCCCGCAGTTTGCCGCCGGTGGCCTCGACTTTGAGCGTGATGTTGATTCCGGTGTTGGGCGTTTTCAGTGGCGCGCTCTGGCTGGGCGAGGTCCTGCACTGGCAGGACTGGGCGGCCGTGGTGTTGATGGTCATGTCGATCTGCTCGGTGCTGTGGCCCGTTGCACCCCCGCCTGAGAACACAGACCGTAAAACAGAAGAACAGACAGCAGCTTAAGCGGCTTCTTGCACCACCTTCAACGCCAGACACAGATCGGCCCAGGCCTTGGCTTTGTCGGCTTGGTTGCGCAACAAGTAGGCCGGTGGATAGGTGACCACCACGGGCACGCCTTGGTAGCGATGCACTTGGCCGCGCATTTTGCCCAAAGGCTCGGTGGTTTGCAGCAGCGACTGCATGGCAAAGCGCCCCATGACCAAGATCACGCGTGGCTTGACGAGCGCCACTTTGCGTGACACGTAGGCCACACAAGCGCTCAACTCGTCGGGCGATGGATTGCGGGCATCGGGTGTCGGGCATTGGGTCGCGTGCATCACATAAGCGCCTGCCGTGCCTTCACCCGTGCGGCTCAAGCCGACCGCTTTGAGCATGTTGTCAAGCAAGCGACCGGACTCGCCGGCAAAGGGCTGGCCCAGGGCGCTTTCTTCTTCACCCGGGGCATCGCCGACGACCAGCCATTGCGCTTGCACAGGGCCCATGCCAAACACACTTTTTACACGCTGCGCGCACAAGCCGCAAGCCTGACAGTCCGCGGCAGCGGCCTGCAAGCCGTCCCAAGCCATGTCGGCCAGACCCGCAGGCAATGGTGGATGCGCTGGAAGCGTTGGTGCTGCGACGGGAGGAGCCTTGGGCGGAACCGGTCTGACTTGAACAGGCACCATCGCGGTGGGCATGACAGCAACAGGTTCTACCGCTGTGGCTGGCTGCAGCACGGAAGGCTCGGGCATCCACACACGCACCCCCATTTCGGCCAGCATGGCGCGTTGGCGTTCGTCCAGATCAAAGCGGGTGGGGTCGTTCATTTCAAGCAGTGACTCACAGTTTTTGGCTCATGACCAGGGCGGCTTCGCGCAGCCCTCGGCCCACAGGATAGTAATCTTTGCGCAGCCCCACTTGCTTGAAGCCGTGACGTCGGTAGACCTGGATGGCGCGGTGGTTGGACTCGCGCACTTCGAGCCACAGCCATGCACAGCCTTGCCCGCGTGACCAGATCGCCAACGCGTCCAGCATCAGCTTGGCCCAACCTTGGCTGCGATGGTTCAGCGACACAGTGATGTTGAGCAAATGCACTTCGTCGACGACCTTCATGGCGACAAAATAACCCATCAAAGTATCTCCCGCCAACAAGCGCTGGGCCTGGTAACCACTGGCCAAGGCATCTTTGAAGTTTCCCACCGTCCAAGGGTGCCCATACACGCTTTGTTCGACTGCGATCACGGCCTCAAGGTCATGCGCCGTCAGGTCGGCGAAACGCGCTTCCAGAGATGAACTTTCTGAAGACTTGGATGCGCGAGGTTCTGCAACCGTCATGGCTTCAATCCGTTGGATTCAGGGCGGCCACTTGGGCTGCTTTGATGGCCGTGCGCTCAGCGGTGGTGTGGGCCACTTTGTCACGCACATACAGTGGCATGGCTTGTTCTGCGGGAACCGCTAAACCCGCCTGCCACAGCGCAGGGGCCAAGCGCAACAAAGCCAGTGCAGTGGGCATGGCCTGGGCTCTTGGCATCAAAGCAGGCAGACGCTGAAGGCGCTCACCGTAATGTGCAAAGGCATTGCCCGCACACAACCACGGGGCAGCCTGATGGGCATCCACAGTGTTGACCTCAATGTCTTGTGGTTTGCTGACCCGCAAATCCTGCAGCACATGCCACCCCAAGGCCGCACCTTGCCACGCATAGGCGGCCGAGTACACCTCGTCCATGCGGGCGTCGAGCAAGGCCAAGACACGCAAGGGCGTATCTTGCGCAAAGCCCTGCAGATCGAATCGGGCCTGTTCAGCCACCGCCAACAAGGTGTCCACCGGCAGCACCGGCAGATGGGCACCGTAGGCCAGGCCCTGGGCCACCGCACAGGCGGTTCTCAAGCCCGTGAAGGAGCCTGGTCCACGGCCAAACACGATGGCGGTCAGCTCTGACAACGCCAGCCCCGCTTGGGCCAACAAATCCATCGCCACCGGAATCAATTGGGCTGAAGCCTGCGCGCCGCCAACGCCTTCATGCACCCAGGTTTGATCGCCGCGAAGCACCGCAACCGACAGCACATCGGTACTGGTGTCAAAAGCCAAAAATTGCAAACCCGAATTCATGCCACGCCTTGTTTCACGGGGACGATTTGCAGCGCAGGTGCCGCTTGGCGAACACCAAACACAATACCGCAGGTGACCAGTGCCAAGCCCAACATCAAATTCCAGTGCATTGGTTCTTGTAAAAACACCGCCGCCCCGAGTGCCGACAATCCAGGCACCAAGGCGGTGATCATGGTCGATCGCACGGGGCCAAAATAGCGAATCATGTGGGTGAAGGTCACACCCGAAATCACGACCGAGCCGACACCTTGAAAAAGAGCTTGAAAGGCAATTTCTTGCCAAGGCGCGGACATCAAATGTGTGGGCAGCCAGCCCAACAAAACGGCCAACCCAAAGACGGGCACGTAAGTCAGGCATGCAAACACCGAGGTGGCCATGGTGGCACGCACGGCGTCCAAACCATGGCGTCTGACGACGATGCTGTAGGTCGACCAACTCAATGCTGCGGCCATGAACATCAGATCGCCCTTCCACACGTCACCACCGTCAAAGGCCTTGAGCAAGTTAGTCCCACCCACCAAGAGATCACCCAACACGATGAACAACAGCCCTAGCGCTCGGGCAGATGCAATCTGCTCTCGCAAGACCCACCAGGCCAGCAACGTTGTCCACAGCGGCAAGCTGCCCGTCATCAGTACCGAGGCGTGTGCAGCGGGTGCATAGAAAAACCCGTTGTAAGAAAACAAGGCGTACATCAATCCACCCAGCAACCCGAGCTGCACGGTGATCTTCACAGGCAAGGGAGACAGCCCGAACAAAGATCCGACTGACGACCCGGCTCGCCGAGCCGGGCGCATCAGCCACCATGCCCAAGGCAGCACCACGCAACTGGCCCCGCCAATGCGGGCCAGCAAGATGTCCATCGGCAGCAATTGATGCGCAGCCGAGGCACGGGTAATGACAATGAATGCGGTCCAGATCAGTACCGTGAGAGCGGCCGAGATCCAACCCACGGTTCGGGGAGAAAAATGCATGCGCCAATGATACGTCCCTGCGCTGCACTGCAGCGCCAACCGTTAAACTTGATGCATGCATTTGTTTTCTAATTTGACCTTGTCGCTGGTCCTGGCCTGTGCTTGGGTTGGCGCCACGCAAGCCAAACCCGCCCACGCCGCACCTCGATCTTCGTCGGCCTTACCGACTGAAGTTGTCCAAGCCCTGCGTCGGGCCCAGCTGCCTGAGCAAGACATCAGTGTGGTGGTGGCGCCGCTGCCTGAGGCATCCCACCCCAAAGCCTTGCCAGCCCGTTTGACGCACCGCGCCGATGCGCGCATGAACCCCGCTTCGGTGATAAAGCTGATCACCACCTACGCGGGTCTTTCCCTGCTGGGTCCTGATTTCACTTGGCGCAACCGGGTCTACACAGATGGCACCGTGAACAACGGGGTGCTGCAAGGCAACTTGATCCTGCGGGGCAGCGGCGACCCTAAACTGGTGCTCGAACGTTTGCAGGACCTGATGGCTCAAATCCAGGCCCAAGGCGTGCGGGACGTGCGCGGCGACATGGTGCTGGACCGCAGCGTGTTTGACATCCAGCCCCGCGCACCGGGCAGTTTTGACGACGAAGCGCTCAGGCCCTACAACGCAGCGCCTGACGGACTGCTGGTGAATTTCAAATCCTTGATTTACACCTTCACCCCGGACGAAGCCACTGGAGTCGCACGGATTGCGGTGGAGCCCCCCATGGCGGGTTTGACTGTCACGCCCTCGGTGCCGCTCAGCGCAGGCGCTTGCAACGATTGGCGCAGCGGTGTGCGTGGACAGTTCGGGTCGGCTTCACAGGTGCTTTTTGCGGGCAATTACCCGCGCAGCTGCGGCGAAAAAAAATGGCCCGTGGCCTATGCCGCCCCTGAGCAATTTGCCTCGCGGGTGATTCAGGCCATGTGGCTCGGCTCGGGCGGCTTGCTGTCCGGCACAGTGCGCGAAGGCACCACACCGGCACGCGCCCGCTTACTGAGCGAGGCCCCTTCACTCCCGTTGTCTGACATCATTGCCGACATCAATAAATTTTCGAACAACGTGATGGCACAGCAGCTGTTTTTGAGCTTGTCCAACCCAGGTCGATTTGAAAACTCCCGAGAACGGGTTCTGACTTGGTGGCGCACCACCTTACCCGGCCAAGCCGAACCGGTGCTTGAAAATGGTTCGGGTTTGTCGCGCGAAGAACGCAGCAGCGCAGCAGCTTTGACCCGCCTTCTTCAAGTGGCGGCTGCAGGCCCGCACGCCCAGGTGTTTCAAAACTCCTTGGGTCTGGCCGGTGTCGACGGCACAGTAGCCCGCCTGAAAGACCGCAATCCGAACGCCGCCGCCATTGGGCAAGCCTGGCTAAAAACAGGCTCCCTGCGGGATGTTGCCGCCTTGGCAGGCTATGTGCAAGGCACCAGCGGTCAACGCTACAGCTTGGTCGTTATCGTGAATCACAGCAATGCGAACGCCGCCAGGCCGGCCTTGGACAAATTACTGGAATGGGCTGTGAACGACGGCGCACCCCGTGTTACATCAAACAACCAACGGCAAGGACGCTGAAAGATGGAATGGATCGACTGGATCGACTGGGTCGGCTCTGCTGCTGCTTGCCTGACCACCGCCAGCTTTGTGCCTCAGGCTTGGCAGACCTTTCGCTCACGGGACGTGAGCGGCATTTCGCTCACCATGTACAGCTTGTTCACGCTGGGGGTCGCACTGTGGCTGGTCTACGGTATTTTGCTGCTGGCTTGGCCCATCATCATTGCCAACGTCATCACGACCAGCCTGGCCTTGATGATTTTGGTGATGAAATTGAAGTACCGCTGAGGGTGTCAAGCGGAAGGCTTCAGGCCGTGGCCATGACCT
>CANBWK010000052.1 GCA_947373105.1 Comamonadaceae bacterium | reverse complement strand
GCAGAGCAAACCCAAGAAAGTTTAGCCGTAACACTTGGGGTGGGGCAAGACACGATTTCGCGCTTGGAAAAGCGCAGCGACATGCTGCTCTCCACGCTGCGTCACTATGTGGAAAGCATGGGCGGCAAGCTAGAGTTGGTAGCTCAATTCCCCAATCGCCCGCCTGTGGTCATAGATCATCTTGGCGTTGAAAAATCCTCAAGCGACCTTGGTTCGAGTCGAACTGGCCGTACCCGTTCCGCTCGGGTTGTTGCTTGATTTTTTGGGCAAACGTTTTATCAAATTCACGGGACAGGGGTTCAAAAAGGCCGCGCGATCATGTGCTTTGGCATTGAGCCAATCGTCATAAGATGTTGGCTGCAAGATCACGATCATCCGTTTTTCATCCTGCGGTTTGTGAAAATTTCACATCAAAGGGTGTTTGATCGGGCGTTGTAAGTGTGCCGAGCCACTTCAAATGTCCCCACCAAGGCCTCACGATTTTGTTTGCAGTGGGGCTTAGCAGATTGAAGGCCAAAAAAAACCGGCACAAGGCCGGTTTGATGAAGTTCGCTGGAAGCGATTTCAGTAAGAGCTGCGCTCGTTGCGGTAGCCACCGCCACCGCCGCCGCCGTAGCCGCCACTGCTGGCTTCTTTGGGCTTGGAGATGTTCACAATGATCGAGCGACCACCGACGGACATGCCATTCAGACCCTGGATGGCGGCTTCAGCTTGTTCGCTGCTGCCCATTTCCACAAAGCCGAAGCCTTTGGAGCGGCCGCTGTCGCGGTCCATCATGACTTTGGCAGAAGCCACGTCGCCATAGGCGGCGAAGTTCTCACGCAAGTTGTCGTCGTTAATTGAATAAGGCAAATTGCCCACGTAAATTTTGCTGCTCATTTTGAGCCTTTCAGAAATTGCCCACAGGCTCTCAAGAGCTTTGTGCGCGGGAGAAATCGGTGTCCGTTAGGTCACCGAAGAGAAATGAGTTGACAGAGTGAGGCTGTCATTTCACAGTTTGGGGGAGTTCAGGTTCAGATAACGCAACCTGTAAGGGCTTAAATGCAATAAAAGAAGTCTGCAGCCCGACAGAGCAACTTGTAACTTGAAAGCATTGTACGCTTTATGCTGATTGTTTTCTGGGATCACGAGTGTTTATGATAGTGACTTGCTAATTAGGAGAGTAAATCATATGGCGACATTTGCCGAACAACTGAAAAATGAGATTGCACGTATTGCTAAAAAAGAGCTTCGTGCTGAAACCAAACAACTCAAACTGTTTGCATCGCAGCAGCGGTCGGAAAATGCCGCACTTAAACGACGCTTGTCTGATTTGGAGGCTGCACTCAAACGTTTGGGTAAAGCGCAAGTCAAAGCGACTGTCGCTTCACCCGAAAAAGAAGCCGGGCCTGCTTTGCGTTTTCGGGCTGGGGGGTTTGCCTCATTGCGCAAAAAGCTGGATTTGACAGCTGCAGAAATGGCGAAACTTTTGAATGTATCGCCTCAGTCGGTGTACCACTGGGAGATTGGTAAATCTCGCCCCCGTGCGAGCCAATTGCCTGCTATTTCTGCAGTGCGAAAGATGGGCAAAAAAGATGTGACCGAGCGCTTGGCCGCTTAACTTGCAGTAATTTGGATGCTGTCTGAAGTTCACAGCAAGAGAATAATTCATTAGCTTGAATCGGGTCTTTGGCTATACTTAATTTGCTTGGCAATAGCTTATTCGCCAGGCAAATTAACAAAGCTAATCTCAACCATGACAGACCCGAATGCGGTGCTTGAGCAAATACATACCGAAGTTCTGGTGATTGGGGCCGGGCCCGTTGGCCTGGCTTTGGCAGGAGACCTTGGCTGGCGAGGTCGCCAGGTGCTGGTGATTGACAAAGGTGATGGCTCGATCTTCCAACCCAAAATGGATTTGGTCGGCATCCGGACCATGGAGTTCTGCCGCCGCTGGGGTATTGTGGATGACGTCGAATCCAGTCCTTATGACAGGGACTATCCACAGGACAATGTGTATCTCACAACGCTGCAGGGTTTTGAGTTAGGGCGGCAACCTATGCCCTCTATGCGGCAAGAGCAGCCGCCACCTGAAAGCCCGCAAAAACGCGAGCGCTGCCCTCAAAACCTGTTTGATCCTATATTGCGGCAGTTTGCCGAACGTCAGCAGGGTGTGAGGTTGATCTTTCAAACAGAATACGAATCTTTTTCCCTGACCGCAAATGGTGTCACCGCCGTGGTGAAAGATGCCTTAACGGGAGTTTACAAGCAGGTGAATGCTCGTTTTTTGGTGGGCTGTGACGGTGCCAAAAGTCGAGTACGCGAGCAATTGAAGATCGGCATGCAAGGCAAGGGATTGCTGAGTTACACCACCAATGTCATTTTCCGTTGCGCGCAGTTCAACCGCTTGCATGACAAAGCGCCAGGCTACCGGTATATGTTTGTAGGTCCTACCGGGACATGGGCCACGATCGTGGCCATCAACGGCAAAGACCATTGGCGCATGTCCATCATTGGCAACGCCAATGACAAGCGGACTTATTCGGAAGCCGAGCTTCGTGCGTTTGCGCACCAGGCTTTAGGTCAGTCTTTCGACATGGAAATTTTGAGTGTTCTGCCATGGCAACGTGCCGAGTTGGTCGCTGACAGTTATGGCGATGGGCGTGTCTTCATTTGTGGCGATGCCTGTCATTTGACCTCACCAACAGGGGGCTTGGGTATGAACACCGGCATTGGCGATGCGGTGGACTTGTCCTGGAAACTGGCCGCTCAACTTGAAGGTTGGGGGGGTCCCCAGTTACTCACCTCGTATGGAATTGAACGCAGGCCGGTGGCGTTGCGCATCACCCGGTTTTCAACGAGCAACCTGGAAACCATGAAGCAAGTCCCTAGCAGTCCCCTCATTGCGCAGGACTCGGCTGAGGGTCAGGCCGTGCGCGAGCGGGTCGGGCAGGCCATGTCAGAGGGGCTCAAGAAAGAATGGTTTTCTCTCAACATGCATTTGGGCAATCGCTATGTGCATTCACCTGTGAATGTGGATACAGAACCGCTCGATGAAGCGCAAGTCCAAGCTGAATTCGATGATGCGATTCATTACCGGCCCTCAACCCGTGTGGGGTGTCGTGCCCCTCATGTCTGGTTGGACGACAAGCGCTCCACCTTGGACATTTTCGGCCGTGGCTTTGTCTTGGTGTCGGCAGCGACTGAAAAAAATCTCAATCTGACCGAAATCGCTCAGCAATTGGGCATTCCCCTGCAAATGATTTGCTTCCACCACGAAGAGGTTCGGCGCTTGTACGAAAAGAACTATGTCTTGGTTCGGCCGGATGGCCATGTGGCTTGGCGGGGTGATGCGTTGCCCCCTAACTTGAGGGATTGGTTGCTGCTCGTTTCAGGACATGGCGCGGCCAATCAGAAACTCAACATGGCGCAGGCTGCAGGCGCTAACCAATGAGTCGTTCCTTGATCGGTGCTGGGCTTCGATGTTGTTTGGTGCTGATCGCAGTGGCACCAAGTTGGTTGGGTGCCCAGGTGGGCGCCGCCTACCCCAACAGGACCGTCAAAATCATTGCCCCTTATGCCCCAGGCGGGTCTGTGGATGCCTTGGCAAGAGAATTTGCCCAGGCCTACACCACGGCATTGGGGAAGTCTTTCATTGTGGAGAACCGCGCTGGCGCTGGCGGCAATGTGGGCTTGGGTATTTTGGCCAGAGCCCCGGGTGATGGCTACACATTGGGACTGGGCGCAGCAAACATGTTGGCGACCAACCGTTTTTTATATACCAATTTACCGTTTGACACGTTGACGGATTTTGTGCCTGTTGCATTCATAGGCCGCGTTCCCTTTATTTTGGTGGCCCACCCCAGCGTGCCCGCAGACAACTTGAAGGATCTGATCGCCTTGATGAAGTCCAAAAAAATGGAGTTCAATTACGGCTCCTCTGGCATTGGCAATACGGCGCATCTTTTTGGTGAATTGTTCAAATCCAAAGCGGGAGTCGAAATGGTGCATGTGCCGTTCAAATCCAGCGGTGAGGCCACACAAGAAGTGGTCGCTGGGCGCCTGCAACTTCAGTTTGGCACGCCGGTGGAGTTGCTGCCGCAAATTGCCAGGGGCGCTGTCAAAGCAATCGCCATCGCAGGCCCCAAACGCTTAGGATTGCTGCCGGCCACGCCAACCATGGCCGAGGTGGGCATGCTCGGTTTTGAATCTCCTACATGGTTCGGCATCATCACCCCCAAAGGCACACCCAAAGAGGTGATCTCCTTGCTGAACGAAGAAACCCGCAAAGCGATTGCGCAACCAGCTTTGCGAGCGCGACTGGATCAAACAGGGGTGGAGCCTCAGTTCATGACGCCGGAACAGTTCAAAACTTTTTTGCTGGAAGAAACCGCAAAGTGGGAAATCATTGTTAAACAATCTGGCGCGAAGCTGAACTGACCATGATTTGCCAGATACGTTTTTTTTGCTTGTGCTTTCTTTGTTTTATGGCGTTAGGTGTGCATGCACAAAGCTATCCCAACAAAGTGGTGAAAGTCATTGTGCCCTCAGGGACCAGTGGCACTATGGATTTGCTCGGGCGTGAATTTGCCTTGGCTTTCAACACCCAATTGGGCAAACCCTTTGTTGTCGAAAACAAAGCGGGCGCCGGCGGCAACATTGGCATGGGGGTGCTGGCGCATGCGCCGGCGGACGGGTACACCATTGGCCTGGGCGCCGCCAATGCGCTGGCGGCCAATCCCTTCCTGTATGCCTCGGTGCCGTTTGATACGCAAAAAGACTTTGCGCCGATTGCCTTCATTGGACGCATGCAATTTGTGCTGGTGGCACAGCAATCTGTACCTGCGGACAACTTGAAGGAATTGATTGCGCTGATGAAGTCCAAAAAAATGAACTTCAACTTTGGTTCCTCAGGCATAGGCAATACCGCCCATTTGTTTGGCGAGTTGCTCAAGCAGCGCGCTGGCGTGGAGATGGAGCACATCCCCTTCAAGTCCAGTGGGGAAGCCATTCAGGAGTTGGTGGCAGGTCGTATTCAATTGCAGTTTGCCTCTCCTGCCGAGGTGATGCCGCATATTCGACGCGGCGTGCTCAAACCCATCGCCATTGCGGCGGGTAACCGTGTGGAGTCCTTGCCGCAAACCCCTACACTCAGTGAGATGGGTTTTGCAGGCTTTGAGTCGCCGACCTGGTTCGGCATTTTGGCGCCCGCAGGAACGCCTAAAGAGATCATCACCTTGTTGAACCAAGAAGCCAAAGTGGCCACACAACAAGCCAGCATGAAAATGCGTTTGGCTCAAGCGGGTGTGGAGCCAGCCTACATGACCCCTGAGCAATTTCGCAGCTTCATTGCCGAAGAGATGAAACGGTGGGAAGCCATCGTTAAGCAATCTGGCGCACGTTTGAATTAGGAACACCATGAGTCAAGTCCCCCAGGTCATCGCCCAATTGGTCGCAGCGAATCGAATCCTTGCCAATCAAGGCATTGTGGATGCCTATGGCCATGTGAGCATGCGGCATCCCGAAAACCCCAGCCGTTATTTTTTATCTCGCTCCTTGAGTCCCGAGCTGGTCACAGCCCAGGATATTCTGGAGTTTCACCTGGATGGTGAACCTGTTCATCCGGGTGGCCCCACGCCTTATCTGGAACGCTTTATTCATGGGGGTGTGTATGAAAAACGCCCCGAAGTCCAAGCCGTGGTGCACAGCCATGCCGATGCGGTATTGCCGTTCACCATTTCCGATGTGCCCTTGGTGCCTGTGATTCATACGGCCAGCGACATGGGTTTGCAGATTCCGGTGTGGGACATTCGTGACAAATTTGGCGATACCAACATGCTGGTCGTCGACATGGCGCAAGGCCGCGACATGGCTGCAGGTTTGGCTGACCACCGTGTGGTGTTGATGCGAGGCCATGGATTCACGGCG
This sequence comes from Comamonadaceae bacterium, assembly GCA_947373105.1. GTDB lineage: Bacteria > Pseudomonadota > Gammaproteobacteria > Burkholderiales > Burkholderiaceae_C > Limnohabitans_A. Next base: position 15,385 of record CANBWK010000052.1, on the reverse strand, counting down.
ACAGGTCGTTCATTGGTTGAAGTGGTCAAGACCTCGGTTTATTTGCCGCGCAATGCGACCATCCAAATGCAGGCGCGCATGCTGGGTGGCAGCATCAAAGCTTTGACGGCAGGCGAGATCGCCATTCGGTCTCAGGTCTCCCCCACGGCGACGCAAATGTGGCGTGCGTGGGAGTACTGGTGCCAATTGGCAGGCACGGACCCTGGCCCTGCGCCAAAGCGTTGATGCAGACCTTGGGTTGAAATGAGAAGACCATGAACATTCCTTTGACATTTGCTTCTGGTTTGTACGATCGCATGCAGCCCTTGTACACAGGAGAGGTGCGCCCTGAAGGCATCGATTTGAATTTTCTGGCCATCGAGGCCCCTCGCGTGATTTTTGACAATATGGCGCGGGATCAGGCCTATGACTTGGCAGAAATGTCGAGCTCCGAATTCATCACCCGACTCAGTGCCGGGGGCTCGCCTTTCGTGGCCTTGCCCGTGTTCCCTTCCCGTGTATTCCGGCATGGCTTCATCAGCATCAATCAAAAAGCGGGCATTCGCACACCCAAAGACTTGGAAGGTAAACGCATCGGTGTGCCGCTGTACACCATGACGGCCGCGATTTGGATGCGCGGACATTTAGAGCATGACTACGGTGTCGACCTCTCGCGAGTGCAATGGGTAGAAGGCTCGATCAACAGCCCGACCAGCCACGGTGAGCCCACGGTCTTGCCGATGTTGCGATCCATCCCGATCGAGCGCAATCAGTCTGGCAAGTCTTTGAGCCAGTTGCTCGACGAGGGCTTGATTGACGCCATCATTGGCACCACCTTGCCCGATGCCCGTAAGCACAATCCGGATATCGTGCGGTTGTTTCCAAATTTCCGCCAAATTGAAAAAGACTACTACAAGCGCACCGGCATTTTCCCGATCATGCATTTGCTGGCCGTCAAACGCGAGACTTACGAAAAGCATCCGCACATCGGACCGGCCTTGTTCACAGCGTTTTGCGAGTCCAAAGCCATTGCACTCAAACGCATGCGCAACCTGGCTGCTTTACGTTATATGCTGCCTTGGCTGGGCGATGACCTTGATGAGCTGGATGATGTTTTCGGAGATGACCCCTGGCCTTATGGCGTGGAGGCTAATCGTGTGAATTTAGAAACCATGATGCAGTACATGGTGGAGCAGGGCATCTTGAAAGAAGTGATGCCCGTCGAATCTTTGTTTGTTCCTGTTTGATGTTGGAGATATCCCGATGAAAGTTTTTCAATTCAACGGTGGTCGCATTGGTGTGACCGTCGCAGCCCAGTCCTATGACCTGACCGATGCTTTGCATGTGGACACTCAGTCCTGGCCGCCAGTGCAAATGGTGCAGTTCATTGCGAATATCGACCACACCCTGCCCGGGATATTGACCCATGCCTTGACGAAAAAAATCGATGTGAAAACGGTGCACCTCGATGTGCCTATTTCCTGGCCCAATAAATTACTCGCCTTTCCGGTCAACTACCTTGCCCATGGCGTGGAGATGAAATCGATCAACCGGGCCGATTTGAATGGCTTTTTCTTGAAAGCCAACTCCTCCTTGTCGGGCCCCAATGACGCGATCGTGTTGCCCGATTTGCCTGGCCGTGAGATTCACCATGAATGTGAGTTGGGCATTGTGATTGGCAAGGGTGGACGAAATATTTCGCGTGAAGACGCTTACAAACATGTGTTCGGCTATGCCTGCCTGATCGACATGGTGGTGCGTGGCAAAGAAGAGCGTGTGATGCGCAAGTCCTATGACACCTTTTGTCCCTTCGGCCCTTGGATCACGACTTCTGATGAAGTACCGGATCCAGGCAACTTGCAGACCCGTCTGTGGGTGAACGACGAACTGCGTCAAGATGCCAACACCAAAGATTTGATTGTGGACATTCCCGGCATGATCGAGCTGTGCTCCAAAGTGGCTACTTTGTACCCCGGTGACATCATTGCGGCGGGCACGCCTGCAGGCGTGGGGCCTGTGCAACGCGGAGACCGAGTGCGCATTGAAATCGAACATGTCGGTGAGATGACATTGATCGTTCAATAAACCCAGAGGCGGCCATGACAGATGCAAATGCAATTCCCTTTGACTCGGCGCAGGACCTTGCGACTCTGCATGGCATGCTCGATCAAGTGAAGATGAAAAATGGCTGGGCCAAACCTACGCCATCTTTGTACCCTGAACCCAAGCCTCACTTTGTGCCAGCGCATTGGAAATACTCCGATGCACGACCGGCCCTGCATGCGGCGGGCCGCTTGGTGGGCACTGACAAGGCCGAGCGGCGCAACCTGATCATGGCCAACCCGATTGAAGGCAACGACTATGCCTCTGTGGCCTCCCTGGTGGGGGCCTATCAAATGGTCAAGGCTGGTGAAGTGGCCCGCAGTCACAGGCACACGCCCAATGCCATGCGCATTATTCTGGAGGGCGGACCTAATGCTTACACCATTGTGGATGGCCAAAGCATCCCCATGTTGCCGGGCGATGTATTGCTCACGCCCAACGGGTGTTATCACGGCCACGACAATCAAAGCGCAGATGAAGCGTACTGGATCGACATTCTGGATGTGCCCTTGGTGCAGTTCTTGGGACCGATGTTTTTTGAGGTCCACCCGGACCGTGTGCAAACGAGCACCCAGGTGAACCCAGACTCGCCGATGCGCTTTGCTTTCGCCGATTATTTGCCGCGTTTGATGGCCGCACCTGAAGTGGCCTCTGGTGTCAAAAGTCTGATTTTGGGTCCTGCGACATTGACGACCTTCGATCGCACGGTGGTTCATATGCAGGCACAAACCGAGTGGTCCCGGCCTGCGGCAACTCCCAACGAAATTTGGGTGGTTCTGCGCGGAGAAGGTCACACGCAAGTTCAGGATCAGCGCTTTGACTGGCAGGCGGGTGATCTCATGGCCATACCGTATTGGCATGCCCATACGCACAGTGCCAGCCAAGACAGTATTCTGATCCGCATGTCCGATGCACCCTTGATGCAATTTCTGGGTTGGGATCGTACCGGTTGCGGTTTTCCTGCTTGAGTATTTTCATTGTTAACTTGGATACCTCCCATGAACCAACTTGTTCAACGTTTATTTATTTCAGTGGTTTTTTTCTTGCCCTGCGTGCTGTTGGCGCAGACCTACCCTGAGCGCCCCGTGCGTGTGGTGGTGAGTTATTCGGCCGGTGCGACCAATGACATCGTTGCGCGCGCCGTCGCCCAGCGCTTGAGCGTTGCATTCAAGCAAAACTTTTTTGTGGAAAACCGTGTCGGTGGCAATGGCACCATTGGTACAGGTTTTGTGGCCAAGGAGCCCGCAGAGGGCTACAACCTGTTGTTGGGCAACACCAGTATCTTGGCGATTCATCCCAGCCTCTTTTCTTCACTGCCCTATGACCCGGTCAAAGACTTTCAGGCGGTGTCCATTCTTGCGGAGTCCCCCACCGTCTTGGTGGTGAATGCCGCCGTGCCGGTTCGCACGGTGAAAGAGTTGGTGGCTTATTCCAAAGCCAATCCCAAACTGGTGGCCTATGGCTCGCCAGGCACAGGCACACCCTTCCATTTGTCGGGAGAGTTGTTCAACAGCCAAACCGGCACATCCATGCTGCATGTGCCTTACAAAGGCGCAGCCCCTGCTGTGGTTGATTTGCTGGGCGGACAGATCCAGGTCATGTTCGATAACCTGCCCAATGTGTTGAACCACATTCGCAGTGGCAAGTTACGCGCTTTGGCTGTGACTTCCGATGCGCGTTTGAGCCAGCTGCCCGATGTGCCTACCATGGCTGAAGCTGGTTTTGCAGGCGCAGAATCGTCGTCGTTTTTTGCATTTGTCGTGGCCAAAGGAACACCCGCAACCATCGTTCAAACCTTGAGTGCCAAAATTGCAGAGATCATGCGCGAGCCGGCCATCAAGTCACAGTTGTCTGATTTAGGCGCAATTCCTGTGGGCAATACACCCGCGCAAGCAGCGCAGTACCTGAATGAACAGGTGGTCAAGTGGACCAAGGTGGTCAAGGCCTCAGGCGCCAAAGCCGATTTATAGAGCCAGCACCATGGCGGCGAGGCCTGCTGCCCAGCGTAGGACCTCGAGCCATGGGGCCCATTTTTTTTGCTGCAACAAGCCCGTAATGGCTTGCAAGGACAGGCCTAGCCAAAGCCCATAAAACGCCGCTTGGTGCGTGTTCATCCGGTCAAAAAGAACCAGAAAATACAAGAACGCTGGCACCAGTAAAGCGTATTGTGCGGATGCATAAATGACCATGCGCTGGGGTGTCTGAGGGGTATAGCGCACAAAGTGAGTGGGGTTGAAATGCGCAGGTGTCTTACCGGAAATTAGACGGGGTGAACCCCACATGGTTTTTAATTTGGCGCGCCAGTTGGTGGCCTGCCTTAGGTGCTGCCAGATGTCGAAGTAATGCAGTGTGTTCGCCCACAAGGGGTTCAGGCTTTGCAAGGGTTTGCGTAGGCCGTAGATCACTTTTTCATCAAATCGCTCTGGGGCAAAAGTGCCGAACAGTCGATCCCAAATCACCAAGATGCCCCCGTAATTTTTGTCAATACAGTAATCATTTTGACCGTGGTGGACGCGGTGATTCGACGGTGTGACAAAGATCCGGTCCAGCCAACCCAAGCGACCAATCAGCTCGGTGTGTACCCAGTATTGATAGAGCAAATCGACCAATCCTACAACCACCAGCATCTCGGGTGGTACGCCCAAGATGGCCATAGGAATATAAAACAACCAGCTCAAAAGCACGCCGGTTGAAGACTGTCGCAGTGCGGTGGAGAGGTTGTAGTATTCCGATGAATGGTGAATGCTGTGAGCGCCCCACAACAAGCTCACTTCGTGACCCATGCGGTGGTTCCAATAGTACAAAAAGTCGTACAGCAACAGCGCCACAATCCAAACGAACACGTTGTCCATTGGCCAATAGGTGATGGACGCATGGTCATACAGAGCCACATAGACAGCCAATGAAGCCACTTTGGCGAACAACCCCACAACCTGACTGAGCAAGCCCATACTCAAGCTGCCAATCGCATCGGGCAGGCTGTAGACATCACGGCCTTGTCGCTTGGCAATGCCCCATTCGGCCAAGATGGTGAGCAAAAAAACAGGGATGGCAAAAACAATGGGGTTCATTCAGCTTCCCATGAAAAAACCCACAGTATGAAGGCTGTGGGTTGGATGGCAATCAGGGCTTGCCTTGGGTGTTTTAAGCTCAGGCAGCCAGTGCCATGCGCTCCTTGCTGGCATGATCCGCATGCCTGCCCGCCATCAATGCGGTAAAGAAACCATTCAGCCACTGAAGGTTGACAGGCTTAGCCACAAAAATAGTTCCCTCTGGAAGGCTCCCGCGAGACTCGACCTCTTCGGCAGTCAAAGCCGATATGACCAAATAGGTCATGCGTTTAAAGAGGGGGTTTTGACGCAAAGTGCGAAGCAACTCAAAGCCATCGACGCCCGGCATGTTCAAGTCGGCGACCAGAACGTCCGGCATGATGCTGGAAATATCGATCAAGGCCTCCAACCCCGAACTCATGGCCGTGCAGTCGACAGGCATATCGCACCGGGTGCAGAAGTCACGCATCATTTCGCGTGTCACTTCATCGTCTTCGACCAGCAGCACTTTCAGTCTGCTTTGCCTGCCATCAGGCAGGTTCGACATCATGTTATGCCGGCGTTGGTAGTCGCGGATCGACTGCATGGCGATCCGGCGGTGACCCCCTTGGGTCTTCCATGCTTGCAGTTCGGTCTTCTCGACCAAGGTTTGAATAGTTCCCACGGACAAACCCAGCAGCTTGGCCGCGTAGGTTGTGCCGCAGTAATCTTCGGGCCGTTCGGGGTGATTGTAGGTGGTCATTTTTTTATTGTATTTAAATATTGGGTATTTATCAACAAAAACACTAATTAAATACACAATTAATTTCAATTGAGAAATTCAGATGGGTTTTTCATTGTTTGGAAATGTAAGACGGGGTGTGAAAACAGGTCTCGCCAGTGACAAGTTTTTGATTCAGAAGTCCTCTTGCGGGCCTTAACATCAGGCAGACAAAAATAGACTTCGACTGGAGACCCGTGCATGACTGCTCACGCTGCGTTTTGGCCCAAAAGGCTGCCTTTTTCCATTTCACCGCCCGTGACCTCCCTGTGGGTGAATTTGGAGATCAGCGCCAAACGTTATCCCGATAAATTGGCGTTGGTCTTCATGGGGCAGACGTGGTCTTACGCCGTCCTGAAACATGAAGCCGAGAAACTCGCCGGTCGACTGCTGCAATTGGGGGTGAAAAAGGGCGACAGGGTGGTCTTGAACATGCAAAACTGCCCGCAACTGGTGATTGCGCATTTTGCAATTTTGCGACTCGATGCGGTGGTTGTGCCGGTCAATCCCATGAACCGGATGGAAGAGCTCAAGCACTACATCACCGATCCAGATGCCCGCGTGGCCATTACAACCGCTGATTTAGCCCCCGAATTGGCGGCTGCAAGTGAAGCCTTGCCTGTTGAGCAACAACTCCTGCATTTGGTGGTGACGCAGTTCACCGATGTGTTCGACCCTGTGGCGGCAGGCCCCGAAAATTTGCCTCCTCAGTGGCACGATTGGCTGATCCCTGTGCGGGCCATGACCACGCTGGCGCATGGCGAAGTCCATACCTGGGTTGACGCTGTGTCCAAGGACCTGCCATTGCCCGAGGTCACCGCCACCAGCAAGGACTTGGCAGTCTTGCCCTACACGAGCGGAACCACAGGTCTGCCCAAGGGCTGCATGCACCCGCACGGCACGATCATGCACAACGCCATGGCCGGTGCCTTGTGGGGCAACGGCACGCCTGAAAATGTCGCCTTGGCGGTCGTTCCCCTGTTCCATATCACAGGGCTGGTCAGTGTCATGCACACCAGTATTTTTATGGGAGCCTGCCTGGTGCTGATGCCGCGTTGGGACAGGGACGTCGCTGGATACCAAATTTCCAAATGGAGAGTGACCCATTGGACCAACATTCCGACCATGGTGATCGATTTGTTGGGCAGCCCACGCATTGAAAGTTATGACCTGTCGAGCCTGACCTACATTGGCGGGGGCGGCGCCGCCATGCCCGAACCTGTGGCGCAACGTTTGATGGACCAATTCGGTTTGCGATTCGTCGAGGGTTACGGCCTGACCGAAACCGCGGCACCCTCACACAGCAACCCTTCAGACGCACCCAAAAAACAATGTTTAGGCATCCCGTTCATGAGTGTCGATGCTCGCGTGGTGGACCCTGACACTTTGAAAGAGTTGCCGCAAGGCGAGGCGGGGGAAATTGTGATGAGTGGCCCCCAAGTTTTTGATGGTTACTGGAAGCGACCCGAAGCCAGTGCCGCGGTCTTTTTTGAGCGGGATGGCAAACGTTTTTTCCGATCTGGTGATTTGGGCCGCGTGGATGAAGACGGTTACTTTTTCATGACCGACCGCTTGAAGCGGATGATCAATGCCAGCGGATTCAAGGTTTGGCCCGCCGAGGTGGAAGCCCTGATGTTCCGCCACCCCGCCGTGCAAGAGGCTTGCATCATTGCCACCCGCGACGCCTACCGTGGCGAGTCCGTGAAGGCTGTGGTGGTGCTGCGAGGCACCCATAAGGGGCAGGTCAGTGAACAAGAGATCATCGATTGGTGCCGTGCCAACATGGCCGTGTACAAAGTGCCGCGCATGGTTTCTTTTGTCGACGTATTGCCCAAGAGTGGCAGTGGCAAAGTGATGTGGCGCGCTTTGCAAGAAGCCGAACAAGCAGGTACCCCATGAACGCCTCTCTTCCTTCTTTACGTTTGTCGGTTCTCGACCAATCTGTGGCTGTTGCCGGGCGGGGTCAAGACGAAGCGATTCGGCAAACCCTGTCTTTGGCTCAGCATGCAGAAAGTCTGGGCTATGACCGATTTTGGGTCAGTGAGCACCACAGCCACCCCAGCATTGTGGGCACTGCGCCCGAAGTGTTGATGGCGGCGATTGCTGCGCGCACACACCGTATTCGGCTGGGCAGTGCGGGGGTCATGCTGCCGCACTATGCGCCGCTGAAAGTGGCCGAACAATTCAGGGTGCTTGATGCCTTGGCCCCTGGCCGAATTGACTTGGGCGTGGGTCGTGCCCCTGGCAGTGACGGGCGTACGGCGCAATTGCTCAACCCCGACCGGCATGCCAGCGATCATTTTCCGCAACACGTCATGGAGTTGCAAGCGTGGGTGACGGGTCAACCCCTGCCGCCCAGCCATCCCGGGCACAACGTGTTTGCCTATCCTGCAAGCGATACGTCGCCCGACGTGTGGATGCTTGGCAGCTCAGATTACGGTGCCCAACTGGCGGCGCACTTGGGTTTGCCTTACGCCTTTGCCTGGTTCATCACCGATGGGCAAGGGGCAGACCATGCCCTGCGCCTGTACCGCGAAACTTTTAGACCCAGCGAGCGCTTAGCCCAACCCAAAGCCACCGTGTGCATTTGGGCATTGGCTGCAGACACCGAAGCCGAAGCATGGCGTTTATTTGAAAGCCGTGCACGCTGGCGCATGGACCGTAATTTGGGGCGAATTGGCCCCATGCTTCCGCCCGAACAAGCCCCGCGCGACTACTCTGTGAGCGAGCAATTGGCTTTGGCAGAGATGAAGGACAAGGCCTTTGTCGGCACCCCCTCCGTGGTGGCCGAAAAATTAAAACAATTGGCTGAGCGCTTGCAAGTTCAGGAGGTGGTCGTCATCACCTGGACCCATGACCCGCAGGCTCAACGCCGCTCCTATGAATTGTTGGCGCATGAATTTGCGCTCACCCCTCAACCCTGAAAATCTGGAGAAATGAATGTTCACTACTGCAATCGCTGGCAGCTTGCCCAAGCCCGAATGGTTGGCTGAAACTCAAAAATTATGGCCCCAATGGAAATCGACAGGAGACAGCTTGTTGCGTGCCAAAGCCGATGCCACGCTGCTTTGGATCAAGGCGCAAGAGGACGCCGGTCTGGACGTGATTGGTGACGGTGAGCAATCGCGTCAGCACTTCGTGCACGGTTTTTTAGAGCAAGTGGAAGGCATAGACTTTGAAAACAAAGTCACCATGGGCATTCGCAATAACCGATACGACGCGCAGGTGCCTCAGGTCATTGCACCGCTGCGTCTGAAAGGCCGTGTGCACGCTTTCGAGGCGCAATTGGCCCGTGCCCATACAAAGAAAAAACTCAAATTCACCTTGCCTGGCCCAATGACCATTGTGGACACCGTGGCCGACCGTTTTTATGGTGACAAGGTCAAGATGGCCATGGCCTTTGCGGAGTTGCTCAATCAAGAGGCGCTGGCGCTGCAAGCCGATGGTGTGGACATCATCCAGTTCGATGAACCGGCCTTTAACGTGTACATGGAAGAAGCGGCTGACTGGGGCGTCCAGGCGCTAGAGCGGGCGGCCCAAGGCCTGACATGCACCACCGCTGTTCACATTTGCTATGGCTATGGCATCGAGGCCAACAACAATTGGAAAAAATCTTTGGGCGACGAGTGGCGTCAATACGAGAAGGTTTTTCCGGCCTTGGCTAAAAGCAGCATTCAGCAGGTTAGCCTGGAGTGCTTTCACTCCCAAGTGCCGATGGATTTGATGGCGCTGCTCAAAGACAAGGATGTCATGGTTGGGGTGATCGACGTGGCCAGTGACCAGATTGAAACGCCCGAAGAAGTGGCCGACACGATTGGTCGTGCCATGCAGTTCGTGCCCAAGGCCCGCATCATTGCCTGCACCAACTGCGGCCTGGCGCCGATGAGCCGAGAAGTGGCCGAAGCCAAACTCAAAGCATTGGCCGATGGCGCTAAATTGGCGAGCCAGCGTTACACGTGAAAGGCTTGATGGGCAAGGTATGCTTGTGGTCTTTGACTGATTTTTCGGACCCCTCATGCCTGAGCCCCTGTTGCCGCCTCCCTTGACTGCTGCCGACCAACTCAACACCACGCTGGCAACACAGGGTTATGCCGTGTTAAGTGCCGCCAGTGTGTGCGCATTGGCCGGCGTCCCTTTGCCTTTATTGAAGGCGCTCGAAGCGAGCTGGAACGACTTGCCGGCAGACCAGTACCTCAAAGACGGCGGGCGCTACAGGCGCAGGCGCCATGCGAGTTTTGAGGTGACCAGTGACCAAGTGCAAACCATGCCCCATCGGGCGCATTGGCAACCGGTGTCTTACAACGCTTTGCACGGTGGGATGCAGCGTTGGTTTGAGCCGATGTCGCCCGACATTTCTCAGCAACAGGTTTGGCAGCAAGTGCTCACTTGGCTGGGCCGCGTGGCCTCTGATGCGCAAGGCCAGCAGACTTGGTATACCGAAGCCCACCAGTTCCGCATAGACACCACAGACGGCATAGGTCGGCCCACGCCCGAAGGCGCACACCGCGACGGTGTGAACTGGGTGGCCGTCTTTTTGATTGGTCGGCATGCCATCAAAGGTGGCGAGACCCGCGTGTTTGACATCAACAGCCCGCGAGGTGAACGCTTTACGTTGACCGAGCCTTGGTCCTTATTGCTGCTCGACGATACCCGTGTGATTCATGAAACCACGCCCATCCAGCCTGAGCAAGCAGGCGGATGGCGTGACACGCTGGTGATCACCTTGCGATCAGGAAGCTTTCTGGATGAGCCTGTTTGAACCGCTTTTTACATCCGCTCAAAAATGGCCGCAATGCCTTGGCCGCCGCCAATGCACATGGTCACCAAAGCGTATTTGCCCTGAATGCGTTGCAGCTCGTGCAATGCCTTGACAGTGATCAACGCACCGGTGGCACCAATGGGGTGACCCAATGAAATGCCCGAACCGTTGGGGTTGACTTTGGCGGGGTCCAGGCCCAGCTCTTTGCTCACCGCGCAGGCCTGAGCTGCAAAGGCTTCATTGGCTTCAATCACGTCCATGTCGTTCGTGGTCAAACCGGCTTTCTGCAAAGCCAGGCGTGAGGCCGACACCGGGCCCATACCCATGATCTTGGGGTCCAGGGCGGTGTGGGCATAAGACACCAAACGCGCCATGGGTTGGGCGCCACGGGCTTTGGCAACGCCGGCCTCCATCAGCACCACTGCGGCTGCGGCGTCATTGATGCCTGAGGCATTGCCGGCGGTCACGGTGCCATTTTCTTTGATGAACACGGGCTTTAGCTTGGCCATGTCTTCGAGCTTGCAGCCCGAACGAAAGTGCTCGTCAGTAGCGTAAGCCAGGTCGCCTTTTTTGCTCTTGAGCATGACCGGCACGATCTGGTCTTTGAAAAGACCGGCTGCTGTGGCACGTTCTGCCCGGTTGTGGCTTTCAACGGCCAAAGCATCTTGCATTTCGCGCGTGATGCCAAATTGAGCGGCGATGTTCTCGGCCGTGACACCCATGTGAATGGTGTGGAAGGGGTCGTGCAAAGCACCCACCACCATGTCGACCATTTTCGTGTCTCCCATGCGGGCACCCCAGCGGGCGCTCAAAGAGGCATAGGGGCCGCGGCTCATGTTTTCGGCACCGCCGCCAATGGCAATGTCGCAGTCGCCCAGCATGATGGCCTGGCTGGCCGAGACGATCGCTTGCAAACCCGAGCCGCACAAACGGTTCACGTTGAAAGCCGGCGTGCCCTCGGCGCAACCTCCGTTGATGGCGGCCACCCTGGACAAGTACATGTCTTTGGGTTCGGTGTTCAACACATGGCCAAACACCACATGACCTACGTCTTTGCCTTGCACCCCCGCACGGGCCAGTGACTCGCGCACCACCAGCGCGGCCAGTTCGGTGGGGGGAATGTCTTTCAGGCTTCCACCGTAGGTGCCAATGGCGGTGCGCACACCGCTAACGACGACGACTTCACGACTCATGCTTATCTCCAAAAAATAAAAAAATATTGCTCTACAACCGCCAGTGTCGTGGACAAAGGCTACAACCCGCTGACAAGCTGGGCTGGGTCGGGTGAACTCAATCGCGGATGTCGGCCACGGGGTTGGCGCCGAAATTGGCACGACTCAAAAATGCCAGAACGCGTGCTCCTGCATCCGCAGGCGATGTCAATTGCCCGCCCGCTTTGAGCTGGATGAAGCCCCCTTGGTCCGGAAAGGCGCTGGCCTCTGCGCCGCGCAACTGGATTTGCATGTCGGTGTCGATCACCCCAGGTGCCAGCGAGCACACCTTGGCCCCCATGGGCTTGAGCGCTTCCTCCAGCGCCAAACAGCGTGTGAAATGGTCCATGCCCGCCTTGGCAGCGCAATAACCCGCTTGCGAGGCCATGGCTTTGCGGCCCAGACCGGATGAAATGTTCAGCACCTTGCGCGGTGAGGGCCAGTGTTCGGTGGCACCCAAAAAAGCGCCTGTCAATTGCATGGGTGCTTCCAGTCCCACACGCAAGGCATGTCCCAAGTCCGCCGCGTCGGCTTGGCTCATGGGGCCAATGCGCGGGATGACCCCGGCGTTGTTGATCAAAGTCACGCTGGCCCAAGCGGCAGGGTCTTGGGTGTGCAGCCAAGCACTCAAGCGTGTGCTGGCGGCCACACCATCGGCCAGGTCTTGCGACCATTGCAACAAGGTGGCGCCACTGGCCTGCGCCAGGCTGTCCAAGGTGTCATTGGTTTTGCGCGAAATGCACAACAGGCTGTGCCCCGATTGCAGCAATTGCTGCGCCATGGCCAAGCCCATGCCTCTGGAGGCGCCGGTGAGGATGTAGAGATGTTGAGTCATGCGAGGATGTTAGTGGTGAGTATTCACAAATGCTGTCACGAAGGTGAGATTCTATTTTTGAGACACTATAGCTTCTTACTGGCACACTTAAGAACCATTTTTCAGGCGCATACATGGCCATTCGCTTACCCCATCCTCCCCGTTCAAACGCGCAGCCGTCCAAACGCAATTTGTCCAAAGCGGCTGGCAGCATGTCTGCGGCTGAGGCGGCGCAAATCAATACCCGCTTGCAGGCGCTGGGTCAGCAGTATGTGTCGCTGACGGCTGCAGGTGATTTTGCTGCGGCTTTGTTGGTCAATGCCCAGGCCCATGCTTTGGCGCCAAATCATCCGCAAATCTTGGGGGATGCGGGTTTGTGTCACATGCGCTTGGGTGATTACGCTTTGGCCCGCAAGACCTACGCGCAAGCTTGCGCATTGGCCCCTGATGACACCAATTTGTGGGATGGCCTGACTGAAGCCTGCGGTCATTTGGGTTTGATGCACGAGGTACGGCAAAACGGCTTGAAGGCCTTGGCACTCAAAGATGCCCAACAGGGTCACCAGGCGCCCAGTACATTGCATGGCCAGCCGCCTCCGTTGTCGTCCGATCCTTTGCGCAATGTGATTGCCTTCAGCTTGTTCGGGGACAAGCCGCGTTACTGCGAAACCGCCATGCTCAATGTGTTGGTGGCCGGGCAGTTGTTGCCGCAGTGGACGTGTCGCTTTTATGTGGATGAGTCGGTGCCCGTGGCGGTGCGTGCACGTTTGGCGCATGTGGGTGCGCAGGTGGTGTTGGTGACGCGCGAAGACCAGGCGCAACTGAGTGGCTTGATGTGGCGTTTTGGGGTCTTGCAAGACCTGCAGGTGGACCGGTTTTTAGTGCGCGATGCGGACTCATTGATATCCACCCGCGAGGTTGCGGCTGTGCAGGCGTGGCTGGGCAGTGGCCAATGGTTCCATTTGATGCGCGATTATTTCAGCCACACCGAGTTGTTGCTCGCCGGCATGTGGGGCGGCTGTGGGGGCGCGTTCGGTGATCTGCGCGAGGGTATGGTGGCTTACATGGCCAAGGGGCAGTATTTGGGGCGGCGGGTCGTCGATCAGCATTATTTGCGATCTCACATTTGGCCGACGGTGCGCCAAAGTGTGTTGTCCCACGACAGTGTGTTTGGCTTCATGCAGGGGCAGGATTTTCCGCCGCATGCGCCGCACCAGTTGGGCGATAAGTTTCATGTAGGCTGCAACCTTTCGGGGTCCAGTATCGGGGCGGACAGGGCCTTGCCCGATGGACAGAAGGTCGGCTGGTCGCTGAGAAACGAGCTCGACCAAGAGGTTTGCAGTTATGCCACCCAGGTGCACGCGGGCGCTTGGCGTGTGGAGCTGCCGCAGCCTTATATTGACCAGATTCAGGCCGGGGCTTGGCGGGTTGTGGTCGGGGCCTAGTTCAGCCGCCTTGGCTGGCCCGGATGCGGTTGACTTCGAGCGGCGTGACTTCGGGGGCATGGTTACCCCATTGGGTGCGCAGATGGGTGAGCACTGCGGCAATGTCTTTGTCATCCAGCGTCAGGATGTAAGGCGGCATGCCAAAGGGTCTGGGGTTGCCTGCCGTGGCCGGAGGATAGCCGCCGTACAACACAGTTTGCACCAGGTTGGTGGTGTCGGTTTGCAATACGGCGCGGTGACCGGCCAACGCCGGGTAAGCGCCTGCAATGCCCAGCCCTTGTTCGCCATGGCATTGGGCGCAGTGCTTGTCATAAAGGGCGGCGCCGCGTGTTTGTACGTCAGGCAATAAACGGCGCGTTGCTATTGGAGTGGTCGGGCTTTGCTTGTCTTGAGTTAGCCGAGCCTGCGATTTCAAATACACCGCCATGGCTTTCAGGTCGGCGGGTTGGAGGTATTGCGTGCTGTATTGCACCACTTCGGCCATGGGGCCGCTGGCGTGGTGATTTCCAGACTTGCCGGTTTGGAGCAATGTCTGGATGTCTTGCAAAGGTGTGTCGGCCAAACCCGTTTGGGCGTTGTCCATCAGGGACGGTGCGGTCCAGTTGACGACGGGCATCAAGCCGCCAGACAGGTCGTTGACCGGCCCTGACGCGCCCAGCGCATTGCGAGGGCTGTGACAGGCCGCGCAGTGTCCCAAACCTTGCACCAAGTAAGCCCCACGGTTCCATTCGGCGTCGCGTCCCGCTTCTGGCTTGAAGATGCCGGGCTTGAAGTAAAGCGAGCGCCAGACGGCCAAGGCGGCTTGTGTGCTCACTGGCCACCGCAGCGTGTGCGCAGGCGGTGCTTTGGCCACTGCAGGCTGATGGATTAACCACGCAAACATGGCATCCGAATCGTCCCGTTTGATCAAGGTGGTGTGGTTGTACGGAAAAGCCGGGACCAGCAAACGCCCGTCACGCGAGCGGCCATGGTGCATGGCACGCCAGAAATGCTGGGCATTCCACAGGCCAATGCCCGTGGCGGGATCGGGTGTGAGGTTGCTGCTGTAGACGGTGCCAAAGGGCGTCTCGATGGCCCGACCACCCGACATGACGGTGCCTGCGCGTGCGGTGTGGCATGCAATGCAGTTGCCTGCTTGAATCAGGTACCGGCCTTTGTCGATGATTTCAGCGCTGGGGGGTGGTGTTGCATGGGATGCCGCCGTTGCGTTGACATCGACGCCATCGAAAAAATTGTCCATCACCAGCCCGGCGCAGATCAACAG
>CANBWK010000051.1 GCA_947373105.1 Comamonadaceae bacterium | reverse complement strand
TGCAATCCGCATGGGCGGTGCAAGCCGGAGACCGCTTGGCGTGGCTGGGTTTGAACCACGAGCTGCAATTGGTCACTTTGGTGGCCTGTGCACGATTGGGTGTGATCTTCATGCCGCTCAACTACCGTTTGGCCGCAGCAGAATTGCGTCATGTTCTGGAAGATGCGCAGCCCAAATTACTGGTGCACGACGCCGACCATACTGCCTTGGCTGAACAATTGGGTCTGGGTCTGGGTCTGGGTCTGGACCCAGGGGCTGGTGACATGCGCTGGGTGGTGCAAGAGCGCTTGATTGACACCGCATCGCCACGCCATCTGCTTGTGCCTGAAATACAAGCCGACGCGCCAGCATTGCTGGTCTACACCTCTGGCACGACAGGAAAGCCCAAGGGCGCTGTGCACACGCAAGCGGGTTTGCTGGCCAATGCGCAGGCCAGTGACTTCGCGCACGGCTTCAAGGGCGCCGACCATGTGCTGTCTACCCTGCCTTTGTTTCATGTTGGGGGCCTGTGTATCCAGACTTTGCCGGCTTTGCTCTGTGGTGTCACAGTCACTTTGCACCCGCGTTTTGATCCTGCAAAGTGGCTGCAAGCTGTAGCCCAAGACAAACCGACGCTGTCCTTGTTGGTGCCCGCCACTTTGCGTGCGGTGATGGACCACCCCGAATGGCAGGTCACCGATCTGAGAAGTTTGCGCGGTGTGATGACGGGATCTTCAACCATTCCTTTGCCTTATTTGCAAGCGTTTCATGACCGAGGTATTCCGGTGGGGCAAATTTATGGCACCACGGAAACAGGCCCTGTTTCTATTGTGTTGCGATTGGAGCAGGCGACGGCCCGAATAGGCACGACGGGTTGGCCTCATCCTTTGGCGCAGGTGCAGTTGCGCAATGAAAATAACGAAGCGGTCCCGGCAGGGCACATTGGACAGGTCTGCATCCGCGCACCCAACGTCATGCTCGGCTATTGGCAAGGTCTCAAGGGTGTTCTATCTACCGATGATGGCCTGTCGGCGGGCTGGTTTGCAACAGGCGATTTAGGCAGGCAGGACGTTGACGGCTGCATCACCATTGTGGGCCGCAGCAAAGACATGATTATTTCAGGTGGAGAAAACATCTACCCAGCAGAGATCGAAAACTTGCTGCTCACTTTGGACGGGGTGGCCGAATGCACGGTGGTCGGTTTGGATGACGTGCGATGGGGCGAGGTGCCTGTGGCGGTATTGGTACGATCGCACACTGCTGCGGGCCAGGTGTTGAGCGAGGAAGCGGTTATTGACCATTTGCACATATCGATTGCCAGGTTTAAATTGCCGCGCAGAGTCGTATTTATGGACAGTTTGCCCAAGAGCGCTTTGGGTAAAGTGCAAAAGCCTGTATTGAAAGCCCGGCTGCAAACAGACAAAGTTTGATGTGCCGCAACAGGACAAAGGTTTCCCAGTCTCTTATGCGGCCTTGAAGGCGTGGCTCCCGTGGCATGATTGCACATTATTTTCAGGACAGGAACACCCCATGTTGCGTTTTTTATTCACCCGCCGTCAACTCACTTTCGGAGCGGCAGCTGTCACGATGCTGTTAGCGGGCGCAACGGTGCAAGCCCAAACGGCATGGCCGCAAAAACCTGTCAAGATCATTGTGCCCTTTGCACCCGGTGGCACCACTGACATTTTGGCGCGTGCTGTGGCTCCTGAGTTGTCCAAAGCGTTTGGCCAACAATTTGTGGTGGAAAACCGTGCCGGCGCGGGGGGTAACGTAGGTGCGGAAGCTGTCTCCAAATCGGCCCCTGATGGTTACACCATTTTGATGGGCACCGTGGGAACCCACGGCATCAACCGCGCCTTGTACCCCAAGTTGGCCTACGATCCTTTCAAGGACTTTTCACCCATCACGCTGGTGGCAGCTGTGCCGAATGTGATGATCGTCAATGTTGAAAAAGCCAAAGCCTTGAACATCAACACGGTGAGCGACTTCATCAAGGCGGCCAAGGCCCGTCCGGGTCAGTTCAATATGGCCTCCAGCGGGAATGGCACATCGATTCATTTGGCAGGTGAGTTGTTCAAGAGCCAAACCGGTATCTTTATGGCGCACATTCCTTATCGTGGCTCCAGCCCTGCCTTGTTGGACATGATGGGCGGCAGTATGGATGTGATGTTTGACAACTTGCCTTCTGCTTTGCCATTAATCAAGTCGGGCAAACTCAAGGCCTTGGCCGTGACCAGCGCTCAGCGCTCAGGCGCCATTCCCGAGTTGCCCACCATCGAAGAAGCGGCCGGGCTCAAAGGGTTTGAGGCCAGCAGTTGGTTCGGTTTGATGGCCCCTGCGGGTACGCCGGTGGACATCATCAACCGCGTGCAGCAAGAGGTGGCCAAGTCCTTAAATACCCCGGCGATCAAAGAAAAGATGCTGGCACAAGGTGCGATTCCCAGCGGCAACACGCCGGCCCAGTTTCTGGCGTTCATTGAAAGTGAGCACAAGAAATGGGCGCAAGTGGTGAAAGCTTCTGGCGCTAAAGTCGACTGATGGCAGTTCCCGCGTTGTGCGCGGGAATTCGCAACGCCCTTGGGATTGACAACAGGCTATGCCAGCAACCGAACTCTTTGTCACCGCCAGCACCAAAGTGGCTGGACTTGAACTGTTGACCCCCACGGGTGAGCAAGGTCTGGTCTATCCCCATGTGCAGGACTGGGTGACTGCGCAACTCAAAAACAAAATGCCGGTCAAAGACATCAGTGCGTCGGTGCTTGTCAAAGGCATCAAACAGTGGTCGGTGTTCGAGCAAAAGAAAGCCGGAAAAACCATCCGCACGGTTTTTAAAATCACCTGACAGCACACGGTATTCGACCGCCTTGAAGCGTGTTCGCCAAGCGCATTACACAGCCATGTAAGAACCCACTGCATCGGCCATGAGCTTGATGGAAATCAAAAACAGGCAGGCCTGAACGATTTTGAAAAACCAAACGTCGGCGATTTTTTTTGTCAAATAAGCCCCCGCCACAGTACCAATCAATGCGGCAGGAATCAAAACGGCGGCGTGCACCAGATCATCGAACGCGTAAGGGCTCAGCAGCTGGTAGGGCAGTATTTTGGCGGCATTGATACAGGCAAAAAGCAACGTGGCGGTGCCGGCATAAACCATCTTGGGTAAGCGTTGTGGCAACACATAGACCTGAAACGGTGGAGCGCCCGCGTGTGAAGTGAAGCTGGTGAAACCGGCCAAGCTTCCCCAAAAAAAGCCTTGAGGAATTGTGGCCGACTGGGTTGGCGCTGCACTTTTGCGAAACCAAATATGCAGGCAAAAGATAATGCCCATGCTGCCAATCAATAATTTGGTTGCTGTGTCTGAAATGTACGAAGCGGTCAGCCATCCCACAAAGACCCCGAAGATGCCTGCCGGCACCAGGATCTTAAGATTGATCGCACTGAAATGTCGGCGGTACAGCCACACACTCACCATGTCTGAGATCACATAAATCGGCAGCAGCAAAACGGCGGCTTTCATGGGTGACATCACCATGGACAGAAGTGGCACACCCAGCATGCCAATCGCGGGTAAACCGCCTTTGGACAAACCCACAAACAAAGCGGCCATACTGGCCAAAATAAAAGTGAGGTCAAGTGCCATGGGACTTCGTAGTGTGGGGTTGAATCAATTCGTGCCGCAGCATTTTTTGTATTTTTTTCCGCTGCCGCAGCTGCAAGGGTCGTTGCGGCCGGGCGTTTCTTCGCGGATGACTTGCACCACGCGGGCGCCGATGCTGCGCCAAATTTCACGCAAATCGTACACGGCCCATAAAGCCTCACCATAGGTGTTTAAGCGCGACTCGCTCACGCTCGGTGGGCCGTCTTCACTCAGGGCTGAAAGCGTGGGTTCGTCGGTGTCGTCTTCGGTCAATGCCACAACCGCTTCCAAGCAGTGGTCGTGCAGTTTGGCGGCATCTTTGTCTTTGGGTGCCACCCATTCGTCCGGCCAATTTTCCACCGCAAACATGAAGCCCAGCGCCCAAACTTGCGCAAAGGAGGGGATTTCGTCGCCTTCAATGTCGGTGCGCTCTTCAGGCGGCAAGCTGGCAATCGCACCGCGGATGTCCATCACTTCGGGTGCATAGGCGCGGTCATCGTCCAGGGCCTCAATGTCCGCATCGAGTGCGGCTTTGACTTCGCCAAAGCGTTGCGACCACAGGGCCAGAAAACGATCGCGCTGTGCTTCGTTGGCAAAGCTGCCGCCTTCATCCATGCCCAACAAAACGTTCAACCAATCGTCTTGCGCCAAGGGCGTGCGGCAGCAGACCATGGCCGCTAAAAAGCCTTCGCAAAACTCCCATTGAGGTGTTTCGTCATAGCGTGTGCGCAAATCGTCGAGGATGTCGTCGAGGGCGTCAAAATCTTGCGGCTGAAGGCCGACGTCAGGGGATGTGGTCATTTCAAAAAAAGATCAAGGTGTAAATAACTGCGCGTAAAAATCTTTGTGTTCAGCGTTCACGGCAAATCCGGGTGGCGCTGGAATATGGGGGTTCAAGGTCACGCCTTGTCGCTCCAAGCGACGACGCATGCACAGCACTTGCGCATCTTTGCTGAGCAGCAAGGCGCGGTGCGCGACCGACAGGTCGATGAATTTTTGATCGTCAGGGTCTTTGCAGGTACAGGGTGCTTTGGGGGCGTCTTCACGCAGCGCGGCGCGATGGTCAAATTCATGCAGCACATCATCGGGGTTGCGGCTGTCGGCCTGCAGGCGGGC
The DNA here is from genome assembly GCA_947373105.1 of Comamonadaceae bacterium. Lineage (GTDB taxonomy): Bacteria > Pseudomonadota > Gammaproteobacteria > Burkholderiales > Burkholderiaceae_C > Limnohabitans_A. The sequence continues at coordinate 16,829 of CANBWK010000051.1, read as the reverse complement.
AAGCAAATGGGGGTAGCTAAGCACACGGCGCAGTTCTTCGCGCATGGCTGCCGTGGCAATCCAGTGCAGGCGGCTTTGGTGCAGTGCGGTGCGTAAACCTTGGGTGCGTGGATCGTCAAAAACCCACAAGTCCAATACGATGTTGGTGTCCAACACCGTGGTCAAGGCTTCAGAGCTTGTCACGCACTGAGCCCTTCATCATGTCAAATCGGAACAGGCGGCACTCAATTGGGCCGTTCCACATGGGCACGCGGCGCGTTTCTTTCAGGCGCATGCGGCTGGGTAACTTCAAGTCGGGCGTGAGCATCCAGGCGGTCCATCCGCTGTAGTTCTTTTTCCAATGAGAAGCCAGTTGGTTGAAAAAGTCGCCTCCGTCATCGGTTTGTGCGGTTTCGCGGTGACTGCCTTGTCGCTGCGCGGCCAAAGTGCCGGGTTCAAATTCATCACGTCCACGGCCCGCAACACCGGCCGCCACAATCCGCTCACCATAGGGTGGGTTGAGCAGCATCAGGCCGGGTGTTTCGCTGGGCGGCATGCGTTGCAGTGCATCGCCGCCGCGCAACTGAATGGCTTCGGCCACCCCTGCGCGCTGGGCGTTGCGTTCGGCGAAGTCAACCATGCGGTGCGCGACATCGCTGCCAAAAACAGGCGCTGTGGGCGCATGTTCTGCGGCTTGGGCTTGTTCCAGAAGTCCTTGCCAGACATGCGGCTGGTAGGGCAATAATTTTTCAAAACCAAAACGGCGCAAGATGCCAGGTGCAATGCCGCAGGCAATTTGCGCGGCCTCAATGGCAATAGTGCCGCTGCCGCAGCACGGGTCGTACAGCGGCGTGGTCGCGTCCCAGCCACTGGCGGCGATCATGGCCGCAGCCAAAGTTTCTTTCAGGGGTGCATCGCCTTTGTCTTCACGCCATCCGCGCTTGAACAAGGGTTCACCGGAGGTGTCAATGTACAGCGTGGCATGGTCGGTGGTCAGGTGCGCATAGATGCGCACATCGGGCCATTGTGTATTCACGTCAGGGCGCTCGCCACGTTTGGCGCGAAAGCGATCGGCCACAGCGTCTTTGATTTTCAGTGCGGCAAAGTTCAGACTGGTGAGTGGGCTGTGTTGTGCGGTGACTTCGATTTTGAAAGTTTGCTTGGTTGTGAACCAAATTTCCCACGCCACATCACTTGCGGCTTCATACAAATCTTTTTCATTGCGGTACAGGGTTTGCGACAGCTGCACCAGCACCCGCTGCGCCAAGCGGCAGTGCAAATTGAGCAACATGGCTTCACGCCAGGAGGCCCGAACAACCACGCCACCCCGCCCCGTCATCAAGTCTTGGCCGGTCAGGCCGGTGATGCCGTGGATCTCGTCGGCTAAAAAGCCCTCGACACCGGCGGCGCAAGGTAAAAAAAGTTGCAATGAATTCACAGGGTTTTTCGCAGGTTGGCGGGCGCAATCTTGAGCGCCTCACGGTATTTGGCGACCGTGCGCCGCGCGCAGTCGATGCCTTGTTCTTTCAGCATTTCCGACAACTGATTGTCTGACAGCGGTTTGGCCGGACTTTCGGCAGCCACCAATTGGCGAATCAGGGCCCTGACTGCTGTGCTCGATGCAGCGCTGCCGCTGTCAGTGCCCAAGCCCGAGCCGAAAAAGTACTTCAACTCAAAAGTACCCATGGGTGTGGTCATGTATTTGGCAGTCGTCACACGGCTGATGGTGGACTCGTGCAGGCCGAGTTCATCCGCAATTTCACGCAGCACCAGCGGGCGCATGGCCAATTCGCCATGGATGAAAAAATTCTTTTGCCGCTCCACAATGGCCGTGGACACACGCAAGATGGTGTCAAACCGCTGCTGAATGTTTTTGATGAACCAACGCGCTTCTTGCAGTCGCTGTTGCAGGCCCTGATGGGCTTCACTTTTACCGCCGCGCAGGGCGTTTGCGTAGATGTCATGTACCCGCAGGCGGGGCATCACATCGGGATTGAGTTGTACTTTGAAACGTGGCTCGCCGTTGGGGCGGGTGTTGATCACCAACACATCCGGAATGATCACGTGCTGTTCTGCATTGGCAAAGGGCCTGGCAGGTTTGGGCTCGAGGCGGGCAATCAATGTGATGGCCGACTTGATGGTGACGTCGTCTTCGCTACACAACACCAAGAGACGCTTGACATCGCGTTTGGCCAAAAGCTCCAATGGTTGCGTACAGATTTTGAGCGCAGCTTGCCAGATTCGGTGGTCGGGGTCTTCTTGGAGTTGCGCTTTGATTTGCAAGCGCAGGCATTCCGCCAAACCACGTGCACCCACACCCACAGGCTCCAAGGATTGCAAGAGGCTCAAGGCCACGGTGAAGCGGTGTACCAGTTCTTCGAGTTGTTCCAAGTCGTCTGTGCCCGCCAAGCCTTGCGCCAGCGATTCCAGCGAGTCCTCGAGGTAACCATCGTCGTTGAGGGATTCAATGAGGTAACGCAGTGCGGCGCGGTCCACTTCCGACAAGCGCAATGACAAGGCTTGGCGGTGCAAGAACTCCGTCAATGAGCCTAAGCCGCGGGCCAGTTCAATGGCGTCGGGGGCATCGCTGTCGCTGTTGGATGTTTTGCGTGAACCTGCGTCGTTGCCCCATTCGCTGTCATCGGGAGCCACGTCTGCACTGCCGTCGCCTTCCCAGCTCTCGGCCACATCTTGCACAGCTTCGTCCGTGGCCACCGTGGCGGTGGTTTCGGCGCTGGCGTCGTTCGTGTTGTCGCGTGCCTCTGTGGCGGCTTCGGTCACGCGATCGCCCAAGCTCACTCGGGTATCTGCTTCGGGTAGACCAAATTCCTCCGCCATGGACTCTTCAGCGGTGCGTTCAAGAAATGGGTTCTCATCGAGCATTTGCTCGACTTCCTGGCTCAATTCCAACGTGGACAGTTGCAGCAAACGAATCGATTGTTGCAGCTGAGGCGTGAGTGCCAAATGCTGCGACATGCGCAGGGAAAGACTTTGCTTCATGCTGTGCCTCCTCCTGCAAAGGCGCAAGAGGTGTGCGCCAAAGGTGTTAGGAGGACGAGTGCTGCAGCCATTCGGTCACATTCGGAAGTGTTCGCCCAAATACACACGACGCACATCAGCGTTGTTGACGATTTGCTCGGGCGTGCCCTGTGCCAGAACACGACCTTCACTGATGATGAAAGCGTGGTCGCAAATACCCAAGGTTTCGCGCACATTGTGGTCGGTGATCAGGACGCCGATACCGCGCTCTTTCAAAAAAGCAATGATGCGTTGAATCTCAATCACGGCAATCGGGTCAATGCCGGCAAAAGGCTCGTCCAGCAAAATAAAGCGGGGTTGGGTCGCCAATGCACGGGCAATCTCGACCCGACGCCGCTCGCCCCCCGACAAGGCGAGTGACGGCGAGTCGTGCAAATGATCGACACGCAGATCTTCAAGCAATTGTCGCAAGCGCACAGAAATGGCGGCTTCACTCAAGGGCTTGTCATGGGCATCGCGCTGTAATTCCAGCACGGCCCGTACATTTTCGGAGACGGTGAGTTTGCGAAAAATGGAGGCTTCTTGCGGCAGGTAGGACAGGCCCATGCGCGAGCGGCGGTGAATCGGCATGTCGGTCACATCTTGACCGTCAATCATGATCTGGCCCCCATCCGCATGAACAAGGCCCACGATCATGTAAAACGAAGTTGTTTTGCCTGCGCCGTTGGGGCCGAGCAAACCGACAACTTCGCCTTTGTTCACCTGGAGTGAAACGTCATGCACGACTTTGCGGCTGCCATAGGCCTTTTTCAAGTGCCTGACCTCAAGGCTGCTGACCTGTAGGGATGCCCCACTGGTTGCTGAAGCAAGGGTCTCGGTGCTCAAGGTTTGCTTCCTGTCAGTCGCGGACTGCTTTGCAGCAAAGGGACCAAACTGTTGTCTTTGATGGCTTCACCTGGCGTGTTGCGTGGCGTCAAGGTGGCTTTGATGCGTTGATTGCTTGCTGGGCTGGGGCTTGTCGCCGCCTTGCCATCCACAGTGAACACTTCGGTGGTGTTGTTGAAAACAATCAGGTGCCCCTGCAATCGGTCTGAAAGTTGTTGGCCTCTGTAGCTTCGCAATTCAGCACGGCCCGTGAGCGTGATTTTATCGGCTTGGCTGTCGTAAGTGACGGTCTCGGCTTCACCCTCGGTGAACTCGTCTAGGCCTTCACGCTTTTGCCTGAAAAAAGCGCGTTCGCCTTTGGCCGCCCAAAGGTTGGCAATTTGTTTGCCTTCCTTGTCTTGTTGGACTTCGAGTTTTTCGGCGCGCAGCACCAAGGTGCCTTTGTTGACTTGAACTCTGCCGGTAAAGGTGGTGATTTGCTTAGGCTCGTCGTGTTTAAGCGTGTCTGCCTCGATGTGCATCGGTTGACTGCTGTCTGCTTTTTCAGCCACGGCCATAGGGGCCGCCAAAAAAGCAGCCAAGGCCAAGGTAGTCAGTGCGATAGGGAATTTCATAAGGGCGCGAATCTTGCTTGCATTGTAGGTGCAAGCGGTGAACGGCTGGAGTGGGAACATAAAAAAATCCGCCAATAAGGCGGACTGTGTCGTTCAGAGGCTGCGAAACAACAGTGGCGCCTTGAGGTCGGCTTATTTGCCTTGTCGAACTTGGGCCAACAAGCCCTCGGTGACCTGTAAAGCCCGTTCCATGCTGCCGGCCAATGAACCGTCGGTGTAAAAACGGCCTGCAATGCCCAGGGAAGGAACGCCTTCGACCTTGAATTCGTTTTGCAATTGAACGGCACGGCGCAATTTGCTCGTCATGCCAAACGATTTGTAGGCTTCTGCGAATTTGGTCTTGTCAACGCCTTGCTTCTCTATCCATGCCTGGATGCTGGCATCGGTGTTCAGGGCTTGTTTTTCAACATGCACGGCCGTGAAGACCTTGGGGTGCAAACTCTCGAGCAGGTTCAGGGCTTCCAAAGCAAAGAACAAGCGTTGTTGAGGGGCAAAGCTTTCATTAAAGGCCACTGGAATGCGGCGAATCACCAGATCCTTGGACGCGGTTTTGACCCAGTTGGCAAAGGTGGGCTCGAATGCGTTGCAGTGAGGGCAGCTGTACCAGAAGAATTCGATGACTTCGATTTTCCCGGTGCCTGCGTCTGTCACCAGCGGGCGTTCAAGCTTTTGGTAGTCTTTTCCCTCTTTGAGGTTGATTGGCCCACTGGTGGGCTTGGCGCCGGCAGTTTCAGCCCATGCGGGAGAGCTGCTGACTGCGGCAGTGACTGCGCATGCACGCAAGGTGGCGAGATTGAAATCACGACGTTTCATGGTGAAAGACTCCGAGTAAATAGGGGTTGATCTCATCGTTGCACACGAACCAGTGCGGTTTCGATGCCGCTTTTGTCCAGGCGAGCCTTGGCATTTTCGGCCAGATCTTTGTCATCATAGGGACCCAAACGGACCCGGTAAACCAGTCGACCCGCCTGCTCCCGTTCGCTGATTTTGGCATCCAAGCCCATCATGCTCAACTTGGCGCGGTGGGCATCGGCTTCGGTTTGGCTGCGAAAAGCACCGGCTTGCACAAAGTAGGTGAACGGGTCGGCGCCACCCGCGCTATTGCTGGCGGCTGTTTGGGTGGCTTTGGATTTGACCAAGTCACCCAAGGGATCGGCCGTCACCCCCGGCTTGGGTTCGGGTTTGGATTCGGTCTTCGCCTCGGTTTTGGCCTCGGGCTTAGCTTCGGGTTTGGATTCTGGCTTGGCTATCTCTTTTGCAGGTTCTTTTATGACCTCTTTGGGGCTGTCCTTGATCGGCTCTTTAGGCATGTCTTTGGCTTGCACTTTGCTGTCTTCATTCGCTCCAGTCTCTGCGTTGCCACCCGAAGCGGGCTTGCTTTGCAGGCCACTGTTGGGATTCCAGTCTTTGTTCTTTTGCGATTCGGCCGCGTCTTGCTCTGCAGATCGAGGCTGGTTTTTGTTGGTGAAGGGCGTGGGCACCTTGGTCACGTAAATGGCCACAGCCAAAGCGGCCGCCAGACCTATCACAAGACCGATAATGAAACCCGTTGCGGCGCCACCTTTTTGGGAATGCTGTCTCATCTTTTGACCTTCATCACATTTTGACTGGCGCTGAAACGCCCAGCACTTTCAAACCATTGTGCAGCACTTGCGCGGTGGCGGCGACCAGCGCCAGGCGCGCATTTTTGACCGGCTCGTCGTCCACCAGAATGCGCTCTGCGTCGTAGTAGCTGTGGTAGTTGGCGGCCAAGTCACGCAAATAGAAGGTGACATCGTGCGGCGCAAAGTCGTTGGACGCTGCGGCCAGCATGGCCGGGTATTTGGCCAGTTGCAGCATCAGGGCTTGCGCTTGCGGGCTTTCCAGGGGGCTCAAGTCGACGCTTTTCAGGATTGCGACATCCCCTTCGTCTTTGTCTGCCCAGGCCTGCAAGACCGAGCAAATGCGGGCGTGGGCGTATTGAACGTAATAGACGGGGTTGTCGTTGTTCTTTTGGATGGCCAAATCGACATCGAAGGTGTATTCCGTATCAGGCTTGCGCGACAGCAAGAAAAATCGTACCGCGTCTTTGCTGGTCCATTCGATCAGGTCGCGCAAGGTCACATAGCTGCCAGCGCGTTTGGAAATTTTCACTTCCTCGCCGCCGCGCATCACGCGCACCATGGTGTGCAAAACATAGTCTGGGTAACCCAGAGGGATGCCCACGCCTGCTGCTTGCAAGCCTGCACGGACCCTGGCAATCGTGCCGTGGTGGTCGGTGCCCTGAATATTGACGACCTTGGAAAAACCACGTTCCCATTTGGCAATGTGGTAGGCCACATCCGGCACAAAATAGGTGAAAGTGCCATCCCCTTTGCGCATCACGCGGTCTTTGTCGTCCCCATAGTCAGTGGACTTGAGCCACAAAGCGCCATCTTGTTCGTAGGTTTTGCCGGCCAGTTGCAGGCGATTGACCGCATCGGCTACTTTGCCACTGGTGTACAGGCTGCTTTCGAGGTAGTAATTGTCGAACTTGACCTCAAAGGCCTTCAAGTCCAAATCCTGCTCGTGGCGCAGGTAGGCTACGGCGAATTGGCGGATGCTGTCGAGGTTGGCTGCATCGCCGCTGCCGGTGTATTCGCGGTCGTCCGATTTGACGGACTTCTCAGCCAAGAAGTCATTCGCGATATCGGCAATGTAGTCACCGTTGTAAAACGCTTTGCTGGCGGGATTGTCCGGGTCGGTCGGCCAGCAGGTATCGCCCGGTTTGAACCCCTGGGCACGCAATTGGGTGCTGTGGGCCAGTGTGTTGATTTGCACGCCGGCGTCGTTGTAATAAAACTCGCGGTAAACCTCAAAACCTTGCGTGGCAAACAAGTTGCAAATCGCATCACCTAAAGCCGCTTGGCGGCCATGGCCCACATGCAAGGGCCCCGTGGGGTTGGCCGACACGAACTCAACCAAAACGCGCTGGCCGTTGCTGGGTTGCTCGCCGAAATGTGCGCCTGCAGCCAACACTTCGTGCACGATGGCCTGCTTGGCTGCGGGTTTGAGGCGTATGTTGATGAAACCCGGGCCCGCGATGTCGATGCCCTCGACCCACTTGTCGTAAGCTGGGTTGGTCAGGAGTGCACTGCGCAATTGCTCTCCTAACTGCCTTGGATTGAGTTTGAGGGGTTTGGCCAGTTGCATGGCCGCTGTACAGGCAAAATCACCGTGTGCTGAGACCTTGGGCGACTCGAAAGCCGCTTTGGAGCCCGCACCGGGGAGGATGTTCTCGAGCTCAACAGCCAAAGCCGTGAGCAATTCTTGTTTGGCAGAAAGCATGGGGTGATTTTACGGGTCTGCGAAGAGAGGTGTTTAAAAAGGTGGGGGTGGGTGCCCTGTTACACAATATGACAGGATGACTGTGCACGGAGTACTTGCATATGGCGTTAAAGACAGTATCCAGGCAGTGCAGTGTCTGCAGGGATGGTTCATTCATCAATTTTGACAGTTATTGGAGATACATCATGCGCAAATTTTTTCCCCTCCTTGCTTTGGGTGTCACTTTGGCCGTTGGCGTCGCACAAGCGGCAGAGCCTGCCAAAGCAGCCGCCCCGGCCGCCCCTGCTGCTGTAGCGGCCCCAGCACCAGCCGCAGCCGCAGCAGCGCCAGCCACTTCGGCGGAAAAAACACCTCAGCAAAGCAAGATGGCTACTTGCAACAAAGATGCTGAAGGCAAGAAGGGTGATGAGCGCAAAGACTTCATGAAAAACTGTCTGAGCGCCAAGCCTGAAGCGGCGGCTACGCCTCCAGCAACCCAGCAAAACAAGATGAAAACCTGTAATGCCGATGCGGCTGGTAAAAAAGGCGACGAACGCAAAGCCTTCATGAGCGAGTGCCTGAAGAAGTAAAGCCTGGCCCTTGTGTCTGAAGAGCCCCACCGTGCGAAAGCTGGTGGGGTTTTTTACGTCTATGCATTAGGATTGGGATATCCAAAGCAGAATGCCATGAATTCATTGTCTCCTTCATCTTCCACACTTGAGGTTAGCCCTACTTTGATCGCTCCTGTTCGCGACAAAGCCTCTATTTCCTGCGTCATGCCCGCGCACAACGAAGCCAAGAATCTGCCGCAGGTGATTGAACAGGTGCTGAGGACTTTACGGACTTTGTCCGATCGTGTTGAGTTGATCATCGTCGACGATGGCAGCCGCGATGCCACGGTGGCTGTCGTGGAGCAGTTGTGCGCCCAGTATCCTGAATTGGTACTTTTGCAACTGAGTCGCAATTTCGGCAAGGAATCCGCCATCACTGCGGGCTTGGCTTCGGCTGCCGGTGAGGTGGTGGTGATCATGGATTCAGACGGTCAACATCCGGTCGACCTGGTGCCCAAAATGTTCGATTTATGGCGTCAAGGGCTGGATGTGGTCTACGCGATCCGCACCACCCGTGACGATCAAACGGCCTTGCATGGCAAGCTGGTGCAGTTGTTCTATGCCTTGGTCAACTCCGGCAATCGAGTCAAAATTCCGCCGAATGCGGGCGACTTTAGATTGATGGATCAGCAGGTCGTTAAGGCACTCAACGCCTTGCCCGAGCGCAACCGGTTCATGAAAGGTTTGTACGCTTGGGCAGGCTTTAAAAGCACGGCCATCGAATACGAGCCCTTGCCCCGTCTCGAAGGGGTTTCCCGTTTTGGCTGGCGAAGCTCGATCGGGTTGGCCGTGACGGGCGTGGTGGCTTTCTCGACAGTGCCTTTGCGCTTCTTGAGTCTGTTGGGTTTACTTTTGTCATTGGCCGCATTTTTCTACGGCGGCTGGGTGGTTGTGGAGTATTTTTATTTAGGCATTCAAGTCTCCGGGTACGCCACCATTGTGGTGGGCATGATGTTGCTCAGTGGTATTCAACTCATGGGCATGGGCATCTTGGCCGAGTATGTGGGCCGAATTTACGAAGAGGTCAAGCAACGCCCCGTGTTTTGGGTACAAAAGCGCGTCGGTTTGGGTTTGGCAGGACCAGCCCAACCGGACAAATTGCCAGGGGCATGAACTCCACTGCCTTCTGGTTTTTGCTGACCGGCGCTGTGGCGGCGCTGACGCACATGGGGGTGTTCGCGTTGGTGCAACACCTGCGTCCAGATGTGTGGCCCGAAGCTGCGAACGGGCTCGGATTTGTGATCGCATTTGCTGTCAGTTTTGGCGGTCACCGCTGGCTCAGTTTCAAAGGCACATCAACACCGATCCAGCAAAGTTTGCTGCGCTTTGGGGTTACAGCACTGGCCGGGTTTGCTTGCAATGAAGTGGTCTTCATGGTGTTGACCCGGCATTACGGCTGGTTTGGTTTGTTGGCCTTGTTCGCCGCTCTGGTGGTGGCTTCAGCTCAGACTTTTGTGCTCAGTCGCTTCTGGGCATTTCAGCGCTGAGGCGTTCAGGTGTAAAGCTCGCCGCCGCGCACCAAGCGGGCATGGCAGTCTTTCAGTTGAGCCGCAAACACGTCACTTGCCAGGTGCCGCCATTCTGCAACGCGGGCATAGGCATGCGCGCCGGTTGTTTCAGACAAGCCTGGATGGCACATGAGCAATGTTTTGTCGGGCACTTGGGACAACCAAGTGGCCATGAGCGCGGCGTAATCTAAGGACTCATTGAATAAATCGTAGATGCCTGATAGCGCGGGAGCCGTCGGAATCCTCAAACGGCTTGCGTCTTCAATAAGGGCTATGCTGCCCCACGCGGCCATGACCCGGCCTTTGAAATCGGAGGGCCCTGGCGGCGGACGCGAGACCCGCAGATAGGGCTGTCGGGCAGCATAGCGCCTTGTCAAAATTTGCAACAAGGCTTGGCGAATGGTGCCAAATTGCTGCACATGTTGGTGGCCGTCAATGTGGTCGGGTGGGGCTTGCCAGACCGACTCAAAGGCATCCAGTTGGCGTTCGATTTCCTCGGTCACTGCGGCAATTTGCAGTCCGCCAATTTTTTCCGCAAGCACGCTGCGCAACATGACTTGTCCCAGCGAGTGGCCGTGTCCTTGCGCGATGGCAAACTCGCTTGTCCAGTCCAGATGCAAGCCCACATCGATCTGACCCCGCAGGTCTTTGAGCAAGCCGGCGTCTTGCGGCCAGCGTGGTGACAACACCATGGCGCTGGTCGCACTGAGTCGTTCGGCTTGGGCCAACTGGGCAATGGCTTGCGAGACAGGCGCACTGATTGCAAAATCATCCGCACACAACACCACCCGACGTAAAGATTGAGAGCCCTTCATACAGCAGTGTTCCAGTAATGAGGCTGGCTGTATGCCTGCTTGAGAAAGTCGATCCACAAACGCACACGCAGTGGGAGATGTTTGCGCTGAGAAAAAACGGCATGAATGCCATTGCTCGGTGCGGCGAAGTCTTCTAAGAGCGGCACCAATTTGCCTGAACGAATTTCGGCTTCAACTTCCCATGTGCTGCGCCAGGCAATGCCCAATCCCGACAGGCACCAGTCATGCAGGACTTGACCGTCCGAACAGTCCATGGGTCCTGAGGGCTTGAGGTGAATGAGCTCGCTGCCTTGATCGCCTGTCTTATGGACTTTGAACGCCCAGCCGCGTGTTTGCGAGGCGTCGCTGGACAAGGTCAGGCAGTCATGATGGTTTAAATCAGCGGGCATCTTGGGGGTGCCGCGCAGTGCCAGGTAGGCGGGCGAGGCCACGCACAGACGGCGGTTGTCGGCAATGCGCATGCTGACCAGTGAAGAGTCTGGCAAATCACCGACCCGAATGGCACAGTCAAAACCTTCCCCGGCCAGGTCGACAACCCGGTCGCTCAGATTCAAGGACACCGAGACCTCGGGATGGATGCTGCGAAACTTGGGGACCAAAGGCGCCACATGTCTGCGGCCAAAACCCGCTGGTGCGGTGATGCGCAAATGACCACTTGCTTTGAGGCCGCCAGCCGACACGCTGGCTTCGGCATTGGCCACTTCGCCCAGCAGGCGCTGGCAATCTTCGAGGAAGGCCGTGCCTTCATGGGTCAGGCTGATGCGGCGTGTGGTGCGTATCAACAGCTTGACGCCCAAATGTTCCTCCAGTGCATCCAAGCGTCTGCCCATGATGGCGGGGGCCACGCCTTCGGCCCGTGCGGCGGACGTCAGACTGCCTTTGGTGGCCACAGAGACGAACGATTCAAAGACTTTGAGTTTGTCCATAGGACTTCATTATGCAATCTTTTGTCAAAAATGAAGACTGATCTCTGGATCATTAGGTTGTTTACATGGCTGCAAATAGGGGCTTCAGGTGGGGCGTGGGTCCGTGGGCAATGACGCGCCCAGTGCCTTGATGGCTTCATCGCTGTAGCCGAGGGCTTGCAAAATGTCTTGGTTGTGTTCACCCAGACGGGGTGGCGAAGAACGAACAGTCAAGCGTTCCTGGTTCATGGTGATGGGCATCAGTACGGCTTGCGCCTTTCGGCCATCGGGCAAATCGATGGGGGCCAAGCCGCCCGTGGCTTGCAGATGCGGGTCGTTCAGTAAATCGTGTGGCCGGGTAATGGGCGCATAGGGCAAGGCATTTTTTTCAAACACCTCTGACACATGTTGGGCGGTAAAAGTGCCCATGCGTTCGCGCAGTATTGGCATCATCCATTCACGGGCCCGAACCCGATCGTTGTTGGATGTCAATCGGGGATCGGACTTCAGATCTTCGTAGCCGAATGCATCGCAAAAGAGGGCCCAAGCGGTGTCGCTGACCACAGCCAAAAAGATCTGCTCGCCGTTTTGAACCTTGAACACATCGTAGATCGCCCAGGCTGAAATGCGCGAGGGCATGGGCGCTGCAGCTTGGCCCGTCACGGCGAACTGCATCATGTGCTGCGCGACCAAGAACACGTTGTTTTCAAACAAGGCGCTTTGCACCTCTTGACCCGTACCTGTTTGCTCACGCTGGGCCAAGGCTGCCATGGCCCCAATGGCGCCGAACATGCCGCCCATGATGTCGTTGACGCTTGTTCCCGCCCTCAGCGGGTCGCCGGGTCGGCCGGTCATGTAGGCGAGTCCGCCCATCATTTGAACCACTTCGTCGAGTGCGGTGCGGTGCGCATAGGGTCCGGGCAAAAATCCCTTATGACTGACGTAGATCAAACGAGGGTTGAGTTTTTTCAGTGATGCGTAGCTCAGACCCAGCTTGTCCATCGTGCCGGGTTTGAAGTTTTCAGTCACGATGTCGGCGGTCGCAATCAGCCGCAGAACGGCCTCAAGTCCTTCTGGCGTTTTCAAGTCCAGCGCCAGGCTTTTTTTGTTCCGGTTGAACATCGGAAAAAATCCCGATCCCGAACCGATGAGTTGGCGCGTGGCATCACCAAGGTGACCATGCCCGATAGGCTCGACTTTGATGACTTCAGCCCCCAGGTCGGCCAGTACCATGCCACAGGTCGGACCCATGACCATGTGTGTGAACTCCACCACACGGATGTGGGCGTAAGGCAGTGGGGTGTTCATCGTGCAGGACGCCAGTTTTTGGGCAGTCCGGCTTCAGGCGTCATGCCGTAAAGCGGCTCGCCAGGAAGGCCTTGCTGCAAGGCTTGTCGTGCAGCGATCAATCGGGAGAGGTCTACCCCGGTCGCTATACCCATGGCTTCGAACATGAAGACCAAGTCTTCGGTGACCACATTGCCCGAGGCACCAGGCGCAAAGGGGCAGCCGCCCAAGCCGGCCAAAGAACTGTCAAAGGTGCGAACCCCCACGTCATAAGCGGCCAGGCAATTGGCCAGCCCCAAACCACGTGTATTGTGCATGTGCGCAGCACCTGTCCGATCGCCTATTTCAGCCCGCACTTTCTGGAACAGTCGGCGCACCTGCGCCGGATTGGCCATGCCGGTGGTGTCTGACAAACCCGTCTCGTCAACCCCCGCTTCGATGACTGCGGCTGCCAGCCAAACCACATCGTCCTCAGAAACTGCACCTTGCAAGGTGCAACCAAAGGCGGTGGAAATACCGGCTTCAATGGTCACACCAGGTGCCACTTCGTTGCGGTATTGCACGATGGCACGTACTTCCCTGACCATGTCTTGACGGCTTTGGCGCACATTCGCCAGCGAGTGCGCTTCACTGGCTGATACCGGCATGGTGATTTTGTGTACTCCCGCTGCCAAGGCGGCTTGGGCGCCACGCAGATTGGGCACCAGTGCCATGACCGTCAGTCCAGGGAGGGTGAGTGCGTGTCGCACCACGTCGGCGGCATCGGCCATTTGAGGCAGCAGTTTGGCGGGTACAAAAGAGGCCACCTCGATTTCGCGCAGACCCGATGCAAACAATGCATCTATCCAAGCGAATTTATGGGCCGAGGACATGACTGCTTTGACCGACTGCAGGCCATCGCGGGGGCCGACTTCACTGATGAGAATGTCCGGAACGTTGGGGTGATTCAAGATAAGTCTTTGTGGGGATCGAAACGAGTGTGGAAGGAAATTTTAGGCCCTGGCACCGCTTTTGACTAAAAGTCACAGGTTAATGAATTTCCACATTATTTATTAACCTAATTGCATCGAATACAGTAGGAGGATGGGACAGGTGCGCAACAGCCTGACCTGTTTGAGTTTCAGCCCCTGATTATTTTCAATTCTTTTTTACCTTCGAGGTTTTTCATGACTGAACGCACACCAGTTCACGGCCTGCAAGTGGCCACCACACTGTATCGCTTTATTGAGGACCAAGTGCTGCCCAGCACCGGTGTCAAGAGCGAGAAGTTCTGGAAAGGTTTTGACACGGTGGTGTCTGACTTGGCACCGAAAAACATCGCCCTGCTGGCCGAGCGCGACCGTATTCAGACGGCCATGGACGCTTGGCACACAGCCAACCCCGGCCCTGTGGCCGAGGGTAAGACGATGAAGGCGTATCAAAAGTTTTTGAGCCAGATCGGCTACCTTGTGCCCGAACCTAAAAATGCCAAAGCGACCACGCAAAATGTGGACGCCGAATTGGCCAAGCTGGCCGGCCCGCAGTTGGTGGTGCCCATCCTGAATGCGCGCTACGCTTTGAACGCCGCCAACTCACGTTGGGGATCGCTGTATGACGCCTTGTACGGCACCGATGCCATCAGTGAAGACCATGGTTGTGAAAAAGGCACCGGCTACAACCCCAAGCGGGGTGCCAAAGTCATTGCGTACTGCCGTTATGTCCTCGACCGCTGTGTGCCTTTGAAAAAGGGCTCGCACATCGACAGTACGGGCTACACACTCAAGGCAGGCAAGTTGGTGGTGTCACTCAAAAACGGCAAAACCAGCTTGGCCGATCCCAAGCAGTTGGTGGGTTTCCAAGGTGACGCCAAAGCGCCAAGTTCATTGCTGTTTGTTCACAACGGTTTGCATCTGGACCTGCAAATCAATAAGGCCCACCCCATTGGCAAGACCGACGCGGCCCATGTGTGTGATCTGGTGGCCGAAGCCGCACTGTCGACCATTCTCGACCTCGAGGATTCGGTGGCCGCTGTCGATGCAGAAGACAAGGTGCTGGCCTACAGCAACTGGCTGGGCATTTTGCAAGGCACGCTGAGCGAAAAGGTGGAGAAAAACGGCAAGGTATTCAGCCGCACCTTGAACCCCGATCGCATTTACACAAAACCCGCAGGCAAAGGCAGCGTCAAGCTGCATGGCCGCTCGCTCTTGTTCGTGCGCAATGTGGGCCATTTGATGACCAATCCGGCTATTTTGTACACGGCCAAAGACGGCAGTACACATGAAATTCCAGAAGGTATCTTGGATGCCATGATCACCACCACCTGCGCCATGGTGGACTTGCAAAAGAAAAAGGGCGCCGACTTGCGCAACAGCCGCACCGGCAGTGTCTACATCGTCAAACCCAAAATGCACGGTCCCCAAGAAGTCGCATTTGCGGATGAACTTTTTGGCCGGGTTGAGAAGGTGTTGGGCTTGAAGCCCTCCACTGTGAAGCTGGGCATCATGGACGAGGAGCGTCGCACCAGCGCCAACCTCAAAGCCTGCATTGCCGCAGCCAAGAGCCGTGTGGCCTTCATCAACACCGGCTTTTTGGACCGCACCGGCGACGAAATGCACACCTGTATGCAGGCCGGCCCCGTCATGCGCAAGGGCGACATCAAAACCAGCACCTGGCTGGCCGCTTACGAAAAAGCCAATGTGGCCGTGGGCCTGCAGTGCGGCCTGCGCGGTCGCGCCCAGATCGGCAAAGGCATGTGGGCCATGCCCGACTTGATGGCCGACATGCTCAAGCAAAAAATTGGACATCCGCTGTCCGGTGCCAACACCGCTTGGGTGCCCAGTCCCACCGCAGCTGCTTTGCATGCCATGCACTACCACCAAGTGAACGTACCTGCACTGCAAAAGCAAATGGAAAAAGCCGTGCTTAAACAAGACCCCAAAGCCTTGCGCCAAGAGACTTTGGCTAAGCTGTTGCAGTTTCCGGTGGTGGCCTTGCAAGACGCCAACTGGTCGGCGCAAGACAAGCAAAAAGAACTTGACAACAACGCCCAAGGCATCCTGGGCTATGTGGTGCGTTGGGTGGACCAAGGCGTGGGCTGCTCCAAAGTACCCGACATCAACGGCGTGGGCCTGATGGAAGACCGCGCCACGCTGCGCATCAGCAGCCAGCACATGGCCAACTGGTTGCACCATGGCATCGTGACCAAAGCCCAGGTGCAAAAAACCATGGAACGCATGGCTGCCGTGGTCGATGGCCAAAATGCCGGCGACTCCGAGTACCACAACATGGCCGGTAATTTCGCGAAGTCAGCGGCCTTCCAGGCCGCTTGTGATCTGGTGTTCAAAGGCAAAGAGCAACCCAGCGGCTACACCGAGCCCTTGCTTCACGCTTGGCGTTTGAAGGTCAAGGCTGCTGCTTAACCAGTGGTGCTCAGCAGTCCCTGATTCATGAGGGACTGTTCGCTTTCACATAAGCCACGATTGCGTTGGCATGGCCATGTCCCATGCCGTGCTCGGTCTTGAGCCAAGCCACCTGCTCCATGTGCTTGAGTGCACTTCGCTTTTCCACCAAGCCGATCCAGTGGGCGATGGGTTGACCGTATTTCTTTTCGATCGAGGTGAAGTAGGATGCGGGTCCTTGGGGTTTGGCAGGTGTCGTCATGTCAATGAAGAATGGTTCGAATCCGATGGGGAAACCATTGTGCATGAAGGCACCTGAAATGTCATGGTCCGCGGCAAGCCCTAAACTCAAGGCTTTTACAGTGCTTGATTTTCATGACGGATACGCCCCCACTGTTGAGCCTGCAAGTACTGGAAAAGCGCTACGGCCCCAACTACCGTTGGCTGCTGTTGCTGTCGGTGATGCTCGGGACCATGGCATCCATCATGTCCTCCACCATCATCAATGTGGCAATCCCCGACATGGGTCAACACTTCGTCATGAGCCCCACGCGTGCGCAATGGGTTTCCTCTGGTTTCATGGT
>CANBWK010000050.1 GCA_947373105.1 Comamonadaceae bacterium | reverse complement strand
TCAGGACCGCGCAACACGGTGGGGTAAAACAAATCGCCCTGCAGTGGCAGACCCAGCGCCAGCATGTGCACGCGCAACTGATGGCGTTTGCCGGTAACGGGTTCGAGTTGGTACAGCGCGCGTTGTCCCTCGGACTTGATCAGGCTGATGCGGGTTTCGCTGTTGGGTTGGCCAGGGACTTCCATCATTCGAAAGAAGGGAGTGCCTGCAGCCAAGCGACTGGTGTGTATGCGGGGCAATGACACGTCAGGGTCAAATGAAGCGACCGCGTGATAGACCTTGCGGATGTGTTTGTCGCGAAACAGGGCGTGGTAGGCGTCACGGTCTTGCACACGTTTGCCCAGCAGCACCAGCCCCGCTGTTTCACGGTCAATGCGGTGCAAGGGCACCAGGTCGTCGTTGCCGGTCAACTGTTTGAGTTGTACCAGCAAGCTTTGCTGCACGTAACGGCCCGCCGGTGTGACCGGCATGAAATGCGGTTTGTCGGCTACCAGCAAATGCTCATCCTCAAACAGTATGTGCGCTTGGCTCGGCAACGCAGGTTCATTGTCAATGTGGCGGTAGTAGAACAGCTTGGTGTGGGGGCGGTAACCGGCAGCGGCGCTGACGGGTTGCCCCGTCTCATCGAGAACCAATTGGTGGCTCAAGCGATCCAGCCATTCTTCGCGCGAAATACCCGGCATGCGCTCGACCAGAAAGTCCAACACCGTCGGCCAAGGTCCTGCGGGCAGTGACACGCAACTGGGGCCCACACCGTTGCGTGTCGGTATGTGCATGGCCTAAACCCGTTGGAACACGAGATCCCACACCCCATGGCCGAGCTTGAGGCCTCGGTTTTCAAATTTGGTCAGGGGGCGGTAGTCGGGTTGCTCCGCAAAGCCTTGTCGCTCTGGCGTTGCGGTGTTGCGCAGCAAGGGTTCTGCGCCAATCACTTCCAGCATTTGCTCGGCATACGGTTGCCAGTCGGTGGCGCAATGCAGGTAGCCACTGGGCTTGAGGCGCAGCGCGAGTTTTTTGACCAATGCCGCTTGAATCAAACGGCGTTTGTTGTGTTTGGTTTTGTGCCAAGGGTCTGGAAAGAAAATATGCACCCCGTCCAAGCTGCCTTCGGGCAGCATGTGGTCAATCACCTCGACCGCGTCGTGCCGCAAGATGCGGATGTTGTGCAGTGTGTGTTCGCCAATGCGTTTGAGCAAAGCCCCAACGCCTGCTTCGTGAACTTCGCAGCATAAAAAATTGTCTTGCGGGCGGACCTTGGCAATGTGCGCTGTGGCCTCGCCCATGCCAAAACCGATTTCCAGAATCACAGGCGCCACACGTCCAAAGGCGGCTTCGGTGTCAAGCGCTTGCGGGGTGTAGTTCAAGAGGTGGGTGGGACCGTAGGTTTCGTAAGCCTTGGCTTGCCCGATGGTGGTGCGGCCTGCGCGCAGCACGTAGCTTTTGACGGTGCGCAAATACACATCGGGCGGCGGGCCTTTGCGTGGCGCAGCGGGGTCGATGGTGTTGCTGGAATCTGTGGTCATGTCAGAGGCCATTTCAGTGGCCGGAGTGGGAGAGGTCATGCACTAAGCGGGGCACGCAAAACACGAATTGTAGAGGCTCAGCCTTGCCGCGTCAGTTGGACCCAATGGGCCAAGGCTGAAGCCACCGAACCCGATTGGGCAGGAAGGCCCAAAACCAATGCTGCCGCGTTCAATGCGGCCAAGGGGTTCGACAAGTCCAGTGCCTGCGCGCCGTTTTGTTTGGAGAGTTTTTCGCCATCTGCGGCCATGACCAAGGGCGTGTGACGGTACACAGGTGTGGCGAGGCCGAGTGCTTTTTGCAGCACGATTTGCCGCGCCGTGTTGTCGGACAAATCAGCGCCTCGCACCACATGGGTAATGCCTTGTGCGGCGTCGTCTACCACCACGGCCAATTGATAAGCCCATAAGCCGTCAGCGCGCAGCAATACAAAATCACCCACCTCGGCGGCAACGTTTTGTGTCTGCTGCCCTGAAAGTGCGTCGCTCCATGGGGTGGGCACGGGTAGCTTGAAGGTGTCAATTACAGCGCCCACGTTCAAGCGCCATGCTCTGGCTGTTTTGCCACATAAACCTTGGCGGCAGGTGCCCGGGTAGACCGCCGCGCTGTGCCTGGCCAAGGGGAGGGTTTGCGCCGTTTCTATTTCTTTGCGTGTGCAGGCACAGGGGTATGCCAAACCTTGCGCCACCAAGTGGTTGAGGGCCGCTTGGTACTGTGTGGACCGGTCAGACTGACGCCAGATGGGGCCATCGCTGTGCAGGCTACAGGCGGCCAATTGATTCAAAATGATGGCGTCAACCCCTGGGATACAGCGAGGGGTGTCGACGTCCTCCATGCGGATCAGCCATTGACCGCCATGGGCGCGGGCTTGCAGCCAACTGGCAAGCGCAGCCACCAAGGAGCCTGCATGCAAGGGGCCGGTGGGGGAGGGGGCAAAGCGCCCCACGTATTTCCCTGGATAAGACGTACCCGTCACCTGCTGCCCGTTGCCAAAACAGTCAGGCCGATGTGGCAACAGTCAGCGAGAGCTCTAAGCCGGACACAAAGCCATCCTCCACCCGATGCCCGATGCACCAGTCGCCGCAAATGCCCAGATTCAGCGCAGCGTCCCACAAGTGGCTTTGCTTGAGGGCTTGCAAAGTCTTGGCATACCGCCAACGGTGCACGTCGGCATGGGCCGGTGTAGCGCGAATGCCGGTGATTTCAGAAAACGCCTTGAGCAATTTGGCTTGCACGCGGTCGGGTGCATCTTCCAGGTGCTCTTGCGACCAAGCGGCGCTGGCCTGAATGGTCCAACGCTCCAGTTGGTTGCGCCCGGGCTTGGATGACTCCCTAGCCAGCCACGCCACGCGGTGGTGATTGCTGCGGGCGGCATTCCATTGCGGCCCCAAAGTAATGGGCTGCGCCGCATGGGGGAAGGCCACCATCAGCGTCCAGCAAGGCGCAATTTGCACTTTGTCGAGCTGTTTGGCCATGGCCGGTGCAAGCTTGGAAGTTTTGAGCAACTCTTGCGCTTGCAGGGGCGGAATGGCCATCAACACGCCGTCAAAACCTCCGAACACATGGTGAGAGTCTTCGGCGCCATCGGTTTGCAATTGCCATTTTTTTTTGTTTAACGCATCGCGCTGAATGCGCATTACTCGGGTGCCGATGTGGATCTGGCCTTCCAGCGGTTGGGCCCAGGCTGTCACCAGTGCGTTCATGCCGGGCTTGGCGACCCAATGCTTTTCGCGATGCGGCAAGGCCGCCTCCACCACGCGGCCCATGGCGTCGAGCACGCGCACGGCGTTGGCGCTCCAAGGCTTGCACACCCCGGGTGCGGTCTGAAGGGCTTGTTCAAACCGAGCATCGCGAACGGTGAAGTATTGGGTGCCGTGGTCAAACCCGCCAAACGGGGTTTCCCGGGTGCTCATGCGCCCACCCAAGCCTTGGCTCTTTTCAAAGACAGTCACTTGGTGGCCAGCTTGGGTCAAAGTACGTGCACAGGTCATGCCGGCTATACCGGCGCCAATGATGGCGAAATGTTTTGTCATGCGTCTACTCTACACGCGATATTGGGGTTGCAGCAATGCGCGTTGCGTTGTTTCGCTCTTCAATTGCGCTAACCACCACTGCAAAGCCTTTCCGGGTGTGGTTTTGCGGCTGTTTCGCCACGCGTAATGGGTTTCCCCAGTGCGTTGGGTTTGCGTCACTTCTTTGGCCACGAGGCGGCCTGTGCTGATGTAAGGCAGGGCCATGCTCAAGGGTAAAAATCCCGCGCCCAAACCGCGCAATTGTGCCTCCAGCTTGCTTTGCATATCAGGCACGGTAAAGACATCCTGCCCGCCCAGCAAGCCAATGCTCAGGCCACTGCCTCGGGGCACCGAGTCCGCTACCGCCACAACGCGGTGTTGCTGGCGCACCTCTTCGCTCAAGGGCTCGGGCACATCAGCTAAAGGGTGGTGGGGCGCCACCGCAAACACAAACTCCACGGGCCCTAAGGCTTGATGCTGAATGTCAGCTGTTAAGCCGGTTTGCCATAAAACGCCCAGCGCCAAGTCGGCTTGGCCCGAGGTCAAGGCGTTCAAGGTGCCCGATAAAGTTTCGTGCCGCAAGCGCAATCGGGTGGGCGACTTCAAAGCCAAAAAGGCCTCGCACAACTCCATCAACACATTGCGTGCGATCACACTGTCTGCGGCCACGGTTAGCACCGCCTCCCAGCCTGTCGCCACGCGCTTGACGCGGTTGGCCACTGCATCCACATCACTCAAAAGCCGCCCCGCTTCTTGCAGCAAGGCTTGCCCTGCCGCTGTGGGTTGGGCTTGCTTGGCGCTGCGGTCAAAGAGCAGAACGTCCAAAGCGTCTTCAATTTGCCTGACCCGGTAAGTCAGGGCGCTGGGCACCACCCCCAGAACCCGTGCAGCCGCAGCGAAACTGCCACTGCTGCCAATGGTTTGCAACATGGCCAAGGCTTCAGGGGTCAATATGTCGCGAGGATTTTGCATGATTGATTTAGTTTACTTCAATAAAATTGAATGATGACGGCAATGACCTTGCATGTTTGTGCGGGCCGTTGGCACTACATTCAGGTCTCTCAATCAAGGAGCTCAACATGTTGACATTACGTGCCAGTGGCGATCGTGGATTTGCAGACCATGGTTGGCTCAAGTCATTTCACAGTTTTTCTTTCGCCGGTTACCACGACCCCGCGCACATGGGCTGGGGTAATTTGCGTGTCATCAACGAAGACCGCATCGCGCCGGGCACTGGTTTTGGGACCCATGGTCACCGCGACATGGAAATCATCAGCTACGTGCTGTCGGGCAACTTGGCGCACAAAGACAGCATGGGCAATGTCAAAGGTATTCCCCCAGGCGATGTGCAACGCATGAGCGCGGGCAAAGGCGTGATGCACAGCGAGTTCAACCATGCAGAAGGTGCGCAAACCCACTTTCTGCAAATTTGGATCGAGCCCAATGTGTCAGGCATTGAACCGAGCTATGAACAAAAGACAGTTCCAAACAGCGCCAAACGCGGACAGCTGCAATTGGTGGCTTCGCCCCAAGGTGAGGGCCATGCCGTCAAGATCACCGCCGACGCTGCTTTGTACGCCGGTCTTTTCGATGGTGCAGAGTCAGCCACGCTGGCCCTGAACCCCGCCCGCAAAGCCTATGTGCATGTGATCCAAGGTCAATTGCAGGTCAACGGCATTGCACTGCAAGGCGGTGACGCGGCATTGATCGAAGGCGAAAGCTTGCTGACCCTGAACCAAGGCCACAACGCCGAAGTCCTGGTGTTCGACCTTTGCGCGTGAAATCCCTGTCATTCCCGCGCACGCGGGAATCCATTTCTTCTCTCAAACCTCAAGGAGTTCTCTTATGGCTAAAACCATTGTTGTTTACCACTCAGGCTACGGCCACACCCAACGCGTAGCCCAGTTCGTTGCGCAAGGCGCCAACGCCCAAATTATTGCCATCGATGCCGACGGCAACATCACCGATGCCGACTGGGCGGCATTGGACGCAGCAGATGCCATCATCTTTGGCTCGCCCACTTACATGGGCATGGCATCTTGGCAGTTCAAAAAATTCGCCGACGCCACGTCCAAGCGCTGGTTTACCAGTGCCTGGAAAGACAAAGTCGCAGGCGGTTTCACCATTTCGGCCAGCCCCAGCGGTGACAAGTTGTCAACCCTCCAATACTTCATCACATTGGCCATGCAACAAGCCATGATCTGGGTGGGCCAACCTTCTATGAATGACGGCACCACCAACCGCCTGGGCTCTAACTCCGGATTGATGGCCCAAGTCGGACCGACCAGCCCGGCCGAAGACATTCCACAAAGTGACTTGGACACAGGCAAAGCCTATGGCGAGCGCGTTGCGGCAGTGGCAGCCAAATTGCGCGGCTGATTGGCAGTCTGTTGATCTGATGAATGTCCCCTGCATACCGCGTATTGGTACCATGGGGGCATGAAAATCATCACCCTGTTGCCCTTGGTCGATTGGCTGGCCATGGGTTGTTTTTTTGCCATGTGGATTGGTTACGCGCTGTTTGCCAAATTTTGGGGCCGACACGAGCGTTCATTGATCGCCACCACCAACCGTTACCGCGCCTTGTGGATGGTGCAAGCCACGGCCCGTGATCCGCGCATGCTGGACGGCTTGATCACGCAAAACCTGTCGCACACGCCTTCGTTCTTTTCTTCCACCACGATCATCATCATTGGCGGCTTGCTGGCCTTGATGGGCACCACCGACAAAGCTGCCGAGTTGGTGCGCGACATCCCCTTTGTCACGCAAACACCGATGTTTGTGTTCGAGTTCAAGATTCTGGTCTTGCTCGGCATTTTTGTGTATGCATTTTTCCGCTTCTCGTGGTCGATGCGGCAATACACGTTTGTGGCCTTGGTGATTGGCGCCATGCCTCCGGCCAAAGAATTTGAAGACGGATTGCACGACCGCAAAGAAATCGCTGACAGGGCAGGCGCATTGGTGGGCGCAGCCGCCGAAACCTTCAATGACGGTCTGCGTGCTTATTACTTTTCATTTGCTGCGATGGCCTGGTTTTTTTCACCCCTTGCCCTGATCGCGGCCACCGCTTTGGTGGTGCTCATTTTGTACGGCCGTGAATTTCGATCTGACGTTTTACACGTGCTGCGCGACGAGCGCTTTTGAATTTCCGGTGCCTGCATTCAGAGTCAGAAGAATCAAATTTATTGGACACTGTTCAGTTTGAAAAGTACGGAATTCCCGTATAATGGCTGCGATGTATACGGTGATCGAAACCCCCACTTTTCAAAAGCAAGCTGAGAAAATTTGGAACGAATCCGAGAGAATTGAATTTATCAATTGGATTGCAGAAAACGCGCACGTTGGCGATGTCATTCCAGGCGCACAGGGCGCGCGTAAAGTGCGATGGTTCGTCGCCGGCAGAGGAAAGCGTGGCGGAGTGCGAGTGGTGTATTTCAACCTGACTGAGCAGGGCGTTGTACTTTTGGTGACGATTTATACCAAGGCAGATCAGACCAACATCCGGCTTGGTGACATTAAGAAAGCAGTTTGATATGAAAAAATTGGACATTGCCAAGGTAGCAAAAGCCATCGAGCTTGATGCGGGGATCCTCTTGCCAGATCTACAGCAAGCGCTCGAAGAGGCCAAAGCTGGCATGGGACGTGTGACCACGCCCGAGCAAATACTGGTGCGCCAAGCGCGCGCTAAGACCGGGTTGTCACAGCAGGCCTTTGCCGAGCGAATTGCTACGCCAGTTGCCACATTGCGGGACTGGGAGCAAGGTCGCTTTACGCCGCCTGGCGGCGTGCTGTGCTTGTTGCGACTGATCAATAAGCATCCTGAGCTGACACAAGAACTTGTTTGCGCATAGGATAAGCATTTCGAAAACTGGATAACTGATCGCCGCCACCGCTTTGGTGGTGCTCATTTTGTACGGCCGTGAATTTCGATTTGACGTTTTACACGTGCTGCGGGACGAGCGCTTTTGACACATCAGTTCGGGATGATCCCGACCGTGCTCAAGTCAGGCGCCAGAGCGCGGCGTTCGTCAAACACAAAGCAGCCGCCCTGGTAGTGGGCGCCGCCTGTTTCTTCAAAATATTTCAAAATACCGCCCTCGAGCTGGTACACATGGGGCAGGCCGGACTCGCGCATGTAAATAGCCGCTTTTTCGCAACGAATGCCGCCGGTGCAAAAACTGATCACGGTTTTGTCTGCCAGCTCGGCTTTGTGCGCCTGCAGGGCGCCCGGAAACTCGGTGAACTTGTTCAAACGCCAGTCAATGGCGCCTGCAAACGTGCCTTCGTCCACCTCGTAGGTGTTGCGTGTGTCCAGGGTGACCACGGGACGGCCTAGGTCGTCATGCCCTTGGTCGAGCCAGCGTTTGACGGTTTGCGCGTCGACGGCGGGGGCTCGTCCTTGGGCGGGCTGAATGGCGGGGTGGTTCATGCGGATGATCTCGCTCTTGATCTTGACCAGCATCTTGCGAAAGGGCTGGCTGGCCGACCAGCTTTCTTTGGGGGCAATATCGGCAAACCGTGCATCGGTTTGCAATTGGCCGATGAAGCTGCGCACATCTTGGACGGGGCCGGCCAGAAATAGATTGATGCCTTCTTCGGCTAACAAAATAGTGCCTTTCAGGTTCAAACTCAAAGCACGCGCAGCCAAAGTGTCCCGCAAGGCCAGCGTGTCGGCTAAAGGGACGAATTTGTAAGTAGAAATGTTGAGAATATCGTTCACAGGCGCTATTGTAGAAAACTACGAGCCGAGGTGGGCACAATCCCGATGCGCGCTCCTACAATGAGCCTATGTTTGCCCATCTTCGCCTCCATTCTGAATTTTCCGTGGTCGATTCGACTTGCCGCATTGACGAGGTGGTCAAGGCTGCCGCCGCAGACGGTTTGCCCGCCTTGGCCATCACCGACTTGAGCAATCTGTTTGGTGCGGTCAAGTTTTACAAAGAGGCCCGTGGCCAAGGCGTGCAGCCGCTGATTGGGGCCGAGATTTTTCTGGAGGGTTTAGGCGCCGAGATCACCACGACTTCGCGCGTACTCCTCTTGGTGCAGAGCACCCAAGGTTACTTAAACTTGTCTGAAATGCTGGCCCGGGCCTGGACGCAAAACGTGGTCAAAGCGCAAGCCGTGGTCAAGTTGGCATGGCTCAAGGAGTTGTCTGAGGGCCTGATATTGCTGTCGGGTGCTCAGGCCGGACCTGTCGGGCAGGCCTTGGTGCAGGGCGACGAATCCCGCGCGGCCGAAGTCGCGCTGCAATTGGCTTCGATCTTCACGCACCGGTTTTATCTGGAGCTGCAACGCGCAGGCCGACCCGAAGACGCGGTGCAGGTTGCAGGCGCTGTGCGCTTGGCCGCTCGTTTAAATTTACCCGTGGTGGCCACCCATCCCGTGCAGTTTTTGCAAGAAGACGATTACGAAGCCCATGAGGCGCGGGTCTGCATTTCTGAGGGAGAAATCTTGGGCAACCAGCGGCGGGTTCGCAAATTCACCAGTGACCAGTATTTCAAAACAGTGGCACAAATGTGCGCCTTGTTTGCCGATGTGCCCAGCGCCTTGGCCAATACCCTCGAAGTGGCCAAACGCTGCAACCTGACGCTCGTGTTGGGCAAGCCGCAGTTGCCTAACTTCCCGATTCCAGCCGTCGAGGGTGTGGTCATGTCGGTCGAAGACTATTTCCGCCACGCCTCGCAAGTGGGTCTGGAGGAACGCTTACGCCATTTGTACCCCGATGAAGCCAACCGATCCTCACAGCGTCAACGCTATGAGGATCGGTTGGCGTTTGAGCTGAACACAATTTTGAACATGGGTTTCCCAGGTTACTTTTTGATTGTCGGCGACTTCATTCAATGGGCTAAAACCCATGGGTGCCCGGTGGGGCCGGGCCGGGGTTCGGGTGCCGGCTCTTTGGTCGCTTATGCGCTGAAAATAACCGACCTCGACCCACTGCAATACAACCTGCTGTTCGAGCGATTTTTGAATCCTGAGCGGGTATCCATGCCCGACTTTGACATTGACTTTTGCCAGGCCAACCGTGACCGCGTGATCGAATACGTCAAAGACAAATACGGACGCGATGCGGTCAGCCAGATTGTGACGTTTGGCACCATGGCCGCCCGTGCGGCAATCCGCGATGTGGGCCGCGTGCTGGACATGAGTTATACCTTTTGTGACGGCATCAGCAAATTGATTCCCAACAAACCGGGTCAGCACATCACCATTGCCGGGGCCATCGAGGCAGAGCCAATTTTGGCCGAGCGTTTGGCCAAAGAGGACGACGTTAAAACCCTTCTTGAGTTGGCGCAAAAGCTCGAAGGCTTGACCCGCAACGTCGGCATGCATGCAGGGGGCGTATTGATTGCGCCGGGCAAGCTGACTGACTTTTGTCCTTTGTACCAACAACCGGGCAGTACTTCGGCCGTGAGCCAATATGACAAAGACGATGTCGAGTCGATCGGCTTGGTCAAGTTCGACTTCTTGGGCCTGGCCACACTCACTATTTTGGAGATTGCCCGCGAGTTCATTGTGTCGCGACACAAGGGCCAAGAGAACTTTGCTTACGACCATATTCCGCTGGACGATGCCGCCACGTACAAATTGTTTGCCGATGGCAAAACCGAAGCCGTGTTCCAGTTTGAAAGTCGCGGCATGCAAGGCATGTTGCGCGATGCACGTCCGAGCCGCCTCGAAGATCTGATTGCCCTGAACGCCTTGTACCGCCCAGGCCCGATGGACTTGATCCCGAGCTTTGTGGCCCGCAAACATGGCCGAGAAGAAGTGCAGTACCCGCACCCTGCGGTGGCCGAGATGCTCTCCGAGACCTACGGCATCATGGTCTATCAAGAGCAGGTCATGCAGACGGCACAGCTTTTGGGTGGTTACTCGCTTGGCGGCGCCGATTTGTTGCGCCGCGCCATGGGCAAGAAAAAGGCCGAAGAAATGGCTGAGCACCGCGAGAAATTTCGAGCAGGTGCACTGGCCACACACAACATCGCGCAAGACAAGGCCGACGAAGTGTTCGACCTGATGGAAAAGTTTGCTGGTTACGGTTTCAACAAGTCACACGCTGCCGCTTACTCGCTGCTGGCCTATCACACCGGTTGGCTCAAGGTGCATTACACCGCTGAGTTTTTCTGCGCCAACATGACGGTGGAAATGGACGACACCGACAAACTCAAGGTGCTTTACGAAGACGCTTTGAAGTTCGGCTTGACCTTTGATCCGCCTGACGTGAATCGAGGACGGCATCGTTTTGAGCCCGTGTCGGACAAAGTCATTCGCTACGGTTTGGGGGCCATCAAGGGCACTGGGCAGCAAGCGATTGAGGCCATCGTCAAAGCCCGCGAAGAGGGCGGCCTGTTTAAAAGCTTGTTTGATTTTTGTTTGCGCGTAGACCGCAGTCGCTTGAACAAACGCACCGTGGAGGCTTTGATCAAAGCCGGTGCATTTGATTCATTGCACATGAACCGTGCATCGCTGTCAGCCTCTATTGACCGGGCTTTTGAGTTTGCAGCGGCATCGATTGCCAATGTCAACCAGGGCGGCTTGTTCGACATGATGGGTGACGACTCGCATGGCTCCAGCACCCAAGAGCCCGAGATGGTTGAGATGATGCCCTGGGGCATCAAAGAGCGACTGACCTTTGAGAAAACCGCTGTTGGTTTTTATCTGTCGGGTCATTTGTTTGATGCTGTCGAGCGCGAAGTTCGGCAGTTTGCCCGTCGCAAAATTGACGACTTGATCGACAGCCGCGAGCCGCAGTTGTTGGCCGGCATTGTGAGCGACATTCGCATCATCAACGGTCAACGCGGCAAAGTGGCCATTTTCAAACTCGATGACAAATCGGGGGTGATGGAAGCCACCGCTGACGAAAATTTGATCAACAGCACAAGGCATATTCTCAAAGACGATGAGCTGGTGATCGTGATGGCCAAAATGCAGGCCGACCGGTTCTCGGGTGGCTTTCGACTCAAGATGGAACAAATTTGGGACCTGCCCACCGCACGCTGCCGTTTTGGCAAATACCTTCGCGTGGCGGTGAATGGCCGTGCGCCGGAGATCGCGCGCTTGGTCAAAGAGTTTCCGGCGCAGCGGGTGATGACCGAGCAAGGTGAATTGATTCGCGGCCTGCCGGTACGCCTGAGCTTGTCTCGTCAAAGCCAGGGTGAAGGCAATGTTGAGGGCGGTGGCATTGGCGTGGGCGCATCGGCTGAAGTCCAACTGGGCGACCAGGCCAAATTTTTCCCCACAGACGCGGCATTGGCTGGCTGGATCGCGCAAGCCGACGGCGGCAAGGCGGTGATTGCTTACGATTGAACCGAGAGCGATTCAGTCTTTCGGCCTGAAACTGATCACCATCACTGGTTGAACTTGCCCATCGGTGTCCCGAGGCAGGGTACCGGTTTTGTCGATGGCTTTGAGTACCGCCTCATCCCAAGCCTTGTTGCCGCTGGCCTGAATGAGTTTGCGACTCAAAATGGTGCCATCGGTGCCCACGCGCACTTCGACTTCTGCTTTGGGATTGCCCTCGACATCGTCATTGAAAGCGATGTTGGGCTTGATGCGCGCACGAATCCGCCCCGCGTAACTGGCTGAAGGCCCTGATGCTTTGAGGGCGCTGCCCTTGGCATTGTCGTCACCCGTGGCACCGGCCATGCCTTGCATGCGCCGGATGTTGGCTTGGCGGTTGGCTTCTGCCTGTTTTTCTTCTTCGGCTTTTTCTTGTGCCTCTTTCAGGGCCTTGGCTTCGGCGCGTTTTTTCTCTTCAGCTTGCTGTTTGGCTTTTTCTGCCAGCTTTTTCTTTTCGCGTTCTTTCTCTTCTTCTTTGAGTTTCTCAGCCTTGGCTTTTTGTTCTTTGTCTTTCAGTTCTTTGGCTTTTTCTTCGCGTAGTTTTTCTTCACGTTGTTTTTTCTCGCGTTCGGCTTTTTCTTTTTTCAACGCAATCTCAGCGTCTTGACGATCAGGCTCGGGCTTGGGAGCAGGCTTTGGGGGCAGTGGTTGCGGCTTAGGTTCTGGTTTTGGTTCGGGCTTTGGCGCAGGTTTGACAGGCTCTGGTTTTCGTTCGGGCTCTGCTGTCGTCTCCACAGGCTCTTGCAAGGGGGGTGCGGCCTCCCGCGGCAAAGCGGACCACAATTCTGCGGTGACTGAAATGCTGTTGTCGGATTTTGTTTTCCAGCCAATGCCCCATGTCAGGGCGGCCAACAGCAGGGCGTGCGCGAGCAAAGCCAACGCAAAAGATCGCCCCTTGCCGCCGGGTTTGGGCGGTTGAAAGCTGTTGCGTTCTTTGTCTTGCATGAAGAAATTCAGGGAGCCAGTTGCACCGAGAGGCCCACGCGTTGCACGCCTGCGCGTTGCAAGGTGTCCATGACTTTGACCACGGTTTCGTATTTGACATTGCGGTCGGCGCTGATGACCACCGCCGCATTGCCAGGCTCTTTGCCATTGGCAATCGAGGCTTTGACGGCACCGGCAATCGTGGACAAGGATTGTTTGCGGGTGCTGCCATCGCTCATCATTTCAATGCTGTCGTCTTTTTGGATCACGACTTGCACCACTTTGTCAGGTTGTTTGGCGGCTTTGCCAACACTGGGCAAGTCGACCATGCTGGGTGTGATCATGGGCGCAGTGACCATGAAAATAATCAACAGCACCAACATCACATCGATGAAGGGCACCATGTTGATTTCGTTGATGGTGCGGCGACCTCTGCCGCGTGAACTGACGGATGCCATGCGTGCCTCCTGTCAATGGCCAGAGGCCGAAGACGATGCCGACTGCGCGCCCAGATTGCGCTGCAAGATGTTGGAGAACTCTTCGATGAAGGTTTCCAGCTTAATGGCGATGCGGTCCACATCGTGGGCAAAGCGGTTGTAGCTGATCACAGCCGGAATGGCTGAGAACAAACCAATGGCTGTGGCCACCAGCGCTTCAGCAATGCCGGGGGCGACGGTAGCCAAGGTCACTTGTTGCAAACTGGCCAAACCCGTAAAGGCGTGCATGATGCCCCACACGGTGCCAAACAAACCGATGTAAGGCGAGATAGAACCCACGGTGGCCAGAAACGCCAATTGAGATTCGGCCATGTCCATTTCGCGCTGGAGGCTGGCGCGCATGGCGCGTCGAGCGCCGTCCAGCAAGGTGCCAGCATCAGAAATCCTTCGCTCGCGCAGTTTCTGGTACTCGCGCATGCCGCTGGCAAAAATGCGCTCCATCGGGCCAGACAGCTTGACGTTTTGGTTGGCGCCTGCAAACAATTCGTTCAAACTGGTGCCTGACCAAAACACGCGTTCAAACTCTTCGTTGAGTTCTTTGATGCGCTTGATCGCCATGAGTTTGCGGATGATGGCCGACCAACTGGCGATGGAGATGGTGAGCAAAATCACGATCACCACCTGCACCACAAAGCTGGCGTGCAGGACCAGGGAAACAATGGACATGTCTTGGTTCATGGCTGGAGTGCTTTCAAAATCGTGGCCGGAATGCGGCCGGGTTTGAGTGTGTTGCTGTCGACCCATCCGATGCGGATCGTACCTTCTGCCAGCAACTGCGGTGCAAGGCCTGGAATTTCAAGTAGAGCTTGCTGACGAAGCGTGAGGGTGGCGCGGCCGGCTTCAGCCAGTTCGGCGGTGACGGTCAGCAGGTTATCGAGTTGGGCGGGGCGGTGGTATTTGAGGCTGGTCTCGCTGACCACAAACATGCCGCCGACTTCGCTCTTGAGGGCTTGTTGCTCAATGCCCAGTGAGCGCAGCCATTCGGTGCGGGCGCGCTCAAAAAACTTGAGGTAGTTGGCATAGAAGACGATGCCGCCTGCATCCGTGTCTTCCCAGTAAATGCGTATGGGAAATTGAAAAGCCATTTTCAGTTCTGCCTTCAGTTCAGCCAGTGACGTAAGCGTGCTATGGCGGCTTGCAATTCGCCCATGGAGTTGGCCGTTGAAAATCGCACAAATTGGGCGGTTTCGGCTTGGCCAAAGTCGCGCCCGGGCGTGATGGCCACATGGGCTTGGCGCATGGCGGCAAAGGCAAAGTCCCAGCTGTCTTTGAGGCCGAGACGTTGGCAATGCGCCGAACAATCGGCCCAGGCGTAAAACGCACCATCTGGCATGACGGGTACGGTCAGGCCCAGTTCGTTCAAGGCGGGTATAAAGTAGTCGCGGCGGACTTTGAATTCGGTGCGGCGCTGCTCGTATTCGGTCAAGCTGTCTTGCTCAAAACAGGCCAGTGCTGCATGTTGCGCGATGGTACTGGGGCAGATAAACAGGTTCTGTGCCAAGCGCTCAATGACCGGCACCACATGCTCTGGCACCACCAACCAGCCCAGCCGCCAGCCGGTCATATTGAAGTATTTGCTGAAGCTGTTGATGCTGATGATGTCTTCGCTGATCGCCAGCGCACTGTGACCGTAGGCGTCGTCATGGCTGAGGCCGAGGTAGATTTCATCGACCAGGGTGATGCCGCCTCTGGCCTGGACCACTTGGTGGATGCGGCGAAGTTCGTCGGGGTGAATCGAGGTGCCCGTGGGGTTGGAGGGCGAGGCCAGCAAGACGCCACGGGTCTTGTCGGTCCATGCGGCAGCCACTTTATCGGCGGTGAGCTGAAAGCGCTCTGCTGCGGTGGTGGGGACCAGCACGGCCGTGCCATCTGCGGCGCTGACAAAATGCCGGTTGCAAGGGTAGCTCGGGTCGGGAGTGAGAATTTCATCACCACGGTTGATCAGGGCCAAACAGGCCAGTTGCAGCGCAGCCGAGGCGCCAGCTGTCACCACGATGCGGCTGGCAGGCACATGCACCTGAAAGCGTGTGGCGTACCAGTTGCTGATGCATTCGCGCAAGGACTGCATGCCCAAGGCCTGGGTGTATTGCGTGGCACCACTTTCTATAGCACGGCTGGCGGCGGCTTGCACCAAGGCAGGGGCTGTGAAGTCGGGCTCACCGATGTTCAGGAAAATCATCGGCCGATCGGTATGAGCGACTTCGCTCGCCAAAGCCTGCGCGGCTTTGGCCACCTCCATCACGTAAAAGGGTTCAATGCGCTGGGCACGGTCAGAGATTCGCATGAGTGTCAGATGCGGGCGCGGCCTGCTTTGCGATCGGCATCCACTTCGTGCGGACGCAACTGTGGCGCCAAACCGCCGAGCACGGCGTTGACATATTTGTGACCATCGGTACCGCCAAACTCTTTGGCCAACTCAATGCATTCGTTGAGCACAACGCGCCATGGCACGTCAGGGCAATGTTTCATCTCGTACACGCCAATCCACATGGCTGCATGTTCGACGGGGGAAATTTCAGCAAACTTGCGGTCCAGCAAGGGACCGATCAACTTGTCCAGATCGGCTGCTTGCTCGGTGCAACCGTAAAGCAGCGCGTCGTAATGGGCTGAGTCGGCTTTGTGAAAGCCGGCCAAGTCGCGGGTGAAGAGATCGATGTCGGCGGTTTCATTGCGACCCACCAAACTTTGGTAGAGGGCTTGCAAGGCAAATTCACGCGAACGACTGCGGGCCGATTTGGCCGAGGCCTTGCGCACGCCGGTGCTGGTCAGGCCAGGTGTGGTCATGCTTGGCCTTCGGTCAGCTCGTCATCCAGAATGTCGGCCACATCGCCGGAGAGGTCTTCCATCAACATGGCCATTTCGACGGCCACACGGGCTGCGTCGCGTCCTTTGTCGGTTTGACGGGCCACGGCTTGTGCCATGTTTTCTGTGGTCAAGATGGCGTTGGCAATGGGCAGGTTGTAGTCCAGTCCGATGCGGCTCACGCCTGCACCTGATTCGTTGGCGACCAACTCAAAGTGGTAGGTTTCACCGCGAATGATGCAACCCAAAGCAATCAGTGCATCGTATTCGGCCCGCTCGGCCATGGCTTGCAGTGCCAAGGGCACTTCGAGGGCGCCGGGCACCGTGACGTGGTCGATGTTGCTCACGCCCAAAGCTTCGAGCTCTTGGATGCAGGCCGCGGCCAATGCGTTGGTGACGTCTTCGTTGAAACGGGCCTGCACAATGCCGATGTGCAAGAACTGGCCGTCCAGTTCCTGCGCGATACCTTGGTTGGCGTTTTGCATGTTTATTCCTTGGGGATGTAAGCGGTGATTTCGAGGCCGTAGCCGGTCATGCTGGGCATGCGGCGGGGTTGGCCCATGAGTTTCATTTTTTGCACGCCGCATTCGCGCAAGATCTGCGCTCCCACGCCATAAGTGCGCAGGTCCATTTTGCCGCGCTCGGGCGCTTGAGCCGAGCGGGCGCGGCCCTCAAACTGGGCCATCAATTGGTCAGCTGATTCTCCGCAATTGAGCAGAACGGCTACGCCGCAGCCTTGGGCGTTGATGAACTGCAGGCTGGTGTCAAGGCTCCAGGAGTGCATGGAGCGTTGAACTTCCAGCGCGTCCATGACCGACAGCGGTTCGTGTACACGCACCGGTACTTCCGCGTCAGCGGACCAGCTGCCTTTGACCAGCGCCAAATGCACGCCTTGGCTGGGTTGGTCGCGAAATGCATGGGCTGTGAATTCGCCATGCGCCGTTTGCAGGGTGCGCGTGCTGACTTTTTGGACCAAGGATTCGTTACGACTGCGGTGTTCGATCAGGTCGGCAATGGTGCCGATCTTCAGGCCGTGCTCAGCCGCAAAAATTTGCAGGTCGGGCAAACGGGCCATGGTGCCGTCGTCTTTCATGATCTCGCAGATCACTGACGAGGCGCTGCAACCGGCCATGGCGGCCAGGTCGCAACCGGCTTCGGTATGACCGGCACGCATTAAGACGCCGCCATCGACCGCTTGCAACGGAAAGATGTGGCCGGGTTGCACCAAGTCGGTGGGCGCACTGTTTTTGGCGACGGCGGCTTGAACGGTTTTGGCGCGGTCAGCGGCTGAGATGCCGGTGGTCACACCTTCGGCGGCTTCAATCGACACCGTAAAGGCGGTGCTGTACACCGTGCCGTTGCGCGCGGCCATGGGCGGGAGCTTGAGGTATTCGCAGCGCTCACGCGTCAAGGTCAGGCAAATCAGGCCACGTCCAAATCGGGCCATGAAGTTGATGGCGTCGGGGGTGACGTGGTCAGAGGCCAAGACCAGATCGCCTTCGTTTTCACGGTCTTCTTCATCGACCAGAATCACCATGCGGCCTGCGCGCATTTCGGCGACGATGTCTTCAACCGGCGAGATGGCAACGGGGTGGTGTGTGGAGCTCATGCATTGTCCTGGGGTTTGTCGTGGCTGAGCATGCGTTCTACATACCGCGCGACGGTGTCGATTTCGAGATTGACCCGGCTGCCCGTCTGCAGTTGGCCGAGTGCGGTGTTTTGTACCGTGTGCGGAATCAGATTGATGCTGATGTCGCAGCCTTGTGCCTGGTCGCTCACTTGGTTAACGGTCAGGCTCACGCCGTTGATGGTGATCGAGCCTTTGTAAGCCAGGTATTTGGCCAGACCGAGTGGCGCCAGGATGCGCAGCTCCCAGCTTTCGCCCACCTGGGCAAAGTGGCTGACGTGGCCCACGCCATCCACGTGACCCGACACAATGTGCCCGCCCAACCGGTCACCGGCGCGCAGGGCTTTTTCGAGGTTGATCGGGCCGTGTTGATCGAGGCCAGCGGTTTTGTCTAAAGACTCGGCCGAGATGTCGATGGTGAATTGACTTTGTGCGGGGGTGAAGGTCGTGACGGTCATGCAGGCACCGTTCAGCGCGATGCTGTCGCCCAGACCCACGTCGTCAAGGTAGCCAGGCGGCGCCTCAATGGTGAGACGCTTGCCGTGGTCTAAAGAGCTGCCCAGGTCGTGAATGGCGGCGATGCGCCCCACGCCGGTGATGATTCCGGTAAACATGGTTGTATTTTCGCAGGGAATGGAGGCGTTATGGCACCGAGCGCCACAAAACCCCGAATTAAAAGATGTCGCGTCCAGTGACGCGGGCCAAAAGTCGCAAATCGGGGCCGATCATGGCATGGTTTGCGAAAGTCAACGCAAGAGATTGCGTCAGATTGCTCAGCGGCCCAAATTGGGCCATGCCTCGGCCTTGCCCGATCAGCTTGGGCGCCAGGTAGAGCAAAAATTCGTCAACCAGCCCCTCGCGCACCAAAGAACCATTGAGTTTGTGACCGGCTTCCACGTGAAGCTCGTTGACTTCCCTTTGCGCCAGGTCGCGCAGCATGCCGACCAAATCGACTTTGCCACCGGGGCCAGGCATCAAGCGCACATGGGCGCCAAGGGCTTGCAGGGCTGCCCGTTTTTCGGGGTGGTCCACGGCAGCATAAATCCAGACCTGACGGGCATCAACTTGGAACAGTTTGGCCGTTAACGGCGTTTCGAGGCGGCTGTCCACAATCATCAAATGAGGTTTGCGCGGGGCCTGCACCAGTCGGGTGTCGAGCAAGGGGTCGTCTTCGAGCACAGTGCCAATGCCCGTCAGCAAGGCGCAGGCGCGCGCCCGCCAGGCGTGGCCATCGGCGCGGGCGTCGGGGCCGGTAATCCATTGGCTTTGGCCGTTTTCGAGGGCGGTTTGTCCATCCACCGAGGCCGCGATTTTCATGCGCACCCAAGGCGTGTGGCGTTGCATGCGGCTGAAAAAGCCCAGATTCAATTCGCGAGAAGCCTGCGCCGCTTCGGCGTCTAAGGTCACTTCGACGCCGGCCGCTTTCAGGCGCGCAATGCCTTGACCGGCGACCAAAGGGTTGGGGTCTTGGGAGGCCACCACGACTTTGGCAATACCCGCTTGCACCAAAGCGTCGCAACACGGACCCGTGCGGCCATGGTGCGAACAAGGCTCCAGCGTCACATGCGCCGTGGCCCCTTGGACCGAATGACCTCGAGCCTGGGCGTGTTGCAGGGCCACGATTTCGGCATGCGGGCCGCCTGCCTTCTGAGTGTGACCTTCGCCAAGCACATCACCCTGGGGGGACGTGATCACGCAACCCACCCGCGGATTGGGGGACGTCAACCACAGAGCTTGCGCTGCCAAGTCCAGGGCGCGTTGCATGGGGGGTGTGGTGTTGAATACATTCATGGCATATTGGGGAGGATGATTGTATTTTGCCTCCAATGCGTTACAAGCTTTTGTGCCATCCTTTAAGATGTGCGGATGATTCTATTTTTTGAAAATTTCAAACTGCAGAATTTGTTTTTCAAATTTTGGCGAATTTTGGTGCTGGGCCTTGCATTGTCCTGCCCCGTGATGGCTGCGCCTTTGGGTGCCCCGCTGGTGGGGGACAACTATTCCCAATTTATTCCGACTGAGATGGGGTATCAAATACCTTTGCCGCCGGGTAAGTGGGAGGTGACGGCGATACGGATTCGCCAAGAACCCAAAATCAATAACAACACAACAAAGCACGTGGTTCTGAAAAGCCGTGACTCTGGAACTGTCTTTCCATATATGGTGGTTAGGTATGCCACGATTATTCATGGATCGAATTGGGCTGGGAATTGCGACAGTATTGAAAAAAATATGTTTGATAGCAGTATGTATGGCACATCTAAAAATCAAACTTATCAAAAGTGCCAAAAAATCTGGTCATCCACCCTGCCTAACCCGACTTGGTCAGAATGGTGGAATGATCTTCATAAGGGCTTTGACTCTGCAGACCTTAACTTAAAAAAAGAGCTGCTCACTCACTCCTTTTTTAACTTGTCAAAATGGGGTGGTGATTTTGTTTACATCAATCTATTTGCACGGCCATCACTCTCGGGGACGACAGCTGGAAAACTAGAAGCTGCAGCCCGCAATGGTGAAGTCACACCGTGGATGTCGGCATTTAAAGCCTGGTCAGAAGACTACATGCGAGCGCTTGAAACATCAGTTTTTAACAAAAAACCTGTCGCTGTAGCAGCATTTACCGTACCGGGGATGGGGTTAACAATGCCCCCGGTAGTCACTGCATCGGTAGAACCGACCAGCGTTGGCAGAACTGCACCGAATAATAATGCGCCTCTTTTGGACACTGCTCAACTGGCGGCAGAAGCACGCGCCAAAGAAGAGCTAAGGCTAGCGGAGGAGAAGCGACTGAAGGCAGAACAAGACCTTGGCAAGGAACAATTGCGTTTGGCCGAGGTGGAACGACGCAACATGGAAATGAAGGCGCGTGAGCAAGCACTTGAAAATCAGCGACTGATTGCCGAAGTTGCTCGACTGCAAGCGGAGGCTGAAAAAAATCGCATCAAGTCTGAACCGATGGCCAATCGCAAAGCATTGGTGATTGGCAATAACAAATACAAGTTTGTTTCGCCACTGGCGACTGCGGCTGAAGATGCCAAGACTATTGCCGACAATCTGGCTCAGGTGGGATACAAAGTCACACTCAAGTTAGATGCCTCTGAGCGCGAAATGCGCGCTGCTATTCGGAATTTTTCAAGCCAAGTCGAAGGAGGCGACGAGGTTGCTTTTTATTTTGCAGGCCATGGCGTGCAAATCGGCAGCGCGAATTACTTGATTCCTGTTGATGTGAATGGCGAGAGCGAAGCGCAGATACGCGACGAAGCGATAGCTTTGCAACGTATTCTGGATGAGATGACCGAGCGAAAAGCCAAGTTCACATTGGCTGTAATTGATGCTTGCCGAGACAATCCCTTTAAGGTTGCTGGGCGTAATTTAGGTTCAGCGCTAAGGGGTTTGGCACCCACCAGTGCAGCAACAGGGCAAATGGTTATTTTTTCTGCTGGTGCGGGACAAAAAGCGCTAGACAGTTTGGGGCCGAGTGACAAAAGCAAGAACGGGGTCTTTACCCGCGTATTTGTAAAGCAAATGCAAAAGCAAGCTGTGCCGATTGATAAAATTCTCAAAGACACGCGCAGTGAGGTCGTTAACTTGGCTAAAACGATAGGGCATGAACAAGTACCGGCCATCTATGACCAAGTGATTGGTGAGTTCTTTTTCAAGAAGTAATTTTCAATCTGTTCTTACGCCTTCAGCGGTTACGGTTTAGTTGCCTCTGCAAACACAGGTATCGATGACAACCTTGTTCGCAGTTCAATCTGACCAGACCCTGACGACATGGGGTTGTCGGTGGCGGAGCTGCCCGTGGGTTGCCATTTCACCGTGACCAGCAGGCCTTGCAAGTTGGCCATGCTGGTGGAAGACAACTCGCCCTTGATTTTGTAGGTCGTTCCACTCAGGGTTTGGGTTTCTTGTATTTGCCC
>CANBWK010000049.1 GCA_947373105.1 Comamonadaceae bacterium | reverse complement strand
TGGCGGAGGAGGAGGGATTCGAACCCTCGGTAGTGTTGCCACTACGCCTGATTTCGAGTCAGGTACATTCGACCACTCTGCCACCCCTCCGGATCCGGTTTTGCTTGTCGAAGGCGGTATTCTATCAGGCGCGCAGCGTGTCCAAGCCGCCCATATAGGGGCGCAGCACCTCTGGAATCGTCACAGAACCGTCGGCGTTCTGGCAATTTTCCAACACGGCCACGAGGGCTCGGCCCACGGCCAAGCCGGAGCCGTTCAAGGTGTGCACCCACTCGTTTTTGCCTTGCGCGTTTTTAAAACGCGCTTGCAAACGTCGCGCCTGAAAGGCTTCGCAATTAGAGACCGAGCTGATCTCGCGGAAGGTTTGTTGGGCGGGCACCCACACTTCAAGATCATAGGTTTTGCTGGCGCCAAAACCCATGTCGCCGGTGCACAAAGACATGACGCGGTAAGGCAAACCCAGCTTTTGCAAAATGGCTTCGGCATGGCGCGTCATGGCCTCCAGGGCTTCGTAGCTTTTCTCGGGATGCACGATTTGCACCATCTCGACTTTGTCAAACTGGTGTTGCCGTATCAGGCCCCGCGTGTCGCGCCCTGCACTGCCCGCCTCAGAACGAAAGCACGGAGTGTGTGCAGTCAGCTTGATGGGCAGGTCGGCTTCGTTCAGTATTTCGTCGCGCACCACATTGGTCAGCGTGACTTCGGATGTGGGGATCAAGTACAAGGCTTGTGTGTCGGGTGCAGCTTCTGCGTCTTGGCCGCCTTTTTTGGCGGCAAACAAGTCGCCTTCAAACTTGGGCAACTGGCCGGTGCCGCGCAGAGTTTCAGCATTCACCACATAGGGCGTGTAGCACTCGGTGTAACCGTGTTCTTGGGTTTGCACATCGAGCATGAACTGCGCCAAGGCACGGTGCAAACGGGCAATGGGCCCGCGCATGAAGGTAAAGCGCGAACCCGACAATTTGATGCCGATGTCAAAGTCCAAACCGAGCTTTTCGCCAATGTCCACATGGTCTTTGACCTCAAAGTCAAAAGTGCGGGGCACGCCCCAACGTCGGACCTCCACGTTGCCGTGTTCGTCCGCGCCCACGGGCACGCTGTCATGTGGCAAATTGGGCACCGCCAAGAGCAGGCTTTGCAGTTCAAGCTGCAAAGCCTCCAATCGGGTGGCCGAGGTGTCCAGCTCCACCTTGATGTCGGCCACGGCCGTCATGATGTCGTCCGTGCTTTCGCCTTTGGCTTTGCGCATGCCGATTTGTTTGGAAAGCGTGTTGCGCTGGCTTTGCAGTTCTTCGGTGCGGGTCTGCAGCGTTTTGCGCTCGGACTCCAAAGCGCTATAAGCCTCGACGTTCAAAAACGCCTGAGGCGATTTGCGGGTTTCAAGGCGGGCAATCACGCTGCCCAGGTCTTTGCGAAGTTGGAGAATATCTAGCATGTAGGGATTGTAGTTTCAGGGCGCAAGCTTTCAGCCCTCGATCTTCAGCCCTTTGGGCAGCGGGAACTTGATGGTCTCTTGAATGCCATCCATTTTGCGCACACTCACTGCGCCCAGTGCACGCAGGCGGGTAATGACGTCTTGCACCAACACCTCGGGCGCTGAGGCGCCTGCGGTCAGGCCGACGCGCGATTTACCGTCAAACCATTCGGCTTGAAGTTCATCGGCAGTGTCGACCATGTAAGCCTCTGCGCCCAGTCGGTCAGCCAGTTCACGCAAGCGGTTGCTGTTGGAGCTGGTGGGGCTGCCCACGACGACGACGACATCGACCTTGCCGCTCATGAGTTTGACAGCGTCTTGCCGGTTCTGCGTGGCGTAGCAAATGTCTTGCTGCTTGGGTTCGCGCACGGTGGGAAAGTGCTTTTTAACCGCCGCCAAAATTTCAGCTGCATCGTCCACGCTCAAGGTGGTTTGGGTGACCACGGCCAACCGTTCGGTTTGCCGCGGTTGCACCCGCGCTACATCGGCCACGCCTTCGACCAAATGAATGCCGCTGTCGAGTTGGCCCATGGTGCCCTCGACCTCAGGGTGGCCTTTGTGGCCGATCATGATGAATTCATAGCCCTCTTTGTGCAGCTTGGCGACTTCGACATGGACCTTGGTCACCAAGGGGCAAGTGGCGTCAAAAATCTGAAAGCCTCGGGCATGTGCTTCGTTTTGAATGGCGCGGCTCACGCCATGGGCGCTAAAAACCAGCGTGGCCCCTGCGGGCACATCGTCCAGATCTTCTATGAAAATAGCGCCTTTGTTTTTGAGGTCGTTGACGACAAAGGTGTTGTGCACAATTTCGTGCCGCACATAGATGGGGCGGCCAAACTTGGACAAAGCCGCCTCCACAATGTCTATGGCACGGTCCACGCCTGCACAAAACCCGCGAGGCTCGGCCAACAAGATTTCCTGCAAAGACATCACAGCACTCCAATCAGACGGACTTCAAAGGTCACCGGTTGCCCGGCCAAGGGGTGGTTGAAGTCAAACCGCACCGCGCCATCGTCATTGACTTCGAGCACCGTGCCGGCATACGAGCCTAAACCATCGGGGGTGGGGAACTGCACCACATCGCCCGCAGCGTATTTTTCCATCGGATCGCCCAATTGGTTGAGCAGTTTGCGAGCCACCCATTGCGCCATTTCGGGGTTGCGCTCGCCAAAGGCTTCACCGGCCGGCAGCTCAAAGGTGGTGTGCGTGCCTTCTGCCAGGCCCATCAATCGATCTTCCATGGCGGGCGAGAGCTCCCCCGAGCCTAAAGACAGGGTGGCTGGCTTGTCAATGAAGGTGTTGATGATGTCCCCCTGTGGCCCGGCCAGGCGGTAGTGGAGGGTCAAAAAGGAGCCGGATTGAACGATGGACATAAGGGTTTTCTGGAATGCCCGCAGGGGCACATCTTGTGCATTAATGGTGTGATTGTAAAAAGCTTCTCAAAAGCACTTCAAAAAGCCTTTTCAAAGGCTGCCCAGGGAGGGCATTCATGACCATCAAGGATTTACCTGCCGATGCACGCCCGCGCGAAAAAATGCTGGCCCGAGGTCCGGGGGCATTGAGCGATGTGGAACTGCTGGCCATTTTGCTGCGCACCGGGATGGCGGGCAAAAACGTGTTCCAACTGGCGCAGGAGTTGTTGACCACCTTTGGGGGTTTGTCTGGCTTGCTCAACGCTGGCACGGCGGAGCTTCAAGTGATCAAGGGCTTGGGGCCCGCCAAGCGTGCAGAAGTCGCCGCGGTGCTGGAGTTGGCGCGCAGAGGCCTGGCCGAGCAGCTCAAAGAGCGACAGGCCTTCAGTTCGCCCGATGCGGTCAAGCAGTATTTGCAATTGCATTTGGCACACAAAAAACACGAGGTGTTTGCCGTCATGTTTCTGGACAGCCAAAACCGCCTTCTGGCGATGGAAGAGATGTTTCGTGGCACGCTGAGCCAGACCAGCGTGTACCCGCGCGAAGTGGTCATGCGGGCCTTGCACCATCAGGCTGCCGCGGTGGTACTCAGCCACAACCACCCGAGCGGCTCGGTGCAGCCCAGCCGGGCTGACGAGGCTTTGACCCAAACGCTCAAAGCCTCGCTGGCGTTGGTGGATGTGCGGGTGCTGGACCATGTGATCGTGGGCCAAGGCCAGGCTTTGTCCATGGCCGAGCAGGGTTTGATTTGAACCCTAGGCCTGTTGAAGGTCATGCGCTTTGTGGCACCATAGGTGGGTGAAGCTCAATACACTTGCCGACCTGAAACAGGTCCAAAAACAAATCGCCGAGGCGCATGCCCAAGAAGCAGCAAAAGCTGCGGCGGCTGCGGCAGCGGCGCGCAAAGCCGAGGCGGATAAAAATTTGTTTTCGCGGGCCGTGGGCGCCGTGCAGTCTTTGCCTGATAAAAAACAAGCCATCAAAAAACCAGTGCCAGTGCCACCAGTGGCCAAACAGCGACAAAAAGACGACGAAGCGGTGTTGCGTGATGCCTTGAGCGATGAGTTTGATGCCAGCACCTTGCTCGACACCGACGACATGCTGAGCTTTCGCCGCCCCGGCATTGGGCTGGACGTGACGCACAAACTTCGCAAGGGTGAGTGGTCGATTCAAAAAGAAATCGATTTGCATGGCCTGCGCAGTGATGAGGCCCGCTTGGCCTTGGCGACTTTCATTCGCGAAGCCCACAAACAGGGTTTGCGCTGCCTGCGCGTGGTGCACGGCAAGGGGCTGGGCTCGCCGGGCAAAACACCGGTGCTCAAATCCAAGGTGCACAGTTGGCTGGTGCAAAAGAACCAGGTCATGGCGTTTGTGCAAGCCAAACCTGCTGAGGGCGGGGCTGGGGCCTTGGTGGTGTTGCTCACATCAGGGCATTGAGCTCGAAAGCCGCCAAGCCCGAAACCTGCACGGGCGTCTCAGACGTTCTGGTTGCGCATCCAATCGGCGGTTTGAAAAAAACTGGTTTTCAAACGCTCGCGCAATGCCGGGTCAACACCGGTTTCGCCCATGGCTTGGTCCATGCATGCCAACCATTGTTCGCGCTCCTGAATGCCTATGGCAAAGGGCATGTGCCGCATGCGCAAGCGTGGGTGACCGAAACGCTCGGTGTAGGCTTGGGGGCCACCGAGCCAGCCGCTCAGAAACCAAAATAACTTGTCACGTGCACCGGTCAGCTCGGACCCATGGACTGCACGCAATTCGC
The DNA here is from genome assembly GCA_947373105.1 of Comamonadaceae bacterium. Classification (GTDB taxonomy): domain Bacteria; phylum Pseudomonadota; class Gammaproteobacteria; order Burkholderiales; family Burkholderiaceae_C; genus Limnohabitans_A. The sequence continues at coordinate 17,218 of CANBWK010000049.1, read as the reverse complement.
GGTAACCGGATTCCAAGTCCATCAAGTCGTAAAAACGATCGACCAAGGCACGTACGCGGTCTTGTCCACCGATCCATTCATAAGGCGTAGCAAAAGGGGGCTTGTCTTCTGAATTCATCACTGTCGGGTTAAAGGGCGGACTGTCGAAGTGTATGCGCCACAGGTTGCTTGAGCACGCCAGCCAAACCCCACCAGCCGGCAGCCCAGGCCAACAAGCCACCGGCCAAAGCGCCAAGCAGTGGGACGTACCACGCTGGCGTCCAGTTGAACTCAAAGACGTATTTGGCCATGGCCCAACCCACAGCCATGGCAGCCGAACTGGCCATGAAACCTGCCAAGAGCCCCACCCCCCAGAGTTCAGCCCGCTGCACTTGGGCCAGCAAAGCACCACTGGCACCTAAGGCACGCATGATGGCAAACTCTCGGGCGCGGTCTTCACGCGTTGACGTGACAGCCGCCAGCAAGACCATCAGCCCCGCCATCAAGGTGAAGGCGAATAAAAACTCAACCGCACGGATCACCTGGTCCATGACGTTTTGCACTTGCTGCAACGTGGCCCGCATGTCCACACTGGTGATGTTGGGAAACTGCTGGACCAGGGCGTTGTCAAATCCCGGTTGCGCAGGCCCCTTAAAGGCGGCCATATAGGTCAAAGGGACATCGGGCAGGCTGGCCACGGGGTACATCACAAAAAAGTTGGCCCGCATGGAACCCCAGTCCACTTTGCGCAGCGAAGTGATGCGCGACTCGGTCACCACACCGGCCACATCAAACTGCAAGAGGTCTCCCAACTTCAGGCCCAAGGTGGTGGCAATGCCCTCTTCCACACTCAGCGCACCGGCTTCGTTGTCGGTCCACTGACCCGCCACCACGAGGTTGTGCGCCGGCTTTTGAACACTGGTCGAGAGATTGAACTCGCGGTCAACCAAGCGTCTGGCCCGCTCCTGTGGGTAATCGGCTGGATTGATCGCCTGCCCATTGATGGCCACCAAGCGACCCCGAATCATGGGGTACCAGTCGTAGCCCTGCACCTTGGCCTGCGCCAATGCGTCTTGAAATGCGGTGGCTTGCTCTGGCTGGACATTGATGACAAAACGGTCTGGCGCATTGACTGGGGTGGCTTGCCGCCAGCTGCTGATAAGGTCGGTGCGCAGCAAGACCAATAGGACCAAGGCCAATAAACCTAAAGACAAAGCACTGGTCTGCACCATCGCATTGACGGGTCGGGCAGCCACTTGACGCGTGGCCAGCAACAGCCAACGTGGCGCGTTTTCGCCGGGTATCAGGCGGGCAATCAGTTTGAGTGCCAAGGCACTACCGACGGCAAAAACAGCTGCCGCCAAAGCAAAACCACCGACCGTGATCATGCCCAACTGCACATCGCTGCTGGCCAACAGCAGCGCCACAGCAAACCCCACCAAGCCCAAGAGCATGACACCCGCAGCGGCCGGCCGCAATGCGCCGACATCGCGGCGAATGACGCGCAAGGGTGGCACTTGCGCCAATTGCAAAACGGGCGGGAGACCGAAGGCCAACAACAAGGTCAACCCCATACCCAGTCCCAAGGCCACCGGATGCCAACTCGCAGCAGGCAATTGGGTGTCAATCAAGCCTGCCAGAAACCATACAAAGGCATGGTGAAAGACCCAACCCAGCAAGACCCCCAAAAGGCTGGCCAAGAGTCCGGCGCTGACAAATTCAAAGGCGTAGCTGAGCGTCAAAGTACGCTGACTTTGGCCCAACACACGCAGCAAAGCGCAGCCGTCCAGATGGCGCGCCGCAAAGGTGCGTGCAGCCAAGGCCACGGCCACGGCGCACAGCAAAGCGGCCAGCAAGGCGATCAGGTTGAGGAATTTGCCGGCACGTTCCAGGGTCTGGCGCATTTCAGGACGGCCACTTTCCAAAGACTCGACTTGCACGCCTCGGACGGCTCCGTTGTCAGATTGTTGTCGCACCCATGCGGCAAAGGCTTTGGCTTGTGCATCTTCACCGGTGACCGCCATTCGGTAGGTCAAGCGACTGGCGGGTTGCACCAACCCAGTCGCCTGCAAGTCAGCCTGATTGAGCATGACCCGTGGTGAAAAATTCATGAAGCCAGCGCCTCGGTCTGGCTCCTGGGCAATGCTTGCACTGATGGTTAACCGGCTATCGCCTACTTGGAGCACATCGCCTCGCGCCAAACCCAGGCTCTCGAGCAAACCAGGGTCTACCCACACTTGCCCAGGTGCAGGAATACCTTGGGCGACTTGGACTGTTTGGCCCGTTTGAATGATCTGGACTTGACCCCGCAAAGGATAGCCCGGGCTGACCGCCTTGAGTGCAACCAGTTTGCTGGCCCCGCTCGCAGAAAGCGCCATGGTCGGGAAATTCACGGAGGTATTGCGCACCAAGCCCCGCTTGTCGGCCTGTAATTCGATGGCAGGTGGCGTGGGCTTGTCGCTGACGATGACGGCATCCCCGCCCAGCAGCAAGCGTGCATCACGCCACAAGCCGGCTTGCAAGCGGTCGGCAAAAAATCCGACAGCGGTCAATGCGGCCACAGCCAAAGTCACGGAAAACATCAAGAGGCGCAATTCGCCTGCGCGCAAGTCACGCCAAAGATTGCGCCAGCCTAAGCCGATGGCAAGGTGCCAGTTTGATTTCATGCCCGAACCATACCCCATCGGCCTCAAGCCGCGCAGGGCTAGGGATTTACAGTGTCGGGCGACTGAACCAAACCCGACTGCCACACCAGGCGTTCAGGCGCACTGAAGCATAAGAATCTTTTGTGGGTGGCCCGCCCAATGGTGCACAATCCGACGCGCTGCGCCACAGCCAAGCCCATTTGGGTGATGCCACTGCGCGAGACCGCAATGGGCACGCCCATTTGCGCTGACTTGATGACCATTTCGCTGGTCAAGCGACCGGTGGTGTAGAAGACTTTGTCATGCCCACTCACATCGTTCATGCCCATCCAGCCGGCAATGGTGTCCACCGCATTGTGGCGTCCAACGTCTTCAACAAACATCAGCATGTCGGTACCACTGAAAAGCGCGCAGGCATGCACAGAACCTGCCGATTTGTAGGTCGTCTCTTGGATGCGTATGGCATTCACCACGCCATACAACTGAGATTGGGTAATTTGCGCGGGTGGCAAATGAATGCCATCAATGTCACTCATCAAATCACCAAACACGCTGCCCTGGCCGCAACCGGTGGTTACCACCCTGGGGGCCTTGGGCGTTTCCATCAGGCCAGCACGTGTCTTGACCGCGGCCACACCGGGCTGACCCAATTCGCCTTCACCGATGCTCCAGTCGACGGTGATGGATTCGATTTCTTCGACGGATGCAATCAAGCGTTGGTTGCGTAAAAAACCCAACACCAACAATTCGGGACTGGCGCCCAAGGTCATCAAGGTCACCAGCTCGCGCTTGTCCAAGTAGACCGTCAAGGCCCGTTCCGCGGGAATCTGGATGGTTTGGGCTTGGCCGAACTCATTGATGACCGCCGTGGCTTGGGTCAGTGAGGCGTTAGCTTGGGTGAGATGCGGCTTGACAGTGGACACAGTATTTTCGATGAAAGGCATGAGACACAGGGCGTAAGCCTAAGGCAAAAAGTCCCGCGCCTTGCGACGAGGGACTTTGAAACAGGTGGCAATCTGAAAAAATTCAGGATTTTTTCGCTGGTGCAGCAGCAGGGCCCGCAGGCGTTGCAGGCGCAGTCGACTTGGCTGCAGGACTTGCGGGCGAGACCGCCGCCACGGCTGTAGCAGGCACATAAGCCCCGGGGTCGGCACAAGCCGGCGTCGCAGTCGGTGTTGTGGTGGTCTTGCCTGAGGACTTGGCTGTTTTGAAATAGTGCGCCGCTACTTTTTCGCGGGATTTACACAATTGAAAATCAGCCACTTTGTTGCCATGTGCCGTTTTGGCTGCAGCTTCTGCCGCCTTCGCTTTGGCTTCGTCGCTGGGCGCGGGCAGTTTGGCCCAAACAGGTGCAGCCAGCACCAACGCCAAAATGAGTGTCCATGTCGTTTTCATACTGTCTTCCTTGCCTGTCAAGCTTGCGCTGAAACGGGTGGCGCAGTGGCAGCCCCTGCAGTTGCAGGGGGTGTTCTCTGTGCCGGGATTTTGCCCGCTTGAATATCGTTGTACCAAAGTTCGTGATGCTCTTTGGCCCATGTTTCGTCTACATAGCCTTCGCGCATGGCGCTGTAGGCCCCTTGCATGCCGATGGTTCCCATGTAGATGTGCCCGATGAACATGGCCATCATCAACAATGTGGCCACGCCATGGACCATGTTGGCCACTTGCATGGTGCTGCGCTCATAGATCAGGCCGGGGACCAGTTTGTCGAGCACGAGTCCCGAGGCGACCACAATACCGCCTAACAAAAACACGCCGCCCCAAAAGACCACTTTTTCACCCGCATTGAAGCGGTGCGAAGGAACCTCTTTACCAGAGAACATGCCGCCGCCCTGCAACAACCATTGAACGTCGTCGGCAGAAGGCATGTTGTCACGCACAAAAGTGATCAGCACCACCACCAGCGACACCGCAAACAAGGGGCCGGCAAAGTTATGGATGTTTTTCAATGCAAATGTCAGCCAGCCAAATAGCGCGCCACCGATCACAGGCAGAATCAGAAACTTGCCAAAGGCCATGACAAAGCCCGAGATGGCCAGGGCACAAAATGCAATCGCATTGGCCCAGTGCGCAGAACGCTCAAAGGGGGTGAACCGCTCGATCTTGCGACCGGTTTCTGCGCCATGCAATGTCATGGTTCCTTTGCGCCAATAAAACAGTGCGACAGCACCCGCAATGATGGCCAGCAATGCAGCGCCATAAGGAATGATCCACTGGTTACGGACTTGGCGCCATGCCTCCCCAGCGGTGGTCAGGCGCGAGCCTGGATACTGCACAAAAGGCTGTATGAGGTTGCCTGCTTCGGGCGCTTCACTGGCCGGCAAACTGCTGTACCCCGTGACGCCTGCACCCGCTTGACGCCAAAGAGGCGCATTGTTGCCGGGCTGCACCTTGCCGCGCTCACCGTTGGTTTGATCAACGTATTTAGGATCGGTACTGGCGTCAGGTGCAATCGAGAAAATGTTGGCGCTTTTCACGGCCTCTTTGGCAGGTGTGGGCGCACTTTGTGCGAAGACAACGCCAACCCAAAGCACCGTCATCAAGACCAGTGACAGTTGTTTCATGAAAGAGTGGATCATGCAGATCTCCCGATCTAAGGCGAACGGGTGTGATCGTTCATGCCGTACTGCGCTCGCGTCTTGAGTTGCTCAGCCCAGCTTTTGGCATCGCCGGCCTGCCAACCCGTCACCGTGAAATTGGCCACGCCAGTCCCTGCAGAAGGAGGGGTGTCGCCTTTAGGCGCCCCACTCAAGGATTGTGCTTTTTCGCCACAGGCACTTAAACCCGCAACCAAGCTGAATGCGGCCAGTGCAGTGATCCAGAAGCTTTTCATGATTTGGCTCCTTCACCGGCTTTGGTGCCGTAAGCAGTACCCCAACCCCAGACCTCAGCACCTTTGCCGCGCTGAACCACGCGGTTGCGGAAGATGTCGGCCACCACGTCGCCGTCGCCGGCCAGCAAGGCTTTGGTGGAGCACATTTCGGCACAGGCGGGCAGCTTGCCTTCTGCCAAACGGTTGCGGCCGTATTTTTCAAATTCAGCCTGGCTGCCATTGGCTTCAGGCCCCCCCGCGCAGAAAGTGCATTTGTCCATCTTGCCGCGCACCCCGAAGGTGCCTTGTGATGGAAACTGTGGCGCACCAAAAGGGCAGGCATATGAGCAGTAACCGCAGCCAATGCACACGTCTTTGTCGTGCAGGACCACGCCCTCTTCGGTGCGATAAAAGCAATTGACAGGACAAACTGCCATGCAGGGTGCGTCAGAGCAATGCATGCACGCGACCGAAATGGATTTTTCGCCGGGCACCCCATCGTTCAAAGTCACAACGCGCCGGCGGTTCACACCCCACGGTACTTCGTGCTCGTTTTTACATGCGGTCACGCAACCGTTGCATTCGATGCATCGCTCTGCATCACAGATAAATTTCATTCGTGCCATCGTGATCTCCTTGCGCTTTACGCCCGCTCAATTTCGCAAACGGTGGTCTTGGTCTCTTGCATCATGGTGACGCTGTCGTAACCGTAGGTGGTGGCTGTGTTCACAGCTTCGCCGCGCACAATGGGCGCCGCGCCGGCGGGGTAATGCGCCAGCATGTCCGCGCCCTGCCAACGGCCCGAGAAGTGGAAGGGCAGGAAAACCGTATCGGGCCCAACCCGCTCGGTCACCAAGGCCTGTACATTCAACCGAGCGCCTGTTGGGGACTTCACCCAAGCGCGCTCACCATTGCGAATGCCACGCTTGGCCGCGGTTTGCGGGTTGATTTCGACAAACATTTCCTGCTGCAATTCAGCCAGCCACGGATTGGACCGGGTCTCTTCGCCGCCGCCTTCGTATTCGACCAAACGACCCGAAGTCATGATCAACGGAAACTTCTCATGGACTTTGTCCGCAATGTTTTTGTCTTGCACCGTCTTGTACAAAGTGGGCAAGCGCCAGAACGCCTTTTTGTCGTCGTGCGTGGGGTATTTGGCGGCCAAATCTGGCCGCGTGCCGTACAGCGGCTCGCGGTGTTGCGGAATGGGATCGGGAAAGTTCCAGACCACAGCACGCGCTTTGGCATTGCCAAACGGGTGGCAACCATGGTTCTGCATGAACACCCTGATCATGCCGCCCGAGCTGTCGGTCTTCCAGTTCTTGCCTTCGGCCAGCGGCTTTTCGGCCTCGCTCAGTTCGTCCCACCAGCCTAATTTCTTCAGCAGAATATGGTCCAACTCAGGGTAACCGGTGGTGATGTCCGCACCCTTGGAGTGTGAACCGTCTTCAGCCAACAGGTTTTTACCCTCGCGCTCCACGCCAAAATTGGCTCGGAAATTTCCACCCCCCTCCATGACGTGTTTGGACGTGTCATAAAGATTGGGCGAGCCTGGGTGCTTGAGCGAAGGATTGCCCCAACATGGCCAAGGCAGACCGAAGTAATCACCCGTGGTGTCGTACCCGGTTTCTTTGTCTATGCCGCCTTTGGATTTGAGCGTTTTCACATCGAACAGGTGCATGTTCTTCATGTGGGCTTTCAAGCGCTCAGGGCTTTGGCCGGTGTAGCCAATGGTCCATACGCACTTGTTGATTTCACGCAAAATGTCTTCTGGCACAGGTTCGTCCTGGCCTTTGACTTTTTGCATTTTGTAGTTTTTGACCAGCTCTTTGCCGAAACCCAATTTCTCGGCAAATTGGTACATGATCATGTGGTCACTGCGGCTGTCCCATAAGGGCTCGATAACCTTCTCACGCCATTGCAAGGATCGGTTTGAAGCCGTGCAGGAACCGCTGGTTTCAAACTGCGTTGCAGCGGGCAACAAATACACCGCGCGGTTAGGGTTGAGGTCTTCGGCTTTGCCCGGCATGGCGGCCATGGCGGCAGTGGCCGAAGGATACGGGTCCACCACCACGAGCAGGTCCAGCTTGTCCATGGCACGCTTCATGTCCAGACCTCGGGTCTGCGAGTTGGGTGCATGGCCCCAATAGAAAACACCGCGCAGATTGCTTTCCTGATCGATCAGCTCGTTCTTTTCAAGCACACCGTCTATCCAACGGGACACGGTGATGCCGTTCTTGCTCATCATGCCGGGGTTGGCAAAACGGCCCTTGATCCACTCAAAGTCAACACCCCACGCTTTGGCAAAATGCTTCCAAGAGCCTTCTGCCAAGCCATAGTAGCCAGGCAGCGAGTCAGGGTTGGGGCCTACATCGGTCGCACCTTGCACGTTGTCGTGGCCTCGGAAAATATTGGTACCGCCACCCGACTTGCCCACATTGCCCAAGGCCAGCTGCAAGATGCAAGAGGCTCGCACCATCGCGTTGCCAATGGTGTGCTGGGTTTGGCCCATGCACCAAACAATGGTGCTCGGGTTGTTGTCGTGCAGCATCTTGGCAACTTTGAACATTTGTTCTTCTTTGACGCCGCAAGCTTCTTCGACTTTATCGGGCGACCATTTGGCCATGACGTCAGCTTTGACCGCGTCCATGCCGTAGACACGGTCGTTGATGTACTTTTGGTCTTCCCAACCATTCTTGAAGATGTGATACAGCAAACCGAACAAAAAGGGAATGTCCGTGCCCGAACGGATGCGCACGAACTCATCGGCCTTGGCGGCCGTGCGGGTGAAACGCGGATCGACCACAATCATCTTGCAGCCGTTTTCCTTGGCGTGCAGCATGTGCAGCATGCTGACTGGGTGTGCTTCTGCAGCATTGGAGCCAATGTACAACGCGCACTTGCTGTTTTGCATGTCGTTGTAGGAATTGGTCATGGCACCATAACCCCATGTATTGGCCACACCTGCCACCGTGGTGGAGTGGCAAATGCGGGCTTGGTGGTCGCAGTTGTTCGAACCCCAGAAGCTGACGAATTTACGTAACAAATAAGCTTGTTCGTTGTTGTGCTTGGACGAACCCACAAAGTACACGCTGTCTGGGCCGCTGGCTTTGCGCAGCTCGAGCATCTTGGCGCTGATCTCGGTGAGAGCGGTGTCCCAGCTGATTTTTTCGTATTTTCCGTTGACCAGTTTCATGGGGTAACGCAGGCGGTATTCACCGTGACCGTGTTCACGCACAGCCGCGCCTTTGGCGCAATGCGCACCCAGATTGATGGGGGAGTCAAACACAGGTTCCTGGCGAACCCAGACGCCGTTTTCAACCACCGCATCGACCGCACAACCCACCGAGCAATGGGTGCAGATGGTGCGTTTAACTTCAACTTTACCGGCACCTATTACTGATGTTGCATTTCCGGCATGTGCTTTTTTCACAAGCGACAACTGCGTGGCCGCCAGGCCAACGCCCACGCCCAGACCTGAGCGACGCAAAAAACTTCGTCGGTCCAATGTCGGCAAAGCCTGTGAGAGGCCTCGTCGCAAACTGTGTACGAATGAAGATGAAGGCACGCCTTGCGTACCGGTCTGCTTTTTAGTCAGCAACATGAAACTCTCCAGAAAAGGTGAGAGAGAAAAAAGATCAGACCAAGGTGGTCTTGTAATAACGTTTGACGTGTTCGCTCAGGCTGTAACCGCCCCCCTTTTCGGGTTTGGGTTGGGCGGTCAATTCGGGCAATGCCTCACGAACCTGAGGTAAAAAGCTCGCTGCTGCTGCAACGGCGCCTGCGGTTCCCGCACCTGCAAACAAGGTGCGGCGCGACAACTTTGAAACGGATTCAGACATGGGTTTTTCCTCAAACATAGGAACGACAGAACATAAGTTCTAGGACATAAGTTATTTGAATGTAACAAAGTCACGGCCCCCTCCGAAAGGGAAAACCCTTAAAGAGGGTGAAGTTAATTCATTCAAGTAAATCAAAACCCTGTGACTCCACGCCTAGGAAGGCTTGGGTGAAACCGGCCAAGCTGCGGTAAAAATGGGCCCGAGGGTGGGCAACAACGACATCGCACATGCCGCTTGTCCATGGTTGTAGATGAGCCGCAAAGAAAGTACTTTGTCGTGACAGGTTAGCCACCGCCACATCATCCCCCGCAATCAGGTAGCGCATCACTTCGCACAGGTAGGCAAAGTGATCTTCGGTTTCCCGCATGGCGTCGTCCCGGGCCAGACCCAAAGCAGCCAAGTCATCACGCAAGCGCACCAAGGGTTTTTCATTCAAAAAACCGCTGATGTAATGTGAGCCAAAAAGATACACCTCTGGCTTGCCGACACCGCCAAAAAGCGTATTGAACTCATCTGCAATGGCTTGGTCACTCATTTCGCGGGCACGGGTCACCACTTCACGCCAACTTTCTTCCAAGAAGGCGCCAGGCGCTGGCGCTTCGGTCACTGCGATACGCAATTGCGACAGCAAGGCCGGTTCAGGCGGCTGGTAAAAAAGAGCCGATAGCAAACCATAAATTTCGGCGCGGGCGGTTTCTTCGTCCAAGGCAGAACTGCCGGGCTCCAGGTTCAAGGAAGAGGTCATGTTCAATGTCTTTTCAAATATCGCCGATGCGGGTTTCTTTGGCATCCGAAAACATGTCAATCACGCGGCAATCGCTGCACATTTTCAAACGCTGCAGGGCCTCCCCCTGGAACATGCTGTGCCCCGCCAGTTTGCCCAGCATGGCTTCAATGGCTTTGAGCGTGCCAAATGGTTTTTTGCAGCGCACGCAGGCGTAGGGTTGGGATTCGTTCAACACCACGGCCTGTTTCCGCTCAGGCGTCAACAACAAACGGGGTTGCAAGGTGATGGCGTTTTCAGGACAAGTGGTGACACACAAGCCACATTGCACACAATTTTTTTCAATGAAACGCAATTGAGGCAGCTGAGGATTGTCTTGCAATGCACTGGCCGGACAGGCGCTGACGCAACTCAAACACAGCGTGCATTGGTCTTTGTTGACGAGCACGTGGCCCAGCGGTGATCCGCTCGGTGGCAAAGCAATACTGAAGGCAGAAGGCGTTGGTGACTGCAACAGCAGCGGGGAAAAATCCATCAGATGGTCCAAAGCCAATTCCAGCGTGGCGCGTTTTTCAGGTGCAACCGCAAAACGTGCCGCTTCAGCAGGCACGATTTGCCGAGTTGAAGTCAGCGCTTGCAATGCCGTATCCAGACCTAAGGGCGTGGTTTCTTGAATCAACTTGAAATGCGTACCGGTGTAGCCCAAGCCATTCAAAATGCTTTGCGCAACCGCCATTTGGGCTTGCAGCCCCTCGGCATAGGCGCTGGCTTCTTCATGGGTCATCAACACCAGCACCTGATTGGCGCCTTGAGCCACGGCGCTCAGCCAGACTTCCAGTCCCAAACTGGCGGTGTGCCACAAGCTCATGGGAATAACGCGGGCTGGCACCCCCTTGGCGAGTTTGAGTTGGGCAGCCCGGCCCAGTTCGCCGATCAGTTCTTGGCCCGCTGTTTGGCTGTGCAGCAACAAGACCGCATCTTTGCCACCGGCCGCTGCATAAGTGGTCAACAGTGTTTTGATTTTGAGACCTTGCTCGCTCGCCTTGGGGTAGCCATAGGTCAAGGCACCTGTCGGACACACCGAGGTGCAAGCGCCACAACCCACACACAGATTGGGGTTAACTTTGATTTGTTGACGGCTCTTGTCGCTGCTGATGGCTTGTGCAGAGCAAATGTCCACGCACGCGTTACACCCGACAGTTTCATTGCGACTGTGAGCGCAGAGTTTTTGTTTGTACGCAAAAAATTTGGGTTTCTCAAACTCGCCAACCAACTCGCGCAAGTCGAGCAAGGTTTTCAAATCCAGACCATCCCAACGCGCATAGCCCTGCGGCTTGGCGTGTTGGTTGAAGGTGGGGCTGGATGCAGCGGAGCGTAAGTCAAGCACCAGATCAAAATGCTCGGTGTGTGCCACAGCCTCGCGTCCAAAATCAATGGCCCCTGCCGACTGGCACACTTTGACGCAGGCTCTGTGCGCATTGCACAGCGACAAGTCCACTTGGTAGTCCAAACCAATGGCGTTGTCAGGGCAAGCTTCCACACACGCATTGCAGCGTGTGCACAAGTCCAGGTTGATCGGGTTGTTGTCTTCCCATTTGACTTCAAATGCGCCCAACCATCCGCTTAAACCTGTGATGCGCCCGGCCAGCACCGGGTAACGCCGCGTTTGTGCGCCACCGGCGTTGCCTGGGCCCTGGGTGAAAATCGACACATCGAGCACATCCGCCAACAACGCGGCAGCCTTTTCCGCAGCATCGATGGGTCCGATGATCAACAACTTGCCCGTGCTTTTGTAGGTCACCACCGGCACCGGATCAGGTTCTGGCAGGTGCGCGGCGGCCAAGAGCGCCGCAATTTTGGGACTGGCCTGGCGGGCATCTTGGCTCCATCCACCTGTTTCACGGATGTTCACGAACTTGATGACCGACACCGCGCCGACAGTTTGTTCGGCCAATTCTGAAAACAGACGTTGCTCTTGGGTGCAGGCCACGACCACATCCTGCCCACTTTGAATGGCCTTTTGAAAAGCGCCCGCTTCACGTCGACACAAGGCCGAATGCAGCGTCAGAGGCTCACCCAGCGCTTGACTGAGGCTCAGGGTCTGCAGGGGTTGGGTTTGGTTGCAATCGCAAATCAGTGTGGTCATGGTCGCTTGGGGGAGTCACCGGTTCGTCCGGGCTGGTGTGGATTGATAGGGACGGGGTAGGGCTGGAAGTTTCTGAGACCTTGGCCTCATCGTCCCACAAACCGAGGAATTGCGCCCCGACCATTTGTCGCAACATTTCGGGGGGCAAAGGATCGGGCGTGTTGTAGTCGCCAATGTAGATGTCCAGACCATCCATCACATTGAAATGCGGATCAGTGAACAACTTTTTCATGGCCGCATTGCGCACTTCAGAGGCCACATCTTTGGCCATGAACGGCTGAAAATCAGATTCTGGCGTCAATTGGGCCGTGTCCGCCAGCGTGGGCGGTTCACGCTCAGGGACACCTTCGGAAGGCTTGCTCTCGACAGACTCTGTCACCGGAAACGTCTTTGCCGGCGAAGCCACCGCAGGGGGCATGTCATTGAGCGGGGCATCACCATCCAAGCGACCCGCTTGGGCATCGCGTTTGCGCTGCGACCAACGACCTAAAAACCCATCACTCATGACGATTCCCCGCTTGGGGGCTTGCGACTGCGGCGATCTCCTGTGCTCACGGAGGCGGGCTGTCCGAATCGGTCCGTCAAGGATTGAAAACTTTGCGGACGTTGCCGTTTTTTGACTTCAGGGGTGTAGTTCGCTTGCACAAATGTACGCACCCAGTCCACCACATCATCAGGGGCCGGCACTTGATCAACAGACTCTTGTGCATCCAGCCAGCGCCCCGCATCGTGGTAGCTCAAAGACACTCGTTCGGGTCTCGCCATGGCATAGCCCTCCTCGCATGGTTCCTCATCGGTGCGCCACAGCACAAACCAGCAAGGGTGAGGCGAGGTGACATTGAGCCAATAACCTTCGGCATCATCGGTATACAGTGCCACCTCCAAATTGGGAAACAGCCAGCGCTGCTCATCCTCCGTGCGCAGCAGGCAGCGCGGCGTCTGCCCGAAACTTTCTTCGTGCGTCACCACATCCACCAGCAGCCATCGCCAAGCTTGCCAGCGGGCCATGGACCCGCTGATGCGCTCTCGGCGCATCAGCACAGCCACTGTTTGAGAAGGACGTTTCATCTGCGGATGGTAACAACTCTGGACCGCGGGTTGGCCCTAGGTGCGCTGAGGTCTCAGCGCACAATCTCGTAATCAACCGAAGGCAACTTCAAACTGAACGTGCATCCTTGTCCTGGCACGCTGCTGAACGATAAGTGCCCACCATGGGACTCCACAATCGATTGGGACAACCACAAACCCACACCCATGCCTTCGGATTTAGATGTTTTGAACAGGCTGAATATATTCTCTTGATTCTCTAGTGAGATACCCGGTCCATTGTCGGTCACCGTCAAGAGCAAATACCCGTCTCCCTTTTCGCCTTCGATCGTCAGTTGGCGCGGATGGTCTTCAAGCATGGTCAACGCATCGATGGCATTGTTGATCAAGTTCAGCACCACCTGCTGCAATTGGGTGACATCGCCCGTCAAGTCAAATGGCGTTGCGAATCGGGTCTTGACCTCAATCTGTTGGTTCTGCAATTGGGCTTGCGTCATGCCCAGAACATCCACAATCAATTGTTTGAAATCCGTGCGCTGGAATTCACCTTTGCCCATTCGGAATAAATTGCGCAATTTTCGGATGATGTCACCTGCCCGTTGCGTATCTTGAACAATGAATTTAGAGATGTCCTGAAGCATCGCCTTGTCTAAATCGGCTTGCTTTAAATGACTGCCCATCAATTCAGCATGCAAGAGTGTGGCCGTCAAGGGCTGGTTCAACTCATGCGCAACGCTGGCCACCAAAGCACCCATGCCCGCACTTTTATTGGAAAGCGTCAACTGCCGGATGATTTCCTCGCGCTCATTGAGCAAAGTCGTCAGGTCTTCTTGGTGTTTGTCCTGCAATCGCCGGCGCTCTTGCTCGCGTGCCCATTTTTGCTCCGCATCCCTTTTTCCCTGGTGAATTTGCTCAACCACCACCTGAATGAATCCCACATTGACCAAGCTGATGGCCACAAATTGCCCCACAAAAACGATTGCCTGATCCCAGCCCATGTCGTACAAACCTGGAGACGCAACACCGAACAACAAGGCCACGGTCTTGATACCCAACGAGATTGAAAAAACAAGGCCAGAGGCCATGACCACTTTGTAGCTGGTAGCGAGTCTGGCCACCTTAATTCGACGGCCAATGAGAAAATAATCAAAGCAGTTGACGGTGTAAAAACCATAGAAGACCAGCATCATGGCTTGGTCTGAGGCATGCTCAATGAACATGACAATGATCAGCGCCAAATAAACGGCATTGAACAGTCCCATGCCTATCGCATAGTGCCGTGAAGGCTTTTCAACCAAGGATCTCAATGAAATTTGCCGGCCAAAGTTACCCGTAGCCATCAAAAACTGACCCACCAAGCTGACAACGACCTCAGGGAACCAACCACGGCTTCCAATGAATGCCAAACCGACTGCGCTCAGCATGCCAGACACGCTCCACAGCGCCACAGTCCGGTTGCGATGCGATGACAGCCCAAACCAAATGGCACCATGCAACATCAAATAGAGCACCGCATCCATCCAGATGATGGTGCGCAAGTCAAAGTTCATGAAATTATTGAAAAATCGTAGATAGGCTTAGATTATGCAAGTACTGTCAATGGAACGCGGAATGCGCCGTATTTGTAGGCTGAGATCAGTAAGTTTCCAGATGCAATCGCCCTTCTCTTTTAAGCGCTCCACCGATTGCGTCCCAATCCAAACCTGCATGCTGTGCAATATCTCGCAATGCCATGACCACGCCCGCTTCCATGCTCTTCAAACCACACACATAGAAAAAAGTGTTGCTGTCTTTCAATAAAGCGGCAACGTCTGCTGAGCGGTCGCGCAGGGCATCTTGCACATAGCGCTTGGGTTGACCTGGTGTTCGGGAGTAAGCAAATTCGATATCGATGAAATCTTTGGGCAGATGTTGCAACGGTCCAAAATAAGGTAATTCTTGCTGGGATCGAGCGCCAAAGAAAAGCATCAATTTACCGCCTTCAAATTTACCGCTAGCCCGAAGACGCCGCCGCCATTCGGTCATGCCCCGCATGGGGGCAGAACCTGTACCTGTGCAAATCATCACGATATTGGATTTGGGATGATTCGGCATCAGGAAACTGGCACCGAACGGCCCCATCACCTGCACTTTATCGCCAACCTGCAGGTCGCACATGTAATTGGAGCCCACACCGCGCACGGGCTGACCGTCATGGTCTTCGAGCACACGCTTGATGGTCAGGGACAAGTTGTTGTAACCAGGCCTTTCACCGTTGCGCGGACTGGCAATGGAGTATTGCCGTGCATGGTGCGCCTTACCGTTGGCGTCCAAGCCAGGCGGCACGATGCCAATCGACTGCCCTTCGAGGACAGGAAATGGCATGAGACCGAAATCGAGGACGATGTGGTGCGTGTCGTAGTCTTGCTGGCCTTGCTGCTTGCCGACTTCGGTCACGCGCGCATTGCCGGTCACAGTCGCGGTGATGGTTTTTTCCGCAGCTTTAGGACCATACAAGTTGGTGTACGCATGGGCTGCAGACCAAGGCGGGATGCTGGCACCCCATGAGGCCGAGTGGGTCCCTGCCACCACGGCGGCGCTGGAGACAGAGGCCAATGAAGCGGTATCTGGCAGCGAGGCCTGTGCCGATTGCGATGCGGCGTCTTCGCCACCTACAGACGCGAGCTCTTCTGCGCTGAGCTCGGTGGGCAACTCATACCAAGTCAATTGTTCTTCAATGCTGTAGGCCTTGGCCTTGGGCACCATGCGCCAGTTGTCAATCGAGCCGGTAGGGCATGGGGCGATGCAGTCCATGCAGAGGTTGCAGATATCCGCCTTGACGACGTAGTTCATCGAGTCATGGGTGATGGCGCCGATGGGACAGATGGCTTCGCAGGTGTTGCAGCGGATGCAAATTTCGGGGTCGATGACGTGCTGTTTGATCAGGGTCGCTTCGGTGCTCATGACATGGCTTTCGGGTGTTTTGTCTTTTGGGTCTGCTGGGTCCGCAACGTTATGACATACCGTTGCTCAGCTCCTGTGCAGTCCATGCAGTCTACCGGCAATGGATATGCTTTGCGCACACCATGCAGTCGTCATGACGACTGCTGCCCCACCCATGAGGCAGCAGTCAGATCAGAAGATCAATCAGTTAAACCGAACGTAATCAAAGTCCACAGGCTGACGGTTGATGCCCATCACGGGTGGCGCGATCCAGTTGGCGAACTTGCCAGGCTCGACGACGCGACCCATCAGGCTGGCGACAAAAGCGCGGTCTTCGTTGGTCGGCAACCATTCGCCCACTTGGGCCATCCACTGCGCATCGGTCACCACTTGGCCCTCAGGCGTGATCTTGGAACCCGACAACGAGCCGATGTTGCGGTGGAAAGCTTTGTGGGGTGCCGTCAATTTGAACGGAATACCCGCCTTGGCAATGACGCGGTTCCAACGCTCAATGCCGCCTTTGGAGTCGGTGATGTAGTCGTCGCGCAGCACTTCGTTCAAAGCGTTGAGCATCGGCACTTCTTTTTCGACCAACTTGCCGTCTTCGACCGACAGAATCTTGTAGCTGTTGCCCTTCAAGACATGGTCATCAACGCGCTTGCCTTCTTCGTAACGGCCTTTGAGACCTGAGCTGTAGAAGGTCGCCGCGTTAGAGGACTGGTCGGCGCCAAACAAATCGATGGTCACCGAGAAGTGGAAGTTGATGTAACGCTGGAGGGTCGGCAGGTCGATCACACCGGCAGCGCGCAGTTTGCCCACGTCGTCGGTTTTGAGCTGGTTCATCACATCGACGGTGCGCTGGATGGTGCGGCTCACACCGGACTCGCCCACAAACATGTGGTGCGCTTCTTCGGTCAGCATGAACTTGGTGGTGCGGGCCAAGGGGTCGAAAGCCGATTCAGCCAAAGCGCACAGTTGGAACTTGCCGTCACGGTCGGTGAAGTAAGTGAACATGAAGAAGCTCAACCAGTCGGGTGTCTTCTCGTTGAAGGCCTGCAAGATGCGGGGGTTGTCTTCGTTGCCGCTGTTGCGCTGCAGCAG
>CANBWK010000048.1 GCA_947373105.1 Comamonadaceae bacterium | reverse complement strand
CGCTACGTTCGGCTAAAACTGAGTGCAAGGTCTGGCGGGAAACGCCCAAGTTTCGGGCAAAGGCGCTGACGGACATGCCCGGTAAGCTGGGCAACACATCTTCCCGAAGGATGGCTCCGGGATGGGTCGGTACACGTTTACGCATCATTCACTCCCAGTGATAATTCTCAAAATCAATCTTGACGGCGTTCTCACCCTGCCACTCAAAGGTGATGCACCATGGCCCATTAACACGCACGCTGTAGCGCTTTGGCTGGCCCTGAAGTCCATGGAAATTAAAACCAGGAACATTTAAAGCCTCTGGCGTCTTGGCAATGTCAATGGCATCGAGTCGGCGAAGCGCCCGCTCAGCCAGAGCCTTTTGCAACTTAGAGCTGGTGCCCTTCTCAAAAAGCTCCTGAAGTCCTTTGTGCTTGAACGAGTCGATCATAAATTGAAGTGTAAAGAATTTCTTTACACATTGTAAGCAGGCTGTTTTCAGGACGTAAGCCTCTGCTATCGGTGATTTCTAATGACTGCATTTCACTTTTTCTTAGATTCAGTCGGATTTGCCGAGTGACGGCGTAGGCCCTTTCGGAGTCATCCATCTCGCCCAAAGAGGAGCATTTCGCATGAGTCCAAAATGCATGAATGCGCGCAGAGCACAACGTATACGTCGTCTAATTATCAAAGGATGTCTTGGAAGAAAAAAGATTCATCAAGTCGAATCCAGGCGATGTGACGGGTCTGCTCTGTGTCTATGTGGGCATGGCAGAATAGGAAGCGCCGAAGGATGACAAGCGGCTGGCGTATTTTCCTCTTTAACCCAGTAGACCATGCGATGCAAGCACTTAAAAGAATTCATGCTGGGGTACTTGAGATTGCCTACGCGGAGTCCGGCCCCCAAGATGGACAGCCTGTCTTTCTAATGCATGGCTTTCCTTATGACATTCATGCTTATGCTGAAGTCTCATCCATTCTGGCCGCAGCAGGTTGCCGTGTCTTCGTGCCCTACCTGCGTGGTTTTGGTGCCACCCGATTTCTCAGCGCAGAAACGCCACGTTCAGGCGAGCAGGCAGCGCTTGGCGCTGATTTATTGGCCTTGATGGATGCCTTGGCGATTCCGCGAGCCGTGTTGGCAGGATATGACTGGGGCGGCCGCGCTGCCTGTGTCGTCGCAGCGCTTTGGCCTGAACGGTGTGCTGGGCTTGTGTCTTTCAATAGCTACAACATCCAGAATATTGCGTGTGCGATGGTGCCTGATACACCGGAGAGCGAGCATATGCTTTGGTATCAGTATTATTTTCACAGCGAGCGTGGCCGCGCCGGCTTGGAAAAAGACAGGCGCGCAGTGACGCGTTTATTGTGGAGGCAGTGGTCGCCGACCTGGCGCTTCAGTCAAGAAGAATTCGAGCGAAGTGCCGCTGCGTTTGACAACCCTGATTTTGTTGAGGTTGTGATTCAGTCTTATCGCCATCGCTTTGCTTTGGCTGCGGGAGATCCTGCATATTTAGAAATCGAGGCACGACTGGCGACGCAGCCGCCGATCTCCATCCCCACTGTTACTTTTGACGGCGCAGACGATGGTGTGCGAGCACCATCACAACCGCAGGCTTTTGCGCATAAGTTCACCGGAGCGCGCTCACACCGGGTTGTGCCTGGTGTGGGTCATAACATGCCGCAGGAAGTGCCAGAGGTATTTGCTGCCGCAGTACTTGAGTTGGTAAGGACTTAGAAAATTCGGATCCAGATTTAGGCTATTGGTTTTTAAATAAGATTCAGTTATCACGCACAGGATTCAAAAATGACCGAAAAATTCAACGCACAAGTCACGATCATTGGCGGTGGTATTGGGGGCATGGCAACGGCCTTGGCGCTGCAGCGCAGGGGGTTTCAGGTTGCCGTTTATGAACGGGCCAAAGAAATTCGTGAGGTGGGTGCGGGCGTCATCATCACGGCGAACGCAAGACGCGCACTGCATGATCTTGGGGTGGATGAAAAGTTGGAAGCCTTGTCCAGCACCATCTCCATTTTTCATACGTGTCATTTCGCCACGGGTGAGGTATTGCGTGCGGTTTCCAGTGAAGACATTCGTCGAAAAGTGGGCATCGCTTCTTTGGGCGTTTACCGTGCTGACTTGCACAGTGTTTTGATGGCCTCTGTGCTGGCCAATGATCCTCATTGTTTACATGCCAGCTCTGAGTTTGTCGGTCTTGAACAGGACGAAACAGGTGTGACGGTCAAATTCGCCAGTGGCGCTTCAGCCCGCTCCGATGTCGTGGTCGGGGCTGATGGCAATGCTTCTGCGGTGCGTTCGTTTTTGTTCCCAGGAGAAGCACCGAAGTTTGCAGGGCAGGTGGCTTTTCGTTCCCTGATTCCTTATGCGTTGGTGCCGGCCAGTGTGCGCGAGCGGGGCTCAATCATGAGTGCCGGGCCTGGACGTTATTTACTTTGCTATCCACTGCGGGGTGGACAAATCATGAATTTGATTGGGCTGGTTCAATCTGGCGAGTGGGAAGAAGAAGGATGGACAACGCCTGCGACCAACGAAGAATTTGCGCAGGCGTTTGCGGGCTATGAGCCGGACCTCCTCGAACTGATCCACCGCATTCCGCAAGGCGAACTTTTCAAATGGGGGCTGCGTGACCGTGAGCCGCTTCAGAACTGGACGGTTGGGCGGGTTACAACGCTCGGTGATGCGGCCCATCCGATGACACCGTTTCTCGGTCAGGGGGCATGCATGGCGATCGAGGACGGGCTTATTTTGGCGCGTGCATTTGCCGCGTCATCCACAGTGCAGGAGGCTTTGGGTCGATACGAAGCTGTGCGTAAACCTCGGGGAACGTTGGTCCAGCTTGCGTCCCGCGAAGAAGGTCAAACGCTGCAGGACCCCAGCAAAAAAAGACGTACCGCGCAAGACCGCGGTTTGATGGATTACGACCCTGTCTCAGTGCCTGTTTGAAGACCGCGCGCTTTAGGGTGCTGTGGGCGTGTGCAAGTCACGCAGTTCGCGCTTGAGCACTTTGCCTATGGCACTGCGGGGCAACTCTTCAATGAAATGCAAGGCAGAAAGCCGCTGGGTTTTACCTACGCGTTGTTGGTACCACGCCAGTACTTCCTCGACTTGAACGGACTGTCCTTGGCGCAGCACGACATAAGCCACCGGTGTTTCCCCCCATTCGCGCGAAGGCACACCGACCACCGCCACTTCCTTGATTTGGGGATGCGTGCACAACACCGCCTCCAAGTCGCTGGGGTAAAGGTTGAAGCCACCGCTGATGATCATGTCTTTGCGCCTGTCGACTAAGGTCAAAAAGCCCTCTGCGTCAAAACGGCCCACGTCACCGGTGCGGATAAACCGACGCCCATGAGTGTCGTACCACTCCGCTTCGCGGGTTTTTTCGGGTTGGCCGTGATAGCCGTTCATCATGGCGGCTGAATGGCCCACCACTTCGCCGGTGGCGCCGGGGGGCAGCTCGATGCCTTCTTCGTCGATCAAGCGAATGTCATGCCCTTCAGACGGTTGACCCACGGTGTGGAGTTTGTCCGGGTGTGCGCGGGCATCCAAAATACAGGTGCCGCCGCCTTCGGTCATGCCGTAAAACTCGATCAACGCACCCGGCCAGCGCCGAAGCACATCGGCTTTGAGGGCCGCAGCAAATGGGGCACTGGTGCAGAACTTGACATGGAACGAGGACAGATCGCGTTGGTCAAAATCAGCGCAATCCATGATCCGCTGGTATTGCACCGGCACCAGCATGGTGTGCGTGATGCGGTGTTGTTCGCAAAGCACCAGGTACTGCGATGCGTTGAACTTGGGCATGATCACCACGCAGCCGCCCAAAGCCAGCGTTGGAAAGAACACCACCAATGTGGTGTTGGAATAAAGCGGGGTGGATAAAAGCGAACGTGTCTCAGGGCTGTAACCGTAGGTCGTACCTCTGCGCATATGGGACCAGCGCATGCCGTGCGATTGCACAATACCTTTGGGAATGCCGGTGGTGCCCGACGAGTAAATGATGTTGAAAGCAGACTCGGGTGGCACGGTCACGTCAGTGGGCTTGCTGTGCGCAGGTGCCAACCAGGCTTCCAGAGGGCGTCCGGCGGCGCTGCCGTCCAGGGCAATGCGAGGCAAGCTGTCTAACTCGGGTTCTACCAAGGCGAGTGCAGCTTCGTCCAAAAACAGCAAACGGGCTTGCGCATCGCGCAACATGCCGCTGAGGATTTGCGGCGTGACCGAAGGCGCCAACGGCGCTACCACCACGCCCGCCCGAAGCGCACCTAAAAACACACAGCCATAGTCCACACTGGACAGCGCACAAATGGAGATGGCTTGACCGGGCTGGATACCGTCGCGCTGCAAGGCCGAGGCCACCCGGTCGATCCGCTCGTTCAGCGCGCCATAGCTGAGCACGGTGTTCGCGTCACGCAAAGCCAGGGCGTCGGGCTGGTAGCGGGCATGGCCTCGCAGCAGATCAGACAAGGTCTGGTAATCAGATTCTGGGGTGATGAGCAGAGCAGGCGTGGATTTCATGCGCAACAGCGTAATTCAATTCGAATGGTTTTTCTGTGCCCAGTGAGACTTAAGGGTTAATACTAGGGCTGGTCGGGAGTGCCGACTTTAGGACGTAAGTCTGATGCAATTGCACTTGACTACAAACAAGACTTGCGAGAAAAAAACTCGCCCCCGGCTGTATTTCCGCAAGTCGGTTTCAAGATCGAATACAGTATTCGCTTTCCCTCCTTTCTACCCTTAAAAAGAACGAGTGCAACCATGGCAGCTGACAAACCCCAAATTATTTACACCTTAACCGACGAAGCGCCCTTGTTGGCAACGGCTTCTTTCTTGCCGATCGTGCAAACTTTTGCAGCATCGGCTGGCATTGACGTGGTGTCCAGCGACATTTCTGTGGCGGCACGTATTTTGGGTGAGTTTGCTGACCTGTTACCAGAAGCACAGCGTTTTCCAAACAACCTTGCCGAACTGGGCAAGCTGACGTTGAAGTCCGAAGCCAACATCATCAAGCTGCCCAACATCAGTGCTTCTGTGGGCCAGTTGAATTTGGCCATCAAGGAATTGCAGTCCAAAGGCTATGCCTTGCCTGACTACCCGGACGCACCGAAAACGGACGCAGAAAAAGACATTCGCACACGTTATGGCCGTTGCATCGGCTCGGCCGTCAACCCCGTTTTGCGTGAAGGTAATTCAGACCGCCGCGCCCCCCGCGCTGTCAAAGAGTTTGCGCGTAAAAATCCGCACAGCATGGCCGATTGGAGCCAAGCCTCTCGCTCACATGTGTCGCACATGCACGCGGGCGACTTTTACCACGGCGAAAAGTCCATGACGATGGACCGCGCGCGTGAAGTGAAGATGGAGTTGATCACCAAGAGCGGTAAAACCATCGTCCTTAAACCCAAAGTGGCCTTGCTCGATCGTGAAGTCGTTGACAGCATGTACATGAGCAAAAAAGCGCTGCTGGAGTTTTATGAAAAAGAAATTGAAGACGCGCACAAAACGGGCGTGATGTTCTCGCTGCACGTCAAAGCCACGATGATGAAGGTCTCGCACCCTATCGTGTTTGGTCATTGCGTCAAAATTTTCTACAAAGAAGCCTTTGCCAAGCACGCCAAGTTGTTCGAAGAATTGGGCGTGAATGTGAACAACGGCATGGTCGATTTGTACAACAAGATCGCCACACTGCCGCAGTCCAAACAAGACGAAATCAAGCGCGACCTGCATGCCTGTCACGAAGGCCGTCCTGAATTGGCCATGGTCGACTCGGCCAAGGGCATCACCAACTTCCATTCGCCCAACGACATCATTGTCGATGCTTCCATGCCCGCCATGATCCGCAACGGCGGCAAGATGTGGGGCGCTGATGGCCGCTTGAAAGACGTCAAGGCCGTGATGCCTGAATCGACCTTTGCCCGTATTTACCAAGAGATCATTAACTTCTGTAAGTGGCATGGCGCGTTCGATCCCAAGACCATGGGCACCGTGCCCAACGTGGGCCTGATGGCCCAGCAAGCCGAAGAATACGGCTCGCACGACAAGACCTTTGAAATCACCGAAGATGGCGTTGCAAACATCACCGACTTGAACACCGGTGAAGTTCTGCTCAGCGAAAACGTGGAAGCGGGCGACATCTGGCGCATGTGCCAGTGCAAGGATGCTGCGATCCGTGACTGGGTCAAGCTGGCCGTGACACGTGCCCGCAACTCCGGCATGCCTGTGGTGTTCTGGCTGGACCAGTACCGCCCCCACGAAGCCCAGTTGATCACCAAGGTCAAGATGTACCTGCATGAGCACAACACGTCGGGCCTTGAAATCCAGATCATGAGCCAAGTGCGTGCCATGCGTTACACCCTGGAGCGGGTCGTGCGCGGGCTGGACACCATCAGCGCCACGGGCAATATTTTGCGTGACTACCTCACTGACTTGTTCCCGATCATGGAGCTGGGCACCTCGGCCAAGATGCTGTCGGTGGTGCCTTTGATGGCGGGCGGCGGCATGTACGAAACCGGTGCGGGCGGCTCTGCACCTAAACACGTGCAACAACTGGTCGAAGAGAACCACCTGCGTTGGGATTCCTTGGGTGAGTTCCTGGCCTTGGCCGTGAGCTTTGAAGACCTGGGCATCAAATACAGCAATGAAAAAGCCAAAATCCTGGCCAAGACCATGGATGCGGCGACCGGCAAATTGCTGGACAACAACAAGAACCCATCACCCAAGACCGGACAGTTGGACAACCGCGGCAGCCAGTTTTATTTGGCACAGTATTGGGCGCAAGAGCTTGCCGCCCAAACCGAAGACAAAGACTTGGCCGCCAAGTTTGCCCCTTTGGCCAAAGCCTTGACCGACAACGAAAAGAAAATCATCGGTGAACTCAACAGCGTGCAAGGCAAGCCCGTCGACATTGGTGGTTACTACCTGCCCGACATGAAGAAAGTCATCGCCATCATGCGTCCCAGCGCGACGTTCAACGCGGCCATGGACGCCGCCAAGGCCTGATCGATTCTGCTGACCATGAGCGACATCACATTTGATTACATCGTGGTCGGCGGAGGTTCCGCTGGTTGCGTTTTGGCTTCCCGATTGAGCGAAGACGCCAGCATCAGCGTGGCCCTGTTAGAAGCAGGGCCTCCTGACACCAGCATGTTGATTCATTGCCCTGCAGGCATTGCACTCATGTCGCGCATGCCTCATGTCTCGCAGGGGCTGCAAACGGTGCCACAGCCCGGCTTGAACGGCCGCATCGGCTACCAACCTCGAGGCCGCACTTTGGGCGGCTCGAGCTCCACCAATGCCATGGTGTACATCCGTGGACAACAAGCCGATTACGACCGATGGGCCGCCATGGGCAACCCCGGTTGGTCCTGGCAAAATGTGTTGCCCTATTTCAAAAAAGCCGAGCACAACGAACGCTTGCATGACGAATGGCATGGCCAAGGTGGCCCGCTCAACGTGGCCGACTTGCAACGCCCCAACGTCTTCACACAACGTTTTGTGGAGGCTGGCGTGCAAGCCGGTTTGAAGCGCAACGACGACTTCAATGGGGCCTCGCAAGAAGGTGTTGGCGTGTACCAAGTGACCCACCGCAACGGTGAACGCTTCAGTGCCGCCAAGGCGTACATCACGCCAAACTTGGGCCGCGCCAATCTGCAGGTGCTGACCGATGTGACGGCCGAGCGCATTGTTTTAGAGGGTGGTGTCGCACGGCAGGTGCAAGTACTTCAAAGCGGCGTTAAGCGCACACTGAGTGCTCGGCGTGAAATCATTGTCAGTGGCGGCGCGTTCCAGTCACCGGCTTTGTTGATGCGCTCGGGTATTGGTCCCGGCGCACACCTGCAAGCCATGGGCATCGCGACCCAATGCGACTTGCCTGGTGTGGGTGCCAATTTACATGACCATCCTGATGCGGTTTTGGTGGCCGATGCGCCAAGTCACAGTGAATTGATAGGCATTAGCCCATCGGGTGGCTGGGACATGCTCAAAGGCTTGTGGCAATGGCGGCAACATCGCCAAGGTTTGCTGACGACCAATTACGCTGAAGGCGGCGGATTTTTCAAGACCGACAGCGCTTTGGCCGACCCCGATATTCAGTTGCATTTTGTGGTGTCCAAGTTGGTCGACCATGGTCGCAAAACACAATTCGGGTATGGCTACTCGGTACACGTGTGCCTGCTGCAACCCCAAAGCAGAGGCACTTTGCGTTTGGCCAGCCCCGATGCTATGGCAGCGCCTTTGATAGATCCGCAGTTTTTGATGCATCCCGAAGACATGGCGCAAATGATAAAAGGAGTGCGCCAAGCCCAAGGCATCATGTCGCAACCCGCCTTGAGCGCGTATGGTCAAGAGTGGACAGCCTCTGCCCAGGCGACCACCGACGCGCAACTGGAACACTGGATCCGCCAGAACGCCGACACCATTTACCACCCGGTCGGGACTTGCCGAATGGGTCAAGACGACATGGCCGTGGTCGATCCGCAATTGCGTGTGCGCGGTGTTCAGGGGCTGCGTGTGGTGGACGCCTCCATCATGCCCACCGTGACCAGCGGCAATACCAACGCACCGACCATCATGCTGGCCGAGAAGGCCGCGGATGTGATTCGGGCCTGTTAATTAATAAAACGACGGAGACTTTTACAAAATTCTTCTAAATATGCACCTACCCGCGGTCGCTGTGAACGTGCAGGCGTGCAATGCGTTGAATGCCCAAGTTGGGATCTTAAACGCCTCCTAACACCTATTTGTATAGACAGCAAGTTGGTGTAATTCCTGATGCTTTGCATCGACAAAAGAAAGAACATGCTTCTACTGATCAGAGTATTGGGGAGATATTCGTTCCTGCATTCGAGTCAGTTTTTCTTTTGTGCCCATCCTGTCTATACAAGTCAAACGGGGTGTTGGTGATGCTTTTCCCCCTGCTGAACATTGCCGTTTAGGGTGACTGAAGGCGTGGGTTTGATCAACAAAAAGGAGTTCTTTCATGCGCAAGTTAAACGTCAAATTCGTATCACTGCTCTTGGCCGGTGCGGTCACTGCCACCTTGTCCTTACAAACACAAGCCGAAGAGGTCAAGCTGGCGCTGGGCATGTCGGGATGGACAGGTTTTGCGCCATTGACCTTGGCTGACAAGGCGGGGTTGTTCAAAAAACATGGTCTGCAAGTCGATCTAAAAATGATTCCACAAAAAGATCGTCACTTGGCCTTGGCATCCAATGCGATCCAGTGCGCTGCTACCACCGTGGAAACACACGTGGCCTGGAACACCAATGGCGTACCGATTGTTCAAATTTTCCAGATGGACAAGTCGTATGGGGCTGATGGCATTGCGGTGCGGGGCAACATCAATAATTTTTCTGATCTCAAGGGCAAGACCATTGGCGTCGATGCACCGGGCACAGCCCCCTTCTTTGGCCTGGCCTGGATGCTCAGCAAAAATGGCATGAGCATGAAGGACGTCAAGTTGAGCACTTTGTCGCCCCAAGCAGCGGCGCAGTCATTTGTGGCAGGTCAAAATGATGCGGCCATGACGTATGAGCCTTACCTGTCCACCGTCCGAAGCAACCCGCAGGCAGGCAAAATTTTGGCGACCACACTCGACTACCCCATGGTCATGGACACAGTGGGTTGTTCTCCCGATTGGCTCAAGGCCAATCCCAAGGCCGCACAAGCTCTGGCGAATGCGTATTTTGATGCGCTGGAGATGATCAAGGCCGAACCCGCCAAGTCCAATGAGATCATGGGTGCTGCAGTCAAGCAGCCGGGCGAGGCTTTCGCCAAGTCATCGGCCTATTTACGCTGGCAGGACAAGGCCGCAAACCAGAAGTTTTTTGCGGGTGAACTGCAAACCTTCATGAAGGACGCTGCGGCGATCTTGCTCGAAGCCGGTGTGATCCGTAAGGCGCCTACCGACTTTGCAGTGATGTTTGACACCAGCTTCATCAAATAATTCGGTGAAAGACGCCCTTTCGCCTTCGGTTCGAACGAACGCAGCGGGCGTGAATCGCCGCGCACTGGCGCCATTGGAGCCGGTGCGTGCGCAATCACGCTGGTTGCTTGGCGCCGGGTTTTTTGTTTTGTTTTTTTCCGTCTGGGCGTTTTTCACGCTGGGCGGTTATGTTTCACCCACTTTTTTGGCCAGCCCAGTGACGATGGTGCAAGAGGCTGTCCTTTTGTTCACGGAGTTCAACTTCCTGCACGACATCGGCATGACCATATGGCGTGTGCTGGCGGGTTTCATTCTGGCGACTTTGATCGCGGTGCCGCTGGGCATTGCCATGGGGGCGCACAAGGGGGTGGAGGCTTTTCTGGAGCCCTTCGTGTCCTTTTGCCGTTATCTGCCAGCCTCTGCCTTTATTCCCTTGCTGATTTTGTGGGCCGGCATTGGTGAGTTGCAAAAGGTACTCGTGATCTTCATTGGGTCTGTCTTCCAGATCGTGTTGATGGTGGCCGTGTGCGTGGGCGCTGCTCGGCGTGACCTGGTCGAAGCCGCCTACACCTTGGGTGCCAATCCGTCGGGCATCGTCAAGCGCGTGCTGATTCCCGGTGCCGCGCCCGAGATTGCCGAAATCTTGCGTCTGGTGCTCGGCTGGGCTTGGACCTATGTGATCGTGGCCGAGTTGATTGGATCGTCTTCGGGCATTGGACACATGATCACCGACAGTCAAGCGCTTTTGAATACCGGGCAGATCATCTTCGGCATCATTGTCATTGGCCTGATTGGGTTGGTGTCAGACTTCGCCTTCAAGGCGCTCAACCGCCGTCTGTTTGCTTGGAGTTCTCTGTGAGCAGCCAACTGTCCATCCAGGGTGTCTCCCGCATCTTTAGTTCGCCCAAAGGGCTCTCTACCCAAGCGCTTACACCGGTGGATTTTGAGGTGCGAGAAAACGACTTCGTCACCATCCTGGGGCCTTCGGGCTGTGGTAAATCTACCTTGCTGCGTATCGTGGCGGGATTGGACCAACCCACCACAGGCCAAGTTTTGCTTGACGGCCAAACGGTGCAAGGCCCCGGAGCCGACCGGGGCATGGTGTTTCAAAGTTACACCCTGTTCCCTTGGTTGACTGTGACGCAAAATATCCGTTTTGGTCTGCGCGAACGCGGCATGCCTGAGCGCGAGCAAAAGGAGCGGGCTGACTTCTTTATCGCCAAAGTGGGCCTGCGCGGCTTTGAGCAGCACTTTCCCAAGCAGTTATCTGGGGGCATGCAACAGCGCACCGCGATTGCGCGTGCGCTCGCCAATGACCCCAAAATCCTGCTGCTCGACGAGCCCTTTGGCGCGCTGGACAACCAGACCCGTGTCTTGATGCAGGAGTTGCTTTTGGGCATATGGGAGTCGGCGCAAAAAACAGTACTCTTTGTCACGCACGACATCGACGAAGCCATCTTCATGGCAAACCGTGTGGCCGTGTTCAGTGCTCGGCCTGGTCGCATCAAAACCGAGTTGCCGGTGAATTTTCCCCACCCAAGGCATTACACGATCAAAACATCGCCTGAGTTCATGGCGCTCAAGGCGCAGTTGACAGAAGAGATTCGTGCCGAGGCCATGGCCACAGACGCGCATTGATCAAATGACTTGCGACCCATGACACGCTTTGCTTTGCCCTTGCCATCGAGAAGAGGCCGCACGGCCCACGCGATCGAGACTGCGAAGGTTGAACCCGTGGCCTTGTTTCAGCAGGTCAAGGACCACATTACCCGCAAGATAC
This sequence comes from Comamonadaceae bacterium, assembly GCA_947373105.1. Lineage (GTDB taxonomy): Bacteria > Pseudomonadota > Gammaproteobacteria > Burkholderiales > Burkholderiaceae_C > Limnohabitans_A. Next base: position 10,327 of record CANBWK010000048.1, on the reverse strand, counting down.
AAGAGGGCAGCTTGCGTGCGGGCGACCGCCTGCCATCGGAACACGAACTGGTGGCGCAATTTGGCATGTCACGCATGACAGTCAACCGCGCCTTGCGCGAGTTGGTGGACCAAGGCCGGGTTGTGCGCGTGGCAGGGGTCGGCAGTTTTGTGGCCGAGCGAAAGCCGCAATCGACATTGCTGCAAATAGCCAACCTGGCCAGTGAGATCCGACAACGAGGTCACGACTATGCCTGCGAAATGCTGGTGGTTGAGCGTGTTGCCGCCACACTGGAAGTGGCCTCCGCCCTGAATGTGCGCACCGGTGAGTCGGTGTTTCATTCGGTGTGTGTGCACAAGGAAGACGGTGTGCCCATCCAGTTGGAAGACCGTTATGTCAATCCGAAGGTGGTGCCTGATTATGCGCAGCAAGACTTTAGCGTGCAGCAGCCTTCCGAGTTTTTGGTGCGTACCGTGCCCTTTGACGAAATCGAACATGTGGTCGATTCCGTCTTGCCCACCGCAGAGCAGGCGCAGCGTTTGCAGATGGATTCGGCCGACCCATGCTTATTGCTCACCCGCCGAACCTGGACACAAGGTGTGCCCGTGACCTTGGTGCGGTGCCTGCACCCGGCCAGCAGATACCGCTTGGGCAGTCGCTACCAGTCCAGCGGCAACCCCATTTTTACCTGACTATTTATTGTCGTTCTCTTGAGGACCCCCATGACCACTCTGACAGACCCACGCATTGACCCTACACGGGTGGTGCGGGCCCCGCGCGGCACTCAACTGACTTGCAAGAACTGGGTGACCGAGGCGGCTTACCGCATGGTCCAAAACAACCTTGACCCTGAAGTGGCCGAGAACCCGCAGAGCCTGGTGGTTTATGGCGGCATTGGACGCGCCGCGCGCGACTGGGCGTGCTTCGATCAGATCCTGTCTTCGCTCAAAGACCTGAACGAAGACGAGTCCTTGCTGATCCAATCGGGCAAACCGGTGGGTGTGTTCAAGACCCACGCCAACGCGCCGCGCGTGTTGATCGCCAACTCCAACCTTGTGCCCAAGTGGGCCAACTGGGAGCACTTCAATGAACTCGACCGCAAAGGCTTGTTCATGTACGGGCAGATGACTGCGGGTTCGTGGATTTACATCGGCAGCCAGGGCATCGTGCAAGGCACTTTCGAGACTTTTGTGGAAGCCGGTCGCCAGCACTACAACAGCGATTGGACAGGGCGTTGGATTCTGACGGCGGGCCTGGGCGGCATGGGGGGAGCACAGCCTATGGCGGCCACGCTGGCTGGGGCGTGCTCACTCAACATCGAATGCCAGCAAAGCAGCATCGATTTTCGTTTGCGCACCCGCTATGTAGACAAGCAGGCCAAAGACCTGGACGACGCACTTGCCATGATCGCGCACCACACTGCGGCCAAAGAGGCGGTGTCGATCGCTTTGCTGGGCAACGCGGCCGACATCCAGCCCGAATTGCTGCGCCGTGCAAAGGCAGGGGGCTTGCGCCCTGACCTGGTGACCGACCAGACCTCGGCACATGACCTGATCAATGGCTACCTGCCGCCGGGTTGGAGCATCGCGCAGTGGAAAGAAGCCCAACGCGATCCCGCACAGCACGCACAACTGAAAGCAGCCGCCTCGCAAGGTTGCGCCACCCAAGTGCAAGCCATGCTGGACTTCCAGGCCATGGGCATTCCCACGGTAGATTACGGCAACAACATCCGCCAGGTGGCTTTCGACCATGGCGTTCAAAATGCGTTTGATTTCCCCGGCTTTGTACCTGCCTATATCCGCCCCATGTTCTGCGAAGGCAAGGGCCCGTTTCGATGGGTGGCCTTGTCGGGCGATCCTGAAGACATTTATAAAACCGATGCCAAGATCAAGGAACTCTTTCCAAACAACAAGCACACGCACCGTTGGCTCAACATGGCCCGTGAGCGCATCAGCTTTCAGGGCTTGCCGGCACGCATTTGCTGGCTGGGTCTGGGGGAGCGGCATTTGGCCGGTCTGGCCTTCAACGAGATGGTGCGCACGGGTGAATTGAAAGCGCCCATCGTGATCGGGCGTGACCACTTGGACACCGGCTCGGTGGCCAGCCCCAACCGCGAGACCGAAGCCATGAAAGACGGCACCGATGCCGTCAGCGACTGGCCGCTGCTCAACGCGTTACTCAACACGGCCGGCGGTGCCAGTTGGGTCAGCCTGCACCATGGCGGTGGCGTGGGGATGGGTTATTCACAGCACGCGGGCATGGTCATCGTGGCCGACGGTACTGACGACGCCGCTCAACGTCTGGCGCGTGTGCTGGTCAACGACAGCGCCTCGGGCGTGATGCGCCATGCCGACGCGGGTTATGAACTTGCCGTAACAACGGCTAAAAAACAGGGTTTGAAGTTGCCCATGCTCAAGTGAATTTTGCTAAAAAAATCCCACTTACTTCCTTTGCATTGATTTATCCTCACTCTTCTAACTTTCAGGAGACTTTTTCATGACACTTCGCCGCCACTTTATTCATGCCGCCTTGGCCTTAGCCGCCTTGGGTGCCACGCTGAGCCATGCCCAAGACAACGTCTTGCGCGTCGGCACCGACGCGACTTTTCCGCCCATGGAGTTTGTAGACAACGGCAAGCGCACGGGCTTTGACATCGAATTGATGGAGGCCATCGCCAAAAACATGGGCAAACAAATCGAGTGGATCGATATCGATTTCAAGGGCCTGATTCCCGGCCTCATCTCCAAGCGTTTTGACATGGCCGTGTCGGCCATCTACATCACCGACGAGCGCAAAAAAGTAGTCGACTTCACTGACCCCTACTACGCTGGTGGTTTGGTGGCCATGGTTAAGGACAACAATACTGCGATCAAGAAACTGGCCGATCTGGACGGCAAAAAAGTGAGCGTTCAAGTGGGCACCAAGTCGGTCAGCTATTTGGCTGAAAAATTTCCCAAGGTGCTGCGTGTGGAAGTTGAAAAGAACCAGGAAATGTTCAGCTTGGTCGACATCGGTCGTGCCGATGCGGCCGTGACCGGCAAACCTGCGGCCTACCAGTACGTGCGCACACGCGGTGGGCTGCGCGTGCTCGATGAGCAGTTGACCGTCGAGGAATACGGCATGGCCCTGCGCAAGGACACACCGGAGTTGACCAAAGCGGTCAATGCCGCGCTGATCAAGCTCAAGGCCGATGGCACGTATGCCGCCATTGTTAAAAAATGGTTCAGCGGCAGCAAGTAAAACCACGCACCGCAGCAGCACACAATGGATCTTGATTTTTCACCAGTCTGGTCAGGCTGGCCCCAGTTGCTGCAAGGCGCGGTGGTGACGGTTCAAGTCACCAGTGTCTCTTTGCTTTTGGGTTGTGTGCTGGGTCTGCTCATTGGCATCGGCCGCCTGTACCCTGAGCGACGGGCCATCTACAGCTTTTGTACCGCCTACCTGGCCGTCATCCGGGGCACGCCGCTGTTGGTGCAGTTGTTCATATTGTTTTTTGGTTTGCCGCAGTTTGGCATCATGCTGCCGGCCTTTTTGTGTGGCGTTTTGGGTTTAGGGATTTATTCGGGGGCCTATGTGTCAGAGATCGTGCGCGGCGCCATACAGTCGATAGACCGCGGTCAGATGGAAGCGGCTCGCTCGATCGGCTTGTCATCCCGACAGGCCATGTTGAATGTGATCTTGCCGCAGGCCGTGGTGCGCATGATTCCGCCCTTGGGCAATGAATTCATTGCGCTGATCAAGAACTCGGCCCTGGTGTCGTTGCTGACCATCCATGACCTGATGCATGAGGGTCAAAAAATCATCAGTGTGACTTACAGGTCGCTGGAGGTTTATCTGGCCATCGCGCTCATGTATTTTGTATTGACGGGTTTGACCTCTCTGGCCTTGCGCCATATTGAACGACGCCTGCGCGCTGGGGGTATGGTGCAATGAGCGATCCTTTCGTTTCCCTGGCGCCCGCCAACGAACCCATCATCCGAATTCGGGGGCTGCACAAGTTTTTTGGTGCGCAAGCGGTCTTGCAAGGCATTGACTTGGATGTGCTGTCTTCGCAGGTGGTGGTGGTCATTGGTCCCAGCGGCTCAGGCAAGAGCACTTTGCTGCGTTGCTGCAATGGTCTCGAACAAGCCGAAGCCGGTCGGGTCGACATCTGTGGCCGAACGGTTGTGGACCAAGGGCGCATGTTGCCCGAGGCCCAGCTGAACGCCTTGCGTGAAGACGTGGGCATGGTGTTCCAGTCCTTCAATCTTTTTGCGCACCTGAGTGTGCTGGACAACATCACCCTGGGCCCTCGCAAACTGCGCGGATTAAGCCGAGCGCAGGCTGATAAGCAGGCGCAGGCTTTGCTGGACAAGGTGGGCCTTGCTCACAAGGCCGATGCCATGCCCGCCAGTTTGTCGGGTGGGCAAAAGCAGCGCGTGGCCATTGCCCGGGCGCTGGCTATGCAGCCGCGCGTCATGCTGTTTGACGAGCCCACCTCTGCCCTGGACCCCGAGCTGGTAGGTGAGGTGCTGCAAGTCATGAAGCTCTTGGCCAGTGAAGGTATGACCATGATGGTAGTCACACATGAGATGGACTTTGCCAAAGAAGTGGCCGACGTGGTGGTGGTCATGGATGCCGGCGGCATTGTTGAGTCCGGGCCCCCCGCGACCATTTTCAGCCAGCCCAACCAAGAGCGCACCCGCAGTTTTCTGCAGGCCATTTTGTCGCGCAGTTGAGCCGACCCGAAAAGCCCAACCATGACATTGCACCGATTCCATGTGAATGATTTACCGGCCATGCCCTGGAAGAATGGCGGCGGTGTAACGCGCGAGATTGTCTGCCAACCTCCCGGCGCGGGCACAGGCGCTGGTGCGGTCGATTTTGACTGGCGCGTGAGCATTGCGCACATCGCCAGCGATGGGCCGTTTTCCGCCTTTCCCGGTGTCGACCGCATCATCACCTTGCTCAGGGGCGGTGGCGTGCATTTGCTCAGCGACGATGGCCAGGTGGACCACTTGCTGAACACGCCCTTGGCGCCCTTTGCTTTTGCGGGCGAAGCGCCCACCCATGCCCATTTGTTGCAGGGCGATTGCCACGATTTCAACGTCATGACCCGACGTGCTGCTTGCAGTGCCTCGCTCCAACTTGTGCGCAGTGCCTGCGATTGGCCTGCTGCACCTCAGGGCCTGTTGATGGCGGTGCAGGGGGATTGGTTGTTGGAAGGTCGCCTTGTTGAACAACTCATGCCACAGCAAGGTCTGTGGTGGACCGATGTTTCTTTGGCTTGGCAACTGCGACCTCAGAGCCCCAACGCGGCGCTGCTGGCGTTAGCAATTCACTTTCATTGACCATGCAAACTGTGTCTTCTTCTCATTTATGGCCTAGTGCCGATGGCGTTTGGCATCAGCTGCACTTGGCACCCGAGGCGTCGCAGGCGGGTGCTGCAGGACTGTTTGATGCGGCTATCGTCGTCGAACAGGGACGCATCGTTTGGGTGGGCGCTTATGCTGATTTGCCTGCACCCTATCAACAGGAGATACGGCACAACGCCCAGGGTGCCCTCGTCACACCGGGCTGGGTCGATTGCCACACGCATTTGGTGTATGGCGGTCAACGCGCCAACGAATTCGCCATGCGCCTGGCCGGTGCCAGCTACGAAGAGGTGTCGCGAGCTGGCGGCGGCATCGTGTCGAGCGTCAAAGCCACGCGTGCCGCCAGCGAAGAAGAATTGTTCGATGCCGCGGTGCCTCGTTTGCAGGCTTTGCTGGCCGAAGGCGTTTGCGCCATCGAGATCAAATCGGGTTATGGCCTGAGTCTCGAACATGAGCGCAAACAACTGCGCGTGGCCCGGCGCCTAGGCCAGGCTTTGGGCGTTACCGTGCGCACCACCTTTTTGGGAGCCCATGCGCTGCCGCCCGAATACGCCGGCCGCAGTGACGACTACATCCGGCTGGTGTGTGACGACATGATGCCCGCGCTCGCGGCCGAAGGCCTGGTGGACGCGGTAGATGTTTTTTGCGAAACCATTGGTTTCACGCTGGCCCAGACCGAGCATGTTTTCCAGGCGGCGCAAGCGCTCGGCCTGCCGGTCAAGCTGCATGCCGAACAACTGTCGGACATGGGCGGCTCTGCGCTGGCTGCGCGTTATGGCGCACTGTCTTGCGACCACATTGAGCATCTGAGCGCTCAGGGCATCGCTGCCATGCGGCAAGCAGGGACTGTGGCGGTGCTCTTGCCCGGTGCGTATTTCACCCTTCGCGACGACCATCTGCCCCCCATTGCAGCGCTGCGCGCAGCGGGTGTGCCCATGGCCGTGTCCACCGATCACAACCCGGGCACCTCGCCAACCTTAAGTTTGCTTTTGATGCTCAACATGGCCTGCACCTTGTTCCGCTTGACCGTGCCCGAAGCCTTGGCGGGCGTCACACGCCACGCAGCGCAAGCCCTGGGCCTGCAGGCCACACACGGCAGCATCGCGGTGGGCTGCCCTGCTAATTTTGTGCTCTGGCCTTTGAGCGATGTTTCTGAGCTGGCCTATTGGCTCGGTCAACGCCCGTCGTGCAGCGTGGTGCGCCAAGGCCGCTTGGCGGTCGATGGCATGGCCTTGCACCAAAGAGCAACATGAACGATCACAGCCTGTTTGCCGAGCACGCCTTGTTGCCCACAGGTTGGGCGCGTGATGTGCTGCTGTCTTGGAACGATCAAGGCTTGCTGACGAATGTGAATCCGGTGGACAACTGTCCTGTGGGCACCCCTCGCGCTGCGGGGCCCGTGTTACCAGGCATGCCTAATTTGCATTCGCATGCGTTTCAAAGAGCGTTTGGCGGTCTGACCGAATACCGGGGTGCCACGCAAGACAGCTTCTGGAGCTGGCGCAGCCTGATGTACCGTTTTGCAGCGGCCATCACACCCGAACAATTGGAGGCCATAGCTTGCGGCCTGTATGTCGAGATGCTGGAGGCAGGTTACACCAGCGTGTGCGAATTCCATTACGTACACCACGACCATGATGGCCGCCCTTATGCCGATGACGCCGCCTTGTCGATGTGTTTGCTGCGAGCCTCTGCCCGCGCCGGCATTGGCCTGACCTTGTTGCCCGTGCTGTACCAGACCAGTGGTTTTGGTGCTGCCCCGCCCAGCGAAGGCCAGCGGCGCTTCATCCGTTCCACAGACAACATGCTGGCTTTACTGCAAAAGCTAAAGCCACTGTGCGATGCACAAGGCACCCGTCTGGGCCTGGCGCCGCACTCATTGCGCGCTGTGCCGCCCCACAGCTTGCGCGAGGCCTTGGCCGGCTTGCACGCCATGGATGCCACCGCCCCTGTGCACATGCACATTGCCGAGCAAACCGCTGAAGTCGAAGCCTGCCTGGCCTGGAGTGGTCAGCGCCCGGTGCAGTGGCTGCTTGACCACGCGCCGGTCGATGCCCGTTGGTGTCTGGTGCATGCCACCCACATGAGCCCCGATGAAAGTACCCGCGCTGCACAAACTGGCGTTGTGGCGGGCCTGTGCCCCAGTACCGAAGCCAATTTGGGCGATGGTATTTTTGATGCAAACACATGGCGCCAAGCCGGTGGACGTTGGGGCGTGGGCTCAGACAGCCACACCTGCGTCAACGCTGCCGAAGAATTGATGCTGCTCGAATACAGCCAGCGCCTGGCCACACGCCATCGCAATGTGTTGGCCAGCCCAACCCAAGCCTCGGTGGCCACCGCCATGACCTTGGCTGCAGTGGCCGGTGGCGCACAGGCCAGCGCCCGTCTGGTGGCCGGCCTGGCGTTAGGTCAGCAAGCCGATATGCAGGTGTTAGATGCCTTGCATCCCCTGTTGCGCGAATTACCTTCCCCCGACACCATGCTCTCGGCCCATGTGTTTGCCAGCCACCGCCAATCTGCGCTCAGCCAGGTGTGGGTCGCCGGTAAGGTACAGGTTCAAGCGGGGCGCCATGCTCTGCACGACATCGCCTTGAGCGGCATGGTGGCCGCTCGTCAACACTTACTTCAAAGCACGCCATGACTTTTCAGACCACAGAGCCCCCCTTCCGTTTCCGCCAGGGCACACGCCCCCTGCTGATTTCCATGCCCCATGTGGGCACGCATGTGCCGCCGGCATTGGCGGCCCGATTGACAGACGAAGCGCAGCGAGTGCCCGATACGGACTGGCATTTGGAACGCCTGTATGACTTTGCAGATGAACTGGGCGCCTCGGTCCTGGTGGCTACGCACTCTCGTTTTGTGATTGACCTGAACCGACCGCCTGATGGCACAAGCCTATACCCCGGACAAAGCGTCACCGGTCTGTGTCCGGTGGACTTGTTTGACGATCAGCCGCTGTACCGTGACCTGGCTGATTTGCCAGGTGAGGCAGAAATCGCCGAGCGCCGTGCTGCTATTTGGCAGCCCTATCACGCGCAACTCGCGCAAGCGCTTGCCTCGCTGAAAGCCGAACACGGCGTGGCCGCATTGTGGGACGCGCACTCCATCCGTTCAGTGCTGCCGCGTTTTTTTGATGGCCGTTTGACAGACCTCAACCTGGGCACTGCCAACGGTGCCAGCTGCAGTCCTGTTCTGGCCAAGCAGCTGCTGGCCATTGGCAAACAAGCCAAGGGCCATTCCACGGTTCTCAATGGCCGCTTCACGGGCGGGCACATTACCCGCCAATACGGCAACCCGGCGCAAGGCATTCATGCCGTGCAACTGGAGATGACCCAATGCAGCTATATGCAGGAAAGCTGGCCCTTTGACTATTTGCCTGCAGTCGCAGCGCAGGTGCAACCCCATGTGCGGCGCATGCTGGAGACGGTGCTGGCGTTTGTGGAAACGTCAACCCGCTAAGCCGTCTTGCAGTGAGTTTTTGGGGGGTTAGAGCAAACTTCGCAGAAGTTCACTTTTTCTTAGACACCACGCGTACCATTTCGAGGCACTTGCACGCGTAGCCCCATTCGTTGTCGTACCAAGCCACGATCTTGACGAAGGTCTTGTCCAAGCCCAGCCCGGCGGTGGCGTCGAACACGCTGATGCAAGATTCACCCCGGAAGTCGGTGGACACGACTTTTTCATCGGTGTAACCCAAAATACCTTTGAGTTTGCCTTCGCTTTGGGCTTTCATTTCTGCGCAAATTTCGGCGTAACTGGCTTCCTTGTTCAGCTCAATCGTCAGGTCAATCACCGACACGTCCGAGGTCGGCACGCGAAACGCCATGCCGGTGATTTTGCCTTTGATTTCAGGAATCACCACGCCCACAGCCTTGGCGGCGCCGGTGCTGCTGGGAATGATGTTTTCAAGGATACCGCGCCCGCCTCGCCAGTCCTTGCGAGACGATCCATCCACGGTCATTTGACTTGAAGTAGCCGCGTGAACAGTGGTCATCAGACCGCGTTTGATGCCCCATTTGTCGTTCATCACCTTGGCCACGGGGGCCAGACAATTGGTGGTGCAGCTGGCGTTAGAGACGATGGTCTCCCCAGCGTATTTGAGGTGATTCACGCCAAAGACAAACATGGGAATGGCGTCTTTGGACGGGGCAGAGATCACGACTTTTTTGGCGCCTGCCAGCAAATGCATTTTGCTGGTGGGTTCGGTCAGGTAGTGTCCAGAGCATTCGAGCACGGTGTCAACGCCCATCTTGCCCCAACGCAGGTTGTGTGCATCGCGTTCGTGGCTCAAAGCGATGCGTTTGCCGTTGACGATCAATGAGGTTTCATCGTGTTCCACGGTGCCATCAAATCGGCCATGCACACTGTCAAACTTGAGCATGTAGGCCAGGTAGTCGGCGGGTTTGGGGTCGTTGATGCCCACGACCTGTATGTCTTTGAAGTCCCCCTTCAAAGCTGCCCGAAGGGCCAGACGTCCTATACGGCCAAAACCGTTGATGCCAAGCTTGATGGTCATGGTGAATGCCTATGTCAATAAGTTACGAATCGGTTACGTACCCGGATTTGAAATCAAGATCCTTTCAGTATCCTGATCCCACCCGACCAGCGCCCTCAGGCCCTCAGACCTTCAGCAGCGCAGCGTGCACAGTGTCGGCCACGTTCTCAGCGGTGAAGCCGAAGTGTTTGAACAGCACAGGCGCCGGGGCCGACTCGCCGTAGGTGTCGATGCCGACCACGGCGGCGCAGCCGTATTTCCACCAGCCGTCGGTGGAGCCCATCTCGACCGCCACGCGGGGCAGGCCAGCGGGCAGCACGCTTTGTTTGTATTCGGTGTCTTGGCGGTCAAACACATTGGTGCTGGGCATGGAGACCACGCGCACACCGATCTTGCGTTCAGCCAGCAGTTTTTGCGCAGCCAGGGCCAGTTGCACTTCGGAGCCGGTGGCGATGATCACGCCATGGGTTTTCTTGATGCCCACGTTCTCAGGCTC
>CANBWK010000047.1 GCA_947373105.1 Comamonadaceae bacterium | reverse complement strand
CCACCTACCCCAGGGTGGGGCCACCCGCCGCACAGCAGGGATAACTTGCTTCCAAGTGCGGGCCGCTTGCAGCGCAGCTTCTCCGGCGCGTGATTGCAGCGCTAAATCAACTGCCCGTTGAAAAAGTTCTGGTTCTTTGGATTTGCGTGCCGCATCCAGAATCAATGCAAAACCAGTGTTGCTCTCTCCGTTTTGGGCGTTAAGTTCACCCAGTAACAGCTGGTAGAACATCACCGCATCCAAAGCAGAGGCTTTGGATGCGGGGGTGGGTGAGGCTTGCGACTGCGCTGCATGGGCCGGCATGGACTGTGGCGCTGGCAGCGATTGAGCCCATGCACCGAGGGCGCAAGTGGATAAGACAGAGCAAAGGATCCGGAAATTCATCGTCAGATCATAATCGAGCAGCTCATATTTTGCGGGGCTATGCCCTCACCCCATGCCTGAATTGCCAGAAGTTGAAGTTACGCGCCTGAGTTTTGCCACCCGCATTACCGGCGCTCGCATCCTGTCCATGCGTATGGGTAAACCTTTGCGTTGGCCCTTGGGCTTGGAGCCTCAGGCGTTGGTCTCTCGTCAAATTACCGGTGTGAGAAGGCGGGGAAAATATCTGTTGGTCGATCTGGACGAGGGCTTGCTGTTGATCCATTTGGGGATGTCAGGGAGTTTGAATTTCTCTGAAAGTCAAGGCCCTTCGGGTCCACACGATCACATGGATTTGGTGACCACTCAAGGTGTTTTGCGTTTGCACGACCCGCGTCGCTTCGGTGCCGTGGTTTGGGCGCCTTCTGAACAATCTCCACAAGCGTTTAAATTGCTGGGTCATTTGGGTGTTGAGCCCTTGGGTGATGGATTTGAACTCGCACAATTTCAGGCCGGCTTGAAGCGCAGAAATTCGCCCATCAAGCAAGTTTTGCTGGCGGGAGATGTGGTCGTCGGTGTTGGAAATATTTACGCTTCAGAAGCCTTGTTTCTGTCTGGCATTCGACCTACCATCAAAGCTGCCAAATTGACGAAACCCCGTGTGGCCAAGTTGCACCAGGCCATTCGCGAGGTGCTGGCTCGTGCTGTGGCCAAAGGCGGCAGCAGTTTGCGAGACTTTGTGAGTGCGGAGGGTAAAAATGGGTACTTCCAGTTGGAGGCTGGTGTGTACGGCCGCGCCGGACTTGCTTGCCGCGTTTGCACGACCCCAGTCAAACAAATCTTGCAGGGTCAACGCTCCACTTTTTTCTGTCCGACATGTCAAAAATAGCCACAGTACCGCAGCCTGATGTGGTGGCCCAATTTGCAACCACCATGATTCAGTGGCAAAAGCAATTTGGCCGTCATCAATTGCCTTGGCAAAATACCCGAGACCCTTACCGCGTATGGCTCTCAGAGATCATGCTGCAGCAAACACAGGTCAGCACGGTGCTGGAATACTTTCCCAGGTTCTTGCTTCAATTTCCCGATGTGAAAGCCTTGGCTGAGGCCTCGCAAGACGAGGTCTTGGGTCTTTGGAGTGGGCTGGGTTATTACAGCCGCGCGCGGAATTTGCACCAATGTGCTCAGGATGTCATGAGCCGATTTGGCGGTTCTTTTCCTGAAGAGCCCATTGATCTTCAGAGTTTGCCCGGTATTGGGCGGTCGACTGCGGCGGCCATTGCCGCTTTTTGTTTTGGCAAGCGTGCGGCCATTCTGGATGGCAATGTTAAGCGAGTTTTGACCCGTGTTTTGGGATACAGCGCCGACTTGTCCATTGCCGCCAGTGAACGGGCTTTATGGGACTTGGCTGACCAATTGTTACCCACTGATGACTTGGCTTCAGCCATGCCGCGTTACACCCAGGCACTGATGGATTTGGGATCTTCTGTTTGCTTACCCCGTAAAGCCGATTGTTTGATTTGTCCAGTCAAAAAATTGTGTATGGCGGCACAGCAAGGAGATCCATTGCAATTTCCTGTCAAAACACGCAAATTGAAACGCAGCAGCGAGTCCATTTGGTTGCTTTGTTTGATCAACAGACAAGGCGAAGTTTGGCTGGAGAGGCGCCCACCCAAAGGGGTGTGGGCCAGTCTTTACTGCTTTCCGATTTTTGGCACTGCCGAGTTGTTGGGGTTGGCTTTGCCGAAAGGGCTGACGTGCCACTACGATGCCTCCTTTGTCCATGTGCTGACACACAAGGATTTACATTTGCACCCCGTGCGTGTGGCTTGGAATGGACATCAGCAACCCCAAACGGGTACGCAAGGGGCTTGGATTTCAAGGCTGAAATGGCAAACACTGGGCTTGCCTGCGCCCATACGAAAATTGCTTGACACTATTTAATCAGCGCAGCGCATCCAATTCGCGGTGGCGTTTAAGGGTGAGCCATTGGCTTGAAAAAGCCTGGCTCAGTTGTTCCACCAAATAGACGGAACGATGTTGGCCTCCGGTGCAGCCAATCGCCACAGTGATGTAGCTGCGGTGGTCCCTCTCTAATGCCACCAGCCAATGCGCAATGAAGTCATGAATTTGTTGTTTCATTTGTGCGACTTCTGCAAATTTCCCAAGATAGTCTTGAATCTGTCCATCTTTCCCTGTCAGAGGGCGCAGCTCACTTTCATAGTGTGGGTTGGGCAGCATGCGGACATCAAAAACAAAATCAGCGTCCAGGGGAATACCGCGCTTGAAGCCGAACGATTCAAACACCAATGTCAGTTTCGATGCAGGGGCGCTGACCATGGATTTCACGTAGCTTTGCAATTGGGCGGAGCGCAATAAACTGGTATCGATGACGTGGGCTTGTTCACGCAATTCGGACAATAAGTCGCGCTCGTATTCGATGGTCTCTATCAAAGCACGTTCACCTTCGAGCTTGGCTTTGCCGGACAAGGGATGACGCCTGCGGGTTTCGGAGTACCGGCGCAAAAGGGTGTCTGTTGTGGCATCCAAAAAAAGGGATTTCACAGTCATGCCCATTTCTCGCAAAATAGCCAACTGCTCGGGCATTAAGGGCAAAGAAGCTGCACTGCGCACATCGATAGCAATAGCCAAACGCTCTTCTTTTTGTTCACGCTCGAGTTTGACAAATGGAATCAGAAGTTCAGGTGGCAGGTTGTCAACACAATAAAAATGGGCATCCTCCAGTGCATGCAATGCGACAGATTTCCCAGAGCCCGACATGCCGGTGATCAGAACGATTTCCATGGTTAGGTCCTTTTCTGAGGGGGTCTGACAGGTGCCGCTGTTTGCGGATTACCCAACATTTCACGCGCATGGGCCATGGTGGCTTCAGACAACTTTTCACCACCTAACATGCGCGCGATTTCATTGATGCGTTGTTCGATGAGAAGGGGTGCCACTTGGCTGGCCACGCCATCGGCCAAGGCGGCTTTGGCAACCAGTAAATGATGGTCGGCGCAGGCGGCAACTTGGGGTAAATGGGTCACTGCCAAGACCTGCCGGTGTTGGCCCAATTTTTTCAACAAGCGGCCAACCGTCTCGGCCACTGCGCCGCCGACGCCAGAGTCGACTTCATCGAATATCAAAGTACCGGCTTCGCCCAATTCGCTGGTGGTCACGGCGATGGCCAAGGCAATGCGCGAGAGCTCGCCACCAGAAGCTACTTTGCCAACTGGTTTGGGTGTGCTGCCTGCGTGGCCTGCGACCATAAAAGCCACATCTTCGAGGCCGTGGATTCTGGGGAGTAGATGGGTTTCCAGGGAGACTTCAAGGCGTCCGCCCTGCATGCCTAATTGTTGCATGGCTTGCGTCACGGACAAGGCAAGTTTGGGGGCTGCTTGGGAACGCAGCTGCGATATTTTGCGCGCTTCCTTAAGGCAGGCTTTCAGGGCAGTTTTCTCTGATGCATTCAATTTTTCAAGATCACTGGCAGCGTCCAGAGCGGACAATTCAGCTCGCCACCCCTGCAACATAGTCGCCAAATCTTCGGGTTGTCGTTTGTAGCGACGTGACAAGGAGATCCAAAGGCCCATGCGTTCGTCTAACTGCGCCAAGCGTTGAGGATCGAGATCGGTCTTGCGTAAATACGTGTGCAGTGAGTGTGCGGCATCTTCGGCCTGGGCAAGGCTGGATGAAAGTACATCGGCCAGGGCTTGAAATTCGGGTTCGACGTGGGCCTGTTCCAGTAAAGCATTCACGGCGCGAGAAAGCGATGTCAAAGCGCCACCTGAATCTTCGGATTCGAGGGCATTCAGAGCCATTTGCGAGCCGTCTATCAATGCTTGTGCATTGGAAAGTCGGGTGTGTTCTGTATTCAAGGTGGCCCACTCGTCAATGCCAGGGGACAGCTTTTCAAGCTCACCAATTTGCCAGCTCAAACGTTCGCGCTCACGCATCAGGTTCTCTTGAGCACCAAGGGCACGCTCGTGCGCTTGTTGCGCAGAACGCCATTGGGACCACAAATCCTTGAGTATGTTGCTGTCAATGCGTGCATAGGCGTCGAGCAAACCCCGCACGGCGTCTGGTCGGGTCAGACTTTGCCATGCATGCTGTCCGTGTATGTCCACCAAAAATTCACCTAATTCACGCAATTGCGTCGCAGTAGCCGGACTGCCATTGATCCATGCCCGGCTTTTACCTAAGGAGTCCACGGTTCTTTTGAGCAGCAATGTTTCAGAGGTCTCAAACCCTGCGTCGTTTAGCCATGCTTGAGCGGATTCGGGGGCAGTGAATTGCGCACAGACTTCACAGCGGTTGGCATTTTCTCGAACAACGCCGGCGTCGGCGCGTACTCCCAGAGCCAGTTGCAATGCATCGATCAGTATGGATTTTCCAGCCCCGGTTTCGCCAGTGAGCACGGTAAACCCGTCTTCCAAATCCAGGTCCAATTCGCGCACGATCACAAAGTCGCGCAGGCTGATATTTCTGAGCGCCACGGTTCAGGAGCCTCCCTCATTCCAATGCATTTTTTTTCTTAATGTATCAAAATAATTCCAGCCTGCGGGGTGCAAAAAACGAACCCGGTGTTCAGAACGACGAACCATGACACGGTCGCCGATCAGTAAAGAAGCCAGTGACTGCATGTCAAAGTTCGCGCTGGCATTTCGCCCTGAAACGACCTCAATGCTGATTTCTGAACTGTCCGATAGGACAATCGGACGGTTAGAAAGGGTGTGCGGGGCAATGGGGGCCATCACCCAACCGCCAATGGAGGGGTGCATCAAGGGGCCCCCTGCAGACAAGGAGTAGGCAGTAGAGCCTGTAGGTGTGGCGATGATCAAACCGTCAGCGCGCTGGTTGGACACAAATCGCCCATCCACTTCGACGCGCAATTCAACCATGCCAGATGTGCCGCCCCGGTAGACCACAACGTCATTCAAAGCCAAGGCATCAAATACACAATCGTTATCACGCATAACTTTGGCATGCAAAACGCAGCGTTCGTCGGACTCGAACTGGCCATTTAATATGGGCTGAAGCGTTTCTTGGTATTTATCGATGGGAATATCGGTGATGAATCCGAGTCGGCCTTGGTTGATTCCAATGAGCGGCAAGCCGTAGCGGGCAATCTGACGCCCAATGCCGAGCATCGTGCCGTCCCCGCCGATGACCAAACCCGCATCACATTGCGCGCCAATTTCAGGGATTGTCATGCTCGGGTATTGCGACAAACCCGCATACAAGGCCGTGTCCGGGTCGAGCACGACATCACAACCTTGACGGCTTAAAAAATGCGCGACATCGTCGAGCACCCTGCGCGAACTCTCCAGCGCAGCCCCCGAAATGGTGGTGTGGTGCTTGCCAAATAGCGCGACATGACGGAATTTGGGTTTCATAAGCAAATTACATCATTAAAATGGCCTCATGCTGGATGATCGTGCCAAGTTATTACTCAAAGCGCTGGTCGAGCGCTACATTGCTGACGGACAGCCGGTAGGATCGCGCACGCTTTCCAAGGCCTCTGGCTTGGACTTGTCGCCTGCAACCATCCGCAATGTCATGTCGGATTTGGAAGAATTAGGGCTGATTGCCAGCCCACACACATCAGCAGGGCGCATCCCGACCACCTTGGGGTACAGACTTTTTGTCGACACCATGTTGACAGCCAAACGTGAGTCACTTCATGCGCCGAGTTTGGCCCCCGATCAACCGCAAAAAGTGATTGCCAACGCCGCCCATTTGCTATCGAACCTGTCGCAGTTTGTGGGGGTGGTGATGGCACCCAAGAGGTCATCGGTATTCAGGCACATTGAATTTTTGCGCTTGTCTGAAAAACGTATTTTGGTCATCATTGTTTCTCCAGAAGGGGACGTTCAAAACCGAGTTATTTTTACTGAGAGTGATTTTGCCCAGAATCAGCTAATTGAGGCTTCTAATTTTCTGAACTCTCATTATGCGGGCATGGCCATTGAAGAAGTCCGTGCACGTGTCAAACAAGAATTGCTGAGCTTACAAAGTGAGATCGCCAGCTTGATGCAAGCTGCAGTTCAACTCAGCTCGGAAGCCATCACGCAAGATCGAGATGAGGTGGTCATTTCGGGAGAACGTAATTTGCTTTCGGTGAGCGACTTTTCCGGCGACATGGGGCATTTGCGCCGAACGTTTGATTTGTTTGAGCAAAAAACGCAAATCATGCGCTTGCTGGATGTTTCCAGTCAGGCCGAAGGTGTGCGCATTTACATCGGAGGTGAAAGCCAGATTGTGCCCATGCAGGAGTTGTCCGTTGTCACAGCCCCTTACGAGGTCGATGGGCAGGTGGTTGGTACTTTGGGCGTCATTGGCCCTACCCGTATGCCTTATGACCGCATGATCCAGATAGTGGACATTACTTCGCGTTTGATTGGGAATGCCCTGAGTAAATCCAAGTGAAAAATTACCGAATCGTCGCCAAAAGTTTCATTGCACGAGACTGAAGATCACCACTGGAAGTGGATGCGACAGATCGCAACAATGTAGATGCCAGATCGATTTCGCCAGAGCTTAACAATTGAGTTGCCAATCTGAGTTTAGAAAGTTCCGTGTTCTCAGCACCGGAATGTGCAGGTGCATGCGTGTGGGGATTTAAATTCAAATCCATTCTTGAAATTTCAGGCGATAAGCCTGAATGAGCGAATGTGTTGGCCGTATGCTGATTGCCTTGTCCCAAGTCAGGGCCGAGATCAGTCTGATGGGTCCGTTGCTTGTTACCACGCCGCAAGAGAAGCCAAATCAATATCGCCGCAACGCCAGCTAAAGCTGCAACTGCCCAGACTTGCAACTCTTGGCTGATATTCATGATGTCAAAGGGTTCGTCAGAGCTACGCGGCGCCTTTTCATTGGCGTCGATTTTTGCCAAGGTCTGGTTTTCTAACACTGGCGCATTGGGTTCTAGGCTGTTTTTGGTGTGATCTTTGCCATTTGAAAGTGATTGGAGTTGTTCAAGGCTGTGCTTGAGGGCCTCAATTTGAGCTTTTGCATCTTTTTCTTTGCGCTCTTGGGCTAATTTTTCAGTCTGTTGCTGCCCTTTGGTGGTCACCGTCGCCAGGGACAGCTGGTCATGCGATGAACCGTTGGTGTCTTGAGATTTTGGTGTGTTTCGGCTCACCTTTCCAGACACATCTCGACCAGAGCTTTTTGCACTCAAGTTCAGCGGTGACTCAGCCAACCGGCGTGTATAGGCGTTGAAGTGATCGTTTTGAAGAACAATATTTTCTCGAGCCTGCGCTGAGGACATCTCTTGTGCCTCTTGAACTGTGGGCATTTGAAGTTGGCTGCCCGCTTTCAACAAGTTGACGTTACCTTCAATGAAGGCATGCGGATTGCGTTTGAGCAAGGCCATCAGCATTTGGGACAGTGACACATTGCTGTGCGAATGTGCCAAGACCAATTGAGATGCGGTTTGCCCCTGAAGTACGGTCATTTGCCTTGAGGTTAAATCCGGCTCTGTCAAAAAAGCTTTGGAAGAGACGGGTTCTTTGACCGCGCTGACTTGAACAACTGAGGGGGAGTTCAAGAGGGGGGTTGCGGCGACCGCAGGGGCGTCGAAACGATACACTGGGATCTTCTTTTCATTCAATACAAAAGCCCCATCACTTTCTTTGGGAATGATGGGTAAGCTCGGTGTCAGTCTTGTTGATTCTGCTGATGTTTGGCGAACGGGGTTGTCGTTACTGGTGTTTAAAAGCACTGAGTATCTTTTGATCAAATCACCAGTTGACCACTTTGTTTGCAGGATCACATCCAGAAAGGTTTCATTGACTGGGCTGGTTCCGGTCAAAACAATAAAGGGACGGTCGTTGCCACGCATCTCAATTTGCGGGGTCACACCAGAAAGAGTGGGGCTATAAGAGAGCCCATCATTTCGATAGCTGCTGGGAGACGCAATGCGCGCTGTTAAGCCCTGAAGCTCTTCGGCCGAAAATCGGGTAACTTCTATTTCGGCTTTCAAAGGTTCCCCCATGGCCGAATTGACTTGCAGACGACCCAGCGTGAGTGCATTGGCGGGCATTGAATCCAACAGTAAGAAAACAAGCGAAATAATGAGCTGTAAGTGGGACCTGTTCATATTTTTTATTCCTGGCATTTGAAGCAAATTTTACTTGCATGGCGTAAAAATACAAATTTAATGTAGCCTATGTATTTAATAAATTAAATGTTAATAATGATTTAAACGAATGACGTGAAAAATAAAACATGTTTGGTGTCATTTCAGCTGCGAGCCATTTAAAGCATTCCGCAATCGTCAAATTACTTCTCGCTTGTTTTCCTAATGTGCAGAAATTTTCAGTGACTTTATGGACGCTAAAAGGTGTCAAGTACAATCGGCAATGAGGGCCTATAGCTCAGTTGGTTAGAGCAGAGGACTTAAAGAGCAAGAAGCCTAAAGCACCCCAAGTGCCATGGCTTTTTGCGATTGGGTTGCATGTGAGCAAGTTAACTCTGCTCGTATGTAGAACTACTCAAATTCGGGGAAGCCTGTGCTTCAACGCGTGGTAATCCCGAGCCAAGCCAAATAGCGATATTTGGAAGGTGTAGAGACTGTACGGGTAGGTCGTAAAGACAAGAGACAGTCCAGACTACAAACTGGAAACAGGCAGTGAAAACTGTGGTGGTAAGCATAATCCTTTGGTCCCAGGTTCAAGTCCTGGTGGGCCCACCAAAAATGAAAAAAGCCACTGATTTCGGTCAGTGGCTTTTTGCTTGGTGAACAGGTAAAAATCAATATCAAACTGTTGCAATAGGTGTCGCCGGCGAGCCTATTGCGCCAGGTAGTCTCAGAGGGGGCGCAGTTAAAAGAAACCGAGAGCGTTGATGGGCGCGCAGCCAATGTGCCAAGGGCGATAAGTGCCAGATTTCACCCAAGTGAATCCCAAGCTTGAAGAGGCAATGCTCATGAAGCGGTAGGCTGGCGCAAGCACCAGTATGAGATGAGGCGGGGTGCGCTTCGACGGCATAGTTGTCTGCGATCAATGCGCTGAGTCCGGTGTCCGTTATCCACTGCAAAAGTTTGGGGTCGCGTCCTTCAAGAACGGCGCAACTGTTTTCTAGCAAGTGAGCATCGGGTTTTTTGTCCATTTCTAAAAGCATGTCGGCAAACCCTGTATGAAGGCACACCATGTCGCCAGACTCGACGCTGACATGGTCTTTTTTCAGTATATCCATCAAAATATCATGATCAATATTGACCCGTTTGCGACCTACATGCGCATGTAAATCGATCATCACAGCCCGTCCTTGTACGCATCGCTCAGACATTTTTTCAATACCCAACGCCTTTGCATTTGATGTGGATTCCCTCGGGATTTTGGCGAAATCAAAAATGCCTGCCCCTTCAGGTTTATCGGGTCCAACCACATCAATCCCTGCGCGATAGCCGTTGTAGTAAAGCGCCTCTGGCTTGCCGTCTTGGTTGGCATCAAACATGGACCCTACATGAGCAAAGCTGTCCCACTGCGTGCTGTATTGCAAATGCATAATGACCAGGTCATCACTTATAACGTCAGTGCAACCAGGATCGTCACACCAGAGTTGGTAATTCAGGTTGGGCTTGCCGTTGCGAACAGTGGGTCGCAAAACAGGTGGTAGCCTGCGCGGATTCAACACATTGCCACCTGGGAAATCCAAAGGTAAGCTCAAGTTGAAGGTAATTCCTTCCTGCACTTCTTGAATACCTTGTTTGACTTTTTCTGGGGTCAGAAGGTTCATTCGGCCATATTGATCATCAGGGCCAAAGTCGCCCCAATTAGATCCGGGCGGGCGTTGCTTCCATCTTGAAGATTGACTCATTGCAAAGACCTTCCAAGTTATTTCAAGTTTGCCAAAGTTTGTGGCCATTATTGAGATGTGTCAGCCAGATGCTCAAACAACTGAGCGACAGTCCATCTGATCTCATGGTGCGCTTTATTTGTTCGCAGCTCAACAGGCAAAGTAGCCACTGGTCTTGTGAAGCAGAGTCATGTAACGAAGTACTTTGCGAACCTAGGGATAACACTATTCAAGTTTGTCTCCATGGCGTCAGAGGTGGCTTCTCACGAAGTTTATGTTAAGCCAGTTAAGGTCAGGCTTTATTTGCGGCTCTATCACGCTTTGAAATCGAAGTACCTGGTGCCTTGCGCGAAAAGTTGCATGGTCAAGAACTTATGGAAACAAGGGTAAAAGTATGTCGAGCAAAAAACACACAATACTGATTGCGGGTGCCAGTGGTGTTGTTGGCATGGCTGCTACGGAGTACTTTGCCTCTTTGCCCGATTGGCAAGTGATGGCCTTGTCCAGACGGCCTGTCGCCCTGCCTGATGGTGTTGTTCATGTCCCCGTAGATCTTTGCGATTTGAAGGCCTGTGAATCTGCTGCGGCCAACTTAACAGGGGTCACACATGTGTTGTTTTCAGCGTTGTATGAGTTGCCTGAACTCGTGGCTGGTTGGCGAGATCCAAGGCAAATGGCTGTCAACGAAGCTATGCTGCGCAACCTATTGGATGCACTCACACCCAAAGCCAAGGGCTTGCGACATATCACCATCTTGCAAGGGACCAAAGCCTACGGTGGCCATGTTGAACCCGCACCTGTGCCTGCCAAAGAGCGCTGGCCGCGGCACTGGCATGAGAACTTTTATTGGTTACAAGAAGATTTGTTGCGTACCCGGCAACCGGATTCCGGTTGGACTTTCTCTATTTTGCGCCCTCAATTGGTCCTCGGATACGCAGTGTCGAGTCCCATGAATATTGTGCCGGCAATTGGCGCCTATGCGGCCTTGATGCGTGAAATGGGGCAACCCTTGAATTTTCCAGGTGGGGGTCGATGCGTCAATGCCGCAAGCGACAGTCGGCTGATTGCGCAAGCCGCGCACTTCACAGCAACCCATGAAATTGCAGCCAATGAAACTTACAACGTGGTGAATGGCGACACGCTGGTCTGGCATGACATCTGGGGTTCTATTGCACAAAAATTTGACATGCAGGCAGGGCCCAGTGTGCCCATGGAACTGGCCTCCGTGATGCCCAAGCAAGAAGCTTTGTGGCAAAAGCTGGTGCAAAAGCATGGGTTGCGCAATCTCTCACTTGAACAACTGATTGGAAGCTCGTGGCAGTTTACCGATCGTTCCCTTGCCTTTGGGTTGGAGCATCCTGCGAATTCAGTACTGAGCCCGATTAAGTTGCATCAGCATGGTTTCCATGGATGCATGGACACCGAAGATGCCTTAATCTATTGGATTGAACGCATGCAGCAAAATCGACTCTTGCCCCGATAAGTTTTACAAGGGCATATCCATTTCCCACTCCCAAACTGCAACTGATCAAACCTTTTTGATGGATGCCATGGAAAAAGTCCTGACAGTCGCACCACCCGTTGACGCGTGCCTGAATCACAGGTACAAATTTTTTAACATGTACAGAGGGACCTTGATATGAAACGCAGATTTGCATGGGCCGCAGCGTTGCTCGTTGGCTTGATATTCAATATGGGCACTAGTTGGGCTGCTGACTATCCCAGCCGTTCCATTAAATGGGTGGTTCCGTACCCACCTGCAGGAACAACTGATGTGCTCGCACGCATTGTTGCTCAAGCCTTGAGTGAGCGTTTGGGTCAACAAGTGATCGTTGAGAATAAGGCCGGTGGTGGCAACAATATCGGCACTGAATTTGTCGTCAATGCGCCAGCCGATGGCTACACCATGTTGCTGGTCAATCCTGCGAATGGTATCAATGCCACGCTGTACAAAAAGTTGAATTTCAATTTCATTCGCGACATCACACCCGTTGCTGGTATTGTGCGCACGCCCAATGTGATGGTCATTACCAACAGTCTGCCTGTTAAAAATGTGGCTGAATTCATTGCCTACTGCAAAGCCAATCCCACCAAGGTGAACATGGCATCGTCAGGCAGTGGAACCTCTGTGCATTTGTCAGGTGAGCTTTTCAAATACATGACGGGATGCACTATGGCTCATATTCCCTACAAAGGTGCAGGCCCCGCATTGACCGATTTGATTGCAGGTCAAGTGCATGTTTTATTCGATAACTTACCGTCTTCTGTGCCGCATATCAAATCGGGACGTATTCGCGCCCTTGCGGTGACATCCAAAACACGTGAACCCTCCATGCCTGAGACCCCTACGGTGGGGGATACTGTACCGGGCTACGAGGCCACCGCATGGTTTGGGGTGGGCATGCCCAAGGGCGTGCCTCGTGAAGCTGTGGATCGCATCAATCAAGAAATCAACCGCATCCTGGCCGATCCCAAAATGCGGGAACGCTTAGCTGAACTTGGCGGTTTACCCATTCCGGGCACACCTGAAGATTTTGCTAAAACCATTGCGCTGGAAACCGACAAATGGGGCAAAGCCGTGACTGCGTCAGGTGCAACCGCGGAATGATGACACTCCAATTTCAAGAGGCGATTGATTTCGTCTGTGCGCATGAAACCAGTTGGAGCCGTGAGAACCTAGACAACTTCGGCATCCACAAAGCCGATCCACCGCCGTGGAATCAACTTCTGGGTCCTGTGCACCCACGTGGTGGAGTGAGCGGTGTCATTCATGTCTCTGGACAGAAAGTCTGCGAATGGGGAGAGCCACAGCGTGCCGACTTGACTTTCTCGATTGCCAAAACCTACTTGGCAATGCTCGCTGGCGTCGCCTTCGATACAGGTTTGCTTAAAGACATTCACCAACCGGTGCACCGACAAGTTACAGGTATTGGTTTTGAAAATTCGCACAATGCGCAAGTGACATGGATGCATTTGTTGCAGCAAACCAGTGAATGGGAGGGCAGTTGTTTTGGCATCCCTGACCAAGTGGACCGCTACCGTCATTTGCAATACCAACCTACTCTTGCCACGGGTATCAAGGGCGACGCAAGACCTTTGCAAAAACCTGGAAGCTATTGGGAGTACAACGATGTACGCATCAACCAGTTGGCTTTGGCCCTATTGCATCTGTTTCGCCGTCCTTTGCCAGATGTGTTCAATGAACACATTGCGCAGCCATGCGGTGTCAGCGACAACTGGAAGTGGGAGGGTTACCATAACAGTTGGGTTGACATAGATGGACTGCGCATGCAGTCTGTACCTGGCGGCACGCACTGGGGCGGGGGTATGTCGATCTCGAGTGTCGATCAAGCTTTGATAGGTCAAATGCTGCTCAACAAAGGCCGTGTTGGATCTCGACAAGTGTTGTCGACCGATTGGGTGCAAAAGCTACAAGAGCCTTGCACCATAGCGCCTTGGTATGGCCTGTTGGTATGGCTCAACACACAAAGAGGCATTAGCCAAGCCGCGTCAGAGTCGAGTTACTTTTGCATTGGCGCAGGCGCATCCTTTGTCTGGACAGATCCCGAAAAAGAGTTGGTGTCGGTCGTGCGCTGGATCGACGGTTCACAGATCAATGGTTTTTGCGAGCGTGTTTCTGAAGCGCTCGCTCGATAGCGATGTTTTAAGACTGTTCTCTCAAATCTTGTGCTATAATTTAAAGCTCAGCGGCTGTAGCTCAGTTGGATAGAGTACTTGGCTACGAACCAAGGGGTCGTGGGTTCAATTCCTGCCAGCCGCACCAACTTTGAAAAGCCCGCAACATGTGTTGCGGGCTTTTTCATTTGTGTATTCAATATGCTGCATGGCCTGTGCGGTAAAGACAGAGGGTGCTTGATGAGCAAAGCATTCACACGTGAATCAGATGGTGAAGATGACGACGAAATCGCATTACCTTCATTGCCATCGGGTGCGCGTAACTACATGACGCCTGCCGGTTACGCCCGTTTGCGTGCTGAATTGTTCACATTGATGGACGATGAGCGCCCCAAGATCGTGGACATTGTGCACTGGGCTGCAAGCAATGGTGATCGCTCTGAAAACGGTGACTACCATTACGGCAAAAAACGCTTGCGTGAAATTGACCGTCGGATCCGATTTTTGACCCAGCGGTTGGAGGTGGCGGAAATTGTGGAGCCTTCCTTGCACTTTGGGAATGATCAAATATTCTTTGGCGCCACAGTGACCTACGTGGAAGACGACGGTGTCGAACGGACGGTCACCATCAAAGGCATCGATGAGGCTGACAGCAGCCAAGGTGAAGTAAGCTGGATTTCACCCATTGCCCGTACCCTTTTAAAGGCACGAACTGAAGATGTATTGAAGTTGGTCACCCCAACGGGTGTAATCGCCATCGAGGTATTGCACGTTGAGTATCCACATGCACCTGAACCCTCGAATTGATCAACTGATGCTGGTCAATCGTTCTGCTCGCACGACAGAAGGCGTGCGTTTGAGATGCCGCAGGACAGTCTCTAAGTGGGTTAAATCAGTAACAGCAATGACAAAACGCAACACCGCACTGTCTTGGGCTGCTTCTTGGCCCATGTCCACATGAATGATGTCGGATTCAGCCGCAGCCAAGGCCCCAGCAACACGGGCCAATACGCCTTTGCCATTGACGACAGTGACTTCAATGCCCGTTTCAAAATTGCGCATAAGGTCATCCGACCATTCGACACCAATAAATCGTTCGCTGTCTTTTTGCTGCAGCTTATTGCCAACTCCACATGTGCTGGTGTGAACGACCAAGCCTTCTCCGCGACCTAAGTAGCCCAAAATGGGATCGCCTGGAATTGGGTGACAACATTTGGCATAGGTGACGGAAGCGTTCTCGCTGCCATCTAAGGTGATTGCGCCTTGTGAGACCGATTCGTGGGCCATGAAGCGCTCACGCGTCATCAGCAGCGCATCGGGTTTTTCACCAATCTCGGACAACAAGGTGGCCATGCGTTTGGCCACGATGCTGGCAATACGCTTTCCTAAACCAATGTCAGTGAGCAGGTCTTGTCGGTTGCGGTTGCCCGTAAATCGCATCAACTTGTCCCACAATGGACGTCGCTTGCTCAACTCGTCAATTTGTTTGTCGATGCCTTCGGCCCTCAGGGCTTGCGTCAGCAACCTTTCACCTAACTCCATGGACTCTGTCTGGGCCATGGTTTTGAGGTAGTGCCTGATTTTGGAACGGGCCCGTCCGGTCCTCACAAAACCCAGCCATGCAGGGTTCGGCGCAGAGACTGGGTCTGTGATCACTTCGATCACGTCACCGTTTTTCAACTCGGTGCGCAGTGGCACCTGCTCATTATTGATTTTTGAGGCGACCGCATGATCGCCGATGTTGCTATGGATAGCATAGGCAAAATCAACCACCGTGGCACCACGCGGCAAGGCCATGATTTTACTTTTGGGTGTGAATACATACACCGCGTCTGGAAACAAATCGACTTTGACATGGTCCCAAAATTCGGCCGCGTCCCGTGTTTCTTTTTGAATGTCGAGCAAGGACTGCAACCATTGCGTTCCCAATCGCTCCGCGTTGATACCGCCCAGAGCATGTGCTTTGTAAAGCCAATGGGCTGCAACGCCTGATTCGGCCACCGCATGCATAGGTTCGGTTCGGATTTGAAACTCTACGTTCACTCCTGAAGGGCCTACCAAGGTCGTGTGGAGCGATTGGTAGCCATTGACCTTGCCAATCGCAATGTGGTCTTTGAATCGACCTGGAACGGGC
The DNA here is from genome assembly GCA_947373105.1 of Comamonadaceae bacterium. Lineage (GTDB taxonomy): Bacteria > Pseudomonadota > Gammaproteobacteria > Burkholderiales > Burkholderiaceae_C > Limnohabitans_A. Next base: position 6,248 of record CANBWK010000047.1, on the reverse strand, counting down.
TTGTAAAGTTGGTGCAGCAAGCCCAGTGCGGTGTAGCAGTCGATGACCGTAGGCAAGATCACTCTGAAGCCATAAATATCGGTGACTTGGGCAAAACTCAGGTGCTTGTCATCCATCTTTCGATAAATCGAAAAAAGGGTTTTCTCCCGTCCACTGATGCGGGTTTGGATGCCCGCTTTGCTGAATGTATTTTCCAGTTCTGTTTTTACTTTTTGAATCAGGTCGCGTCGGCGATTGCGTGCGCGGGCGACAGCTTTTGACAGTACCTCGTAGCGCCATGGCATCAAGTGCTTGAAGGCCAGGTCTTGCAGTTCACGGTAGGTCTGATTCAAGCCCAATCGATGGGCAATGGGGGCATAAATTTCAAGTGTTTCAGATGAAATCCGACCCCATTTGTTGCGCGGCATGTCAGACATGGTGCGCATGTTGTGGGTGCGGTCTGCCAGTTTGATCAGGATCACACGCACATCACGCGCCATCGCCAGCAACATTTTGCGGAATGATTCAGCTTGGTTTTCTTCGCGGGTGTTGAATTCCAACTTTTCCAATTTGGTCAAACCATCGACCAGTTCAGCCACCGGAGAGCCAAAGCGCTCAATCAATTCGGATTTTGAAACACCACAGTCTTCTATTGAATCGTGTAACAAGGCCGCCATCAAGGCTTGTGCGTCTAGTTTCCATTCTGTGCACTGTGAGGCAACCGATATCGGGTGGGTGATGTAGGGTTCTCCGCTTTTGCGCATTTGTCCCAGATGCGCTTCGTCGGCAAAGCGGTAGGCACGGCGTACCAATTCGATGTCGGCAGGGCTCAGATAGTCCAGTTTGGCCGTCAATGCCGCAAAGCTGGCAGCGGCGGCATTTGCCGCTGCAGGCCCGGGTTGAGACGCAGGCACCCCTGACGCCCCCTTTTTGGGCGCGGGTGAAAGGGAAGAAGTTACTGCGCTCATGCCCTCAAATGTAACGCTAGGCCGCAAGCTTGGCGATCCAAAATTAAAAACCCACAAAAAAGCCCCTCAAGAGGGGCTTTCAGATGGCTGTACATCGAAATGGACAGTTGGCCAGAGTAGGCCGAGACCTGTATTAAGGAACTTTTTTCAGCATTTCAATGCCGACTTTGCCTGCTGCAATCTCACGCAATGCTGTGACTGCAGGCTTGTTTTTGCTCTCTACGCGTGGCGTATGGCCTTGACTGAGCATGCGAGCACGGTAAGTAGCGGCCAAAACGAGTTGGAAGCGATTGGGGATTTGCTCCAGGCAATCTTCTACAGTGATGCGGGCCATGAAGTACTCCGGAAAAAGTGAGGTGAAAAATGAACGGTCAACCGTTAAACGATGTGCAGGGCTTTGAATGTGTCTGCCCTGGCGCGGCGCTGGGCCAGATACTTCAGCCTTTGGGCATGAACAATGGTCTTGAGGTCGAACAAAGCGCGCTCGAAAACTTCATTGATTATAACAAAGTCGAATTCTTTGGCTTGCGCCATCTCCAAAGCAGCATTTTGCATGCGCAGATCAATGATGTCGGGCGCGTCTTCCCCTCTGCGTTCCAAGCGAGAGCGTAGCTCTTCCCAACTGGGGGGCAGAATGAAGATCAAAATGGCATTGGCGTACATTTTTTTGATTTGCAAGCCACCTTGGTAGTCAATTTCCAAGACCACGTCAGAACCTTGAGACATGCGCTCTTCAATCATCTTTTTGGATGTGCCGTAGCGGTGGCCGTGAACATGCGCCCATTCGACAAAGGCCTCGCCATGCACCATGGCGTCAAACTCTTGCTGTGAAGAAAAAAAGTATTCGCGCCCGTGTTTTTCCTGCCCGCGAGGCGCACGCGTAGTATGTGACACCGAAGGTTGCACGTTGGAGTCGAGCTCAAGCAACGCATTCACCAAGCTCGATTTGCCGGCGCCACTGGGTGCGGCCACGACGTAGAGGTTTCCTGGGTATTCCATATGTCGTTCTGTTGAATCAGGTCTTATTCAATGTTTTGCACTTGCTCGCGCATTTGCTCGATCAGCACTTTCATATCAACTGAAATTTTGGTCAACACCAGTGCCGCTGACTTGGATCCCATGGTGTTGGCTTCGCGGTGCAGTTCCTGAATTAAAAAGTCCAAACGCTTGCCCATATCACCCCCTTTGGAGATCAATCTGCTGATTTCATCCAGATGGGAGACTGTTCGCGTTAACTCTTCAGCCACATCAATGCGGATCGCAAAGGCAGTGGCTTCTGTTAAGGCCCTGTCTTGCGCCGCTTCGGGCAAGGTGGCGCCATCTGTCAGGGCCATCGCGTCTTTCCAGCGATCCAAAAAACGGTTGCGTTGCTGCTCGACCAATTGGGGGATCAGGGGCGCTGCCGCCTTGGCCAAGGCGCGCAGTTGTTGAATGTGGTCTTGCAACATGGTGGCGAGGCGTGCGCCTTCTCGCTCACGGGCAGACAACAGGGCTTGGACAGCCTGCAGGGCGAGCGGCATCAAGGACGACTCAGTCACGGGACTGCCGCCTCGCTCTTGACTGGCCAAACGCAGCACATCGGAGACGCTCAGATCGCGTGCACCGGGCAACCAAGTTTGTACTTTGTCTTGTAAATGCAATAAGCGCTGCAATGCACTGGTTGGCGGCTCTATCGTCGCGCCTTCGGCGCTGTCGGCCACGGCGCGGACTTCAACCTTGCCCCGTTTGATGTGCTGGGTCATCAGTTCGCGTAAGGCGGGTTCGAATTGACGCAATTCATCTGGGAGGCGAAAACTCAGGTCTAGAAAACGGCTGTTGACCGATCTTATTTCCAGTCCCAAACGCTGCGCAGTGGTGCTGCGCGACTCGGCGGCCCCCTCTGCGGCAGGCATATTGAGCTGCACGCTGGCATAACCGGTCATACTGTAAACTGGCATCAAACTGTTCCTTGGTTCGGCCCGGACCCTTGTCCGGTGCCAATGCAAAAGCCCATGGTGAAAGCCCATGCGCAAAGCACGAAACAACCCATTATCTCAAACTCGAGCCATGACTCCTCAAACACCAGCTTATGTGCGCACACAACGTGCCAATGACCAACTTCGTCCCGTGCGTATCACGCGTGGATTCACCATCCATGCCGAAGGTTCGGTCCTGATTGAGTTTGGTCACACGCGGGTGCTGTGCACAGCCTCTGTTGAAGAGAAAGTACCTGGACACAAAAAAGGCAGCGGTGAAGGTTGGGTGACAGCCGAATACGGCATGCTGCCACGCGCAACCCACACCCGCAGCGATCGCGAAGCCGCTCGCGGCAAGCAAAGCGGCCGCACGCAAGAAATCCAACGTCTGATTGGGCGTTCATTGCGTGCCGTGTTTGATTTGAAGAAGCTGGGTGAGCGCACGATTCACCTGGATTGTGATGTATTGCAAGCCGATGGCGGCACACGCACGGCGAGCATCACGGGTGCTTTTGTGGCGGCGCAAGATGCAGTGGCTTGGCTGATAGCGCAAGGCAAATTGACCGAGTCGCCGATCACAGCGCATGTGGCGGCGATTTCGGTTGGCATCAAAGACGGGCAGGCCTTGCTGGATCTGGACTACGTGGAGGATTCTGCTTGTGACACCGACATGAACGTGGTCATGACTGGTGCGGGCCACTTTGTCGAGGTGCAGGGTACGGCCGAAGGCGTGGCCTTCACTCGACAAGAAATGGACAGCTTGTTGGCCCTGGCCGACAAGGGCATTGGTGAGCTGATCGTGATGCAAACCCAGGCGCGTTCTTGAAGTCATGAAAATTGTTTTGGCATCCAACAACCCCGGCAAGTTGGCCGAGTTGCAATCGATGTTTGCCCAGCTGAATGTGGCATTGATCAGGCAAGGGGAGTTGGGGATTCCTGAAGCCCCTGAGCCTTTCTGTACTTTTGTCGAAAACGCTTTGGCCAAAGCCAGGCATGCGTCTTTGGTCAGCGGTCTGCCCGCCTTGGCCGACGATGCGGGTTTGTGTGTGGATGCTTTTGGTGGCTTACCCGGTGTGGACACCGCGTATTACGCCACTCAATTTGGTTACCCCAAAGGGGACGACCACAATGTCACCGCATTGTTAGAGCAAATGCAGGGACTCACCAACCGCCGTGCCGCCATGGTCAGCACCTTGGTGGCGGTTCGTTCGGCCAAGGACCCTGAGCCCCTGATTGCCGTTGGCCGTGTGGTGGTCGAAATCACTCAAGCGCGTGCCGGGAAGAATGGTTTCGGTTTTGACCCCGTGATGTGGTTACCCGCATTTGGCCAAACCTTCGCCCAATTGCCCGCTGATGTCAAAAATGCCAACAGCCACCGTGGTGCGGCGGCCAAAAGCATGCTGGCCTTGATGCAAGAGCGTTGGCTGGCATGATTCCGATTCGCCCTGAAGGCGCAGAAGATCCTGCTGCTCTGGCGCTGGATGTGATGCACGCCATGCGACCTGGCGTGTTGCAATTTGCTTCACTGCCGCCCTTGTCTTTGTACGTTCACTTGCCTTGGTGCTTGAAGAAATGCCCTTACTGCGATTTCAATTCACATGAATGGCGGGGTGGCGCCTCTGAGCCTCCAGAGAGCGCTTATGTTGATGCCTTGTTGGCCGATTTGGAGGCCAGTTTGCCTTTGGTTTGGGGTCGACCGGTGCACAGCATTTTCTTTGGTGGGGGGACACCCAGCCTGTTTTCACCGCAAGCTATCGACCGATTGATTGGTGGCATTCGCGCCCGCTTGCGTTTGGAGGCCGACTGCGAGATCAGCTTGGAAGCCAACCCCGGTACTTTCGAAAAAGACCGTTTCAAAGCTTTTCGGTCTGCAGGCGTGACGCGTCTGTCGATTGGCGTGCAAAGTTTCAATAACACGCATTTGAAAGCTTTAGGCCGTGTTCATGACCGTGCGCAGGCCCTGGCCGCTTTAGAAGAAGCGGCTACTGCGTTTGATACGTTTAATTTGGACATCATGTACGCCTTGCCCGGTCAAAGTTTGCAAGATCTTGAGCAAGATGTTGAAACTGCCTTGTCTTTCAAGCCGCCGCATGTGTCCATTTACCACCTCACGATCGAGCCGAACACGGTGTTTGCCAAATACCCCCCCGCTCTGCCTGAAGATGACTTGGCCTACGCCATGATGGACCGCATCACCGAGATGACGGCGGACAATGGGTTGGCACGCTACGAAGTGTCAGCCTATGCCCAAAGAGACCACCAGTGCTGGCATAACTTGAATTACTGGCAGTTTGGGGACTATTTAGGGATAGGCGCAGGCGCACACAGCAAGCTCACTTTTGCCCACCGTGTGGTGCGGCAAGTGCGTTTTCGAGATCCCCAAAAGTACATGGACCAGGCCCTGCAAGGTTTGCCTGTCACGCGCAGCGAGGACGTGAGCCGCCTGGAACTGCCGTTTGAGTTCATGCTCAATGCACTGCGGCTGAAAGAGGGATTCAAGTTAAGTGACTACACCGAGCGCACGGGACTGCCCATCACGAGCCTGCAAAAGGGTTTGACACTGGCTGAGCAAAAAGGCCTGATCGGACGCGACTTTGAGCGTGTTTGGCCTACCGCTTTGGGGTTCGATTTTTTGAGCGATTTGCAAGCGCTCTTTTTAGCGGATACTTGAAAAAGCCACCCGGTCGGGTGGCTTGGGTCATTGGGCGACTGCCGGTTGAACCTTTTGCATGTTGCGGCCTAAATGGCCAAAGAATAGAAGTGTTTTTTCGGAAGGAATCAGGTACTTAGCGCGGCGATCGCCTTCCTGATTGAAGGCGATCAGCAATTCTTTTTGGCGCAAACGGGTAATTCGCTTGTGCAAAGTCGCAGGCGAACCCAAATGGTCTAAGGCGATGGCTTCTCGCACGGTCATAGGGTTCCCCTCATACCAGCACAAAGCGACGGCATCCAACATGGCCCGCTCATTGGCGTCCATTTCAATGTCTGCATTGTCAGATTGAAATGCCTTGGCCAATTGCAAAAACCGGAAGTAGGCTTCTGCTAGCGGGTTTTTTTTAGAATCGATCATTTAGATGATTTTATCAAAAAAACAGTATTGTATGGAGCCTCAGTGTGAGGAAAAATACTTAGTCGGCTGTCATTGCTGGAGCTGTCCCCAAAGGCGGAAAGCCGTCAAGGGCATTTGCAGATGGGGCGATACCGCGGATGCACCATTGCGAGCCAAGGCATCGGCGACCGCATTGACCAAGGCGGGTGTGGCGCCAATCGTGCCCAATTCTCCAACCCCTTTAACACCCAGAACGTTGTTCTTGCAAGGAATGCTTTCGTCCATTCTCGTTTCAAA
>CANBWK010000046.1 GCA_947373105.1 Comamonadaceae bacterium | reverse complement strand
GCGCAAAACTCAAATGCGTATCCGGTCAAACCTATCACCATGATCGTCCCATTTCCACCCGGTGGCGTAACGGATCTCGTGGCCCGTGAGTTAGCCAAACGGTTGAGCGAGGGATTGGGTCAGCCCGTCGTGGTCGACAACCGTGCGGGAGCCGGCGGCAATATTGGAACGGCGGTATTGGCAAGAGCGCAGCCCGATGGTTACACCCTGGGTGTGATGACGGTCAGCGCCATGTCCATTGCACCCCACATCCAAAAGACCTTGAGTTTTGTACCTTCTAAAGACTTCACGCCCATCACCAATATTGTCAATACACCGGGCGCTGTTTTGGCAGGGATCAAAACGCCATACAACGCGCTTCCAGATTTGGTGAAAGCCGCCAAAGCCCAGTCCGGGAAAATCAGCTATGCCAGTGTGGGGCTTGGATCTTTGCCCCATTTGATTGCCGAGAAACTGTCGCTGGATGCCGGCATTAGCATGGTGCATATCCCTTATAAAGGCGCAGCGCCGGCCATGCAGGATTTGCTCTCTGGCGTGGTTGAGTTGTCATTTGAAAGTTCGCTCACCAATACGGTTGCAAATTACAACAGTGGACGTTTGAAAGTACTGGCCACTACGGGCTCTAAGCGGGTTCCTATTCTCAGCAACATACCCACTGTTTCAGAGTCTGGATATCCTGGTTTTGTCGCGCAAGGATGGTTTGGTTTTTTTGGTCCCGCTGGTTTGCCACCCGCGATTACCAAGCGCTTGAATGAAACTGCAACGAGCATGCTCAGAGACAAGTCAGTTGTGGAAAAATTCGATAGCTTGGGCATTCAGGCAGACCCCTTAACACCAGAGCAATTTGTAAAATTTTTGCAAGAGCAAGATCGCATTTGGGCAAACACTGCAAAAGGTTTGAACTTACAACTTGACTAGAGGGTTGGGCGCCTTTGACCAACCATCACGCATTGCACGACCCCGTAACCCGAAGTCTTAGGCTGCAGTGGCGCATACGAAGCGCCCCTCGCATCTAGGTGGATAGAGATGAATACACAAACCGTTCAGCAGGACACGGATGTTCTGGTGGTGGGCTATGGCCCCAGTGGTGCGACGATTGCGGCCTTGTTGGCCCGGCGGGGCTGGCAAGTTGCCATCGTTGAGCAGTCGGCTGACATCTATGACAAGCCACGCGCCATCACGGCGGACCATGAGGCCTTGCGTATTTTTCAGGAAATAGGCGTTGCGGATGAAATTGCTGCGGCTGCGGCACCCCACCCCGGAACGGATTATTTGGGGCTTGATGGCCAGATCATCAAGCGGTTTTATCCTGCACCACCGCCAGATCTGTTGGGCTGGATGCCCAATTTCATGTTCGTTCAACCTGAACTTGAAGCCAAGCTGCGCAGTGCGGTTGAACATACAGGGAATGTGCAAACGTTTTTGGCGCATCAGCTGCTTGATTTTGAGCAGGACGAGAAAGGCGTCAAAGCAAACGTTTGCAGGACGTCAGATGGCGAACGCATGACATTGCATGCGCGCTATCTCATCGCGGCGGATGGGGCTGCCAGCATCGTGCGCAAGCAACTTCAGTCGCCTATCGAGGATTTGGCTTTTGATGAATGGTGGTTGGTGGTGGACGCCTGGATTCGCGGCTCGATTGAATTGCCCGCGCGCGCGGTGCAGTATTGCCGCCCCTCGCGTCCGGGTACTTACATGGTCGGTCCGGGTGCCCTCAGGCGATGGGAGATCAAAATGCTGCCGCATGAGACGCCAGAGGATTTCCAAGATCACGACGCTGTTTGGCGGGTGCTGGCTGAATTCGTCGACACCAGCGGGCTGCAACACTGTCGGACCGCGGTGTACCGCTTCCATGCCTTGGTGGTCGAACAGTGGCGGCATGGTCGTGTATTTTTAATCGGTGATGCTGCGCATCAGATGCCGCCTTTTCTGGGGCAGGGTCTGTGTGCGGGCGTGCGCGATGCCTTTAATCTGGCTTGGAAACTGGATGCCGTCTTGAGCGGCTGGGCGACGCCTTGCTTATTGAACACCTACACCGATGAGCGCAAGCGCCATGTGCGCACGGTGGTCGGGCATGCCAAAGATTTTGGTTTGATCATTGGCGAGCTTGACCCTGTGGCTGCGCGCGAGCGAGATCTCAGACTTGGCGCAGAACTGGCTGCCGGACGCGCCGTCACGGTGCGTCAACGGTTCATCCCGGGCCTGGAGACCGGGTTGATCGATTGCGATGAGCGTGGTGCCCCTCAGCCAGGCGCGGGTGACTTGCTTCTTCAGCCATGGGTGCGGCAAGACAAGGGCCCCTGGCTGCGTTTTGATGATGTGGTCGGTGCACGTTTTTTGATTGTTTGCCGATCCATAGAAGGGCTCAAAGGGCTTGATGAAGCGACGCGGGAGAGTTGGTTGACATTGAAGGGTGTTTGTGTGGTTTTAGGCCACAAAGATGCCGATGTATCCGATCACTCGATGCAGCTCGAAGAGCGGGATGGCTGGCTTGCCAACTGGTTGGATGAGCGTGGTGCGCTGGCATTGGTCGCTCGGCCCGATCGCTACGTTTACGGTGTTGCGCATACGGGCGAGGCCCTGCACCGCTTGGTGCGAGAGCTTGTTGGCAAGTTGGGTTCATAAATTTAAAACCCCTTGCATGGCTGTGAACGGTTCAGGCTTTACGCGTTTCAGGCAGGAATCGAACACCCTTACGCGCCAACCCCCCACCGATACCGATGGGAGTGCCGTCTGCCCGCCAGCAGGCGGCGCCTTCGAGCGCGCCGTCGTCGTGAAATTCAATCGCATTCATGCCGCCGCCCACATTGGGCACAGCCAGAACGGTGTGGCCGCGAGTTTGAAGTGCTGAATACAACGCCTCAGAAAACGCAGGCTCCAGCTCCAGCTCGAATCCTTGGGTCCAGATGCGCGGGGCTTCAACCGCCTCTTGTAAGCTCATGCCATGATCGATCAGGTTGATCACGGCTTGAAGCGCAGAAGTAAAGATCCGCAAGCCACCTGGCAATCCGAGTGCATAGCGGGGTTTGCCGTTTTTGATCACCATTAAAGGGGCCATGGACGAAGTCACTCGTTTTCCGGGAGCCATCGAGTTGGCGCGATCAGGCCTCGGATCGAGAACGTACAGGTAATTGTTGGGAATCATGCCGGTGCCCGGCACCATGTAGCGCGCACCAAACACCGAATTGATGGTCTGTGTGGCACTGACGATGCGCCCCTCACTGTCGGCTACCGTGATGTGCGTGGTGTTAGCGCTTTCAGCAGGCGCCAAGCCTGGGGACCACGTTTGTGCTTGATGCAGGTTTATTTGCTTGCGGCGTTCGGCGGCGTATTCGGCTGACAACAGTTTTTCGATAGGGACATTGACAAAGTCTGGATCTGCCGTGACCGCAGAGCGATCCGCAAAAGCCATTTTCATAACCTCTGCGAGCAAGTGGATGCTTTGCTCGGTACCGAAGCCGATGGCTTTCAGGTCAAAACCCTCGAGCACATTCAGCATTTGCCCGATGTGCAAAGGTCCAGCGCACGGGGGTGGCGGGCCGATGATTTCAAAACCGCGGTAATGGCTGCGCAATGCGGCGGGATCACGCGTGCTGTAACGGCGCAAATCTTTGAGGCTTAAAAAGCCCTGGTGACTTGCAATGTCGGCACACAAGGCGCGGCCGAGTGCCCCGCTGTATAAAGCGCCGGCACCTTCTTGTGCAACCAGCTTCAGGGTGTCGGCATAGGCGCCTTGCACCAACAAATCGCCTTTTTGAAGCGCTTGACCTTGGGGTAAGAAAAGCCGGGAAATTTCGGGGTCCAGCGCCAAATCAGCCGCGTTTTCGGCAATGCAGTCACTCAGGTATTGCGTGGCCCTGAATCCGCAAGAGGCGTGCTTTATGGCCGGCGCGATCACTTCCGCCAAAGACAGGGAACCATGGCGCGACAGCATTTGGCACCAGGCCATCAGGTTGCCAGGCGTGGCCACCGCGCCTCGGCCCAAGCTGTGCTGGCGACCTGCGCTTTCGAGTGAACCGGGGGGTGCCAAAGGATCATGTGTGAAGGTGTGCGGGCCGACGGCCTGGGGACACGTGCCTTGGCCCTCCAAGATGGTATGCGTCCCATCGGGATGACGAAGGTGTGCAAATCCGCCGCCGAGTAGACCCACCATCATCGGCTCGACCACGCTCAAGGTGAACAGCGCTGCAACGGCTGCGTCCACCGCATTGCCACCGGCGCACAGCATTTCTGAGCCGGCCGCAGAGGCCAGCGGGTGGTTGGTGACGACCATGCCACGCGATGCGCGAGACGGTTGTTTTTCGGTGGAAAAAGAAGTTCCGCAGTTTTTTGTCCAATGGTTCATAAGAATGACTTTGTGGTGGGGTCATGGAAAGCAGTGCTACAACTTAGTCTGGAAACACATTAAAAACAAGGGTGCAATCCATAAGCCTTAATCAGACTGTCTTCAGCCGCCCGCCTGTCGCCCATGTATCAGCGATTAGGGCGAACCACATTGGCGAGACATTTTTTTCGTGTCTAAATGAAAAAAGAGTCTAAAGACCATGGGGCCATTTCATTTCTTCAAATTTTTCGAGGAGACAAATATGTTCGGACACACTTTTTCCAAGCGGTCATTTACCCGGCTCGCCATGGCACTCAGCGCGGCAGCCTTGTTTGCACCTGCGCACGCACAACAGGGGCCGATCAAGATTGGCCTGACCACGGCGGTTCAGTTGCAAGTGGGTCGGGACACCCAAGAGGCGGCCAAGATTGCGATTGATGAAATCAATGCCAAAGGCGGCGTGATGGGCCGCAAACTGTCTTTCGTGGTGGCAGATGAAACAGAAAATCCGGAAGTGGGCATCAATGCGATCAAGAAGTTGACCGCCGACGAAAAAGTCGATGTGATCGTGGGCGGTTACACCAGTGGTGTCACGCTTGCCCAATTACCGCACATTTCTTCTGCTAAAACAATTTACCTGGGCGTGGGTGCTGCGTCACCCGCCATCACGGCCAAAGTCAAGCAGGACTACGAAAACTACAAATACATTTTCAGGACCGGCCCCATCAATGCGGTTCACCAGGCCAAGGGCTTGGTCGAGTGGATTTCGGGCCACCTGATTGGTGAGTTGGGGTTGAAGAAAATCGCCATCATTGGCGAAAACGCCAAGTGGGTCCAAGACCTGGTCCCCGTGTTGCGTAAGGGGGCGGTGGATGTCGGTGCGGATGTGAAAATGGTTGAGTTTTTTGACACCACGACTTCCGACTTCTCCCCGCTGCTCTCCAAAATCAAAAGTTCGGATGCCCAGTTTTTGGTGGTCGTTTTGTCTCACGCTTCAAGTGACGTTTTTGCCAAGCAGTGGTTCGACGCGCGCTTTCCAATTCCCTACGGTGGCATTGATGTGAAGTCCCAAGACGGTGACTTTTTTGACCGTGTTGGCGGCAAGTCCCTCAGCCAAGTGGCTGTTAACTTTGCGGTGCGTGCGCCCCTGACCACCAAGACGGTGCCGTTCTTTGATGAGTTCAAAAAGCGCACAGGACGGGTGCCTGTCTACACCGCGTTTGGCACCTATGACTCAGTTCATGCCTATGCGCAGGCCATTGAACGTGCCAAGAGCTTTGACACCAACGCCATCATCAAAGAGCTGGAAAAAACCAGCATGGTGGGTGTGGCGGGCTACCTTGAATATGACGAGACACATGACGTGAAAGCCGGCGGCAAATTCATGAACTTGTTGTTTGCGCAATGGCAAGCCAAAGGTGAGCGGGTCGTCCTTTGGCCAAAAAGCTTGCGCAGTGGCAACATGATCATGCCACCTTGGTTGACCAAGTAAGTTCTTTTTTCCTTCAGCATTTTTGCACTATGCAAAGGGTTAACTGTGCTTGAAATTCTGATCTTCGGCGCGGTCACCAGCGCCATTTATGCCATGCTGGCTGTGGGCTTCACCTTGATTTTTGGTGTCGCCCGTATTCTCAACTTGGCACACGGCTCTTTCTATGCTCTGGGCGCGTATGGCGCTTATGTGTTGACCACCATCTTCAAGGTGCCTTTGATTGTGGCGGCGCCATTGGTGGTGATTGGCGTCGCCTTGTTTGGTATGGTGGTGGAGCGTGTTTTGATCCGACCGATGCGCAAGTCCCAGTTGGCGGTGCTGATGATCAGTTTAGCGATTTCTTTGGTGGTTGAGCAGGCGCTTTTTTTGACTTTTGGCTCGGAATACCGCAACGTACCCAGCTTCATTGATCAGAAGTACGTGATCGGGGGTGTCGATGTGGCGGGGCAGCGACTGCTGACTTTGCTGGTCTCGGTGGTGTCGATCAGTGGTCTGTACCTGTTCATTCAAAAAACCCGTTTGGGTAGCGCCATTTTGGCCATTTCGCAAGACCCGGAGGCGGCGCAGTACATGGGCATTCCGAGTGACCGGATCTTTGGCGTTGTCATGGCCATGTCAGCCGGATTGGCGGCGCTGGCCGGCATCATGGCGGGCCCATTTTTAAGTGTTCAGCCGTCCATGCACTTGCTTCCGATTGTCAAAGCATTTGCCATTGTGGTGGTGGGTGGCTTGGGCTCGATCCCTGGCAGCATTGTGGCTGCGCTGATGTTGGGATACGCGGAAACGCTGGTGGCTTATGGCATCTCGACGTCCTGGACCGAAATTGTCTCGGTGGCAGCGACCTTGTTGATGCTGGTCCTTCGCCCTGCAGGTTTCTTCGGCAAACGCGCCGCATTCTGAAGTTAGGAGCCGCGATGCAACTGAAAAACATAGACCGTGGCGGCGCTCTTGTCGCCTTGGCTTTGATGGCGGTATTGCCGCTTGTTTTTGACAGCAAATACCTTATGGGCGTACTGACGGTCGCGGCGATTTACGGCATTTGGTCCGTCAGCTGGGACTTCATGTCGGGCCTGACCGGACGGGAAAATTTTGGCCATTCTCTTTTCATTGGTGTCGGTGCCTATGCGGCGGGATTTTTGAATACAACGTGGGGCGCTAATGCGTGGTGGGGTTTGCCTGCGGGCATGTTGGCGGCGGTGGTTTTTGCTTTGATCATGGGCATTCCAACCTTGCGCCTGAAGGGCCCCTACTTTGCTTTGGCCATGTTGTCCGGTGCAGTGATCATGCAGCGCCTGATGCTGATTTTCTGGGAATACACCGGCGGAGAAGAGGGCATCAACGGCATTGAGCCACTGATCCGCTCACCCTTGTATTTTTATTGGTTTGTGCTGGGCATGCTGGTCTTTACGGCGGCGTTGCTGGGGGGCTTGGCCCGATCGCGATGGGGTTTGATACTCAAGGCCATTCGCGGTGACGAGGCCACTTGCCAAGCGGCTGGGTTGAATGTGACCTATTACAAAATTGCATCCTTGGTCATCAGTGCGGCCTTTGCGGGCATGGGTGGCGCCTTGTATGCGCATTACCAGTTGCAGGTCAGCCCTCAGTTGTTTGCGGTCGTCACCTCGATCACCATCATCACCATGGTGTATGTGGGTGGCATGTCCACCATTTATGGTGCGATCGGTGGGGCACTGTTATTGACTTTGATGACCGAAATGCTGCGCAATTTTGGTGAATGGCGGTTGATGATTTACAGCGTGGCTTTGATTTTGATTTTGTTTTTCTTGCCACAAGGCTTGGTGGCACCGACTTGGAAAAAAATACGCCATCGTTTGGCGGGGGGACGGTCATGAGTTTGCTCAGCGTTCGCAATTTGGACAAGCGCTTTGGTGGATTGCATGCGGTCAAGGACGTCAGCCTTGAAGTCCATCAGGGCGACATCTTGGGCATTCTCGGCCCCAATGGCGCCGGAAAAACCACCCTGTACAACCTGTTGACTGGATTCATCAAACCTGACAATGGGCAGGTGATGTTGGACGGCCAATCTTTGCTGGGCATCCCCTCGCACAAAGTTGTGGGTCTGGGAATCGCCCGCACTTTTCAATTGTGTCGTCCATTTGTGGGTTTGACGGTGCTCGAAAACGTGATGGTTGGCAGCTTGGGGCCCCGTGTTCCCAATGTTGATCTCGAAAAAAGGGCGCACAAATTGCTCGAACAAGTGGGCTTAACAGGCAAAGCAGAGACGCTCTCGGAACTGCTGTCATATGGCGATCAGCGGCGTCTGGAAATTGCCCGGGCATTGGCCACGGAGCCACGCTTACTCTTGCTTGATGAGCCTTTCGCTGGCCTGGGTTCGGGTGAAATTGCGGCCTTGTCCACTTTGATTCGCGATTTGCATCGTGAGCAAGGGTTGACCATCATGTTGATCGAACACAAATTGCGAGAGTTCATGCAATTGGTATCGAAAGTGGTGGCCATTGATTTTGGGCAGGTGATCGGTACGGGTTCGCCACAAGACATTGTGAAAAATCCCAAAGTGATCGAGGCTTACATCGGAAAACAGGATGCCGACTATGCTGCTTGAGATTGAAAAAATGAGCGCCTCGTATGGCAAAGCCTTGGCGTTGGAAGATGTCAGTTTGAATATCGCCCCGGGTGAATTTGTCGCGGTTTTGGGCCCCAATGGAGCGGGCAAATCGACCTTGCTCAAATGCATCTCACGCATGTTGGATGCCACGGGAAAGCTCCATTTTGATGGGGTGTCCTTGCATGCCTATCCGGCGCACCAAGTGGTTGGCTTGGGCATTTGCCATTGCCCCGAAGGGCGCCGACTTTTTCCCGAGTTGACGGTCTTGAAAAACTTGGTTCTGGGTGCTTACTTGCGAGATGATGCCGATGCGGTCGCCAAAGACCTCGAGCGCGTGTATGCCCTGTTTCCGAT
The DNA here is from genome assembly GCA_947373105.1 of Comamonadaceae bacterium. Lineage (GTDB taxonomy): Bacteria > Pseudomonadota > Gammaproteobacteria > Burkholderiales > Burkholderiaceae_C > Limnohabitans_A. Next base: position 13,514 of record CANBWK010000046.1, on the reverse strand, counting down.
CTTGCGCGATCGCACCGGGCAAATGGTCAGCACCTTGTCGGGAGGTCAGCAGCAAATGGTGGCCATCGGCCGCGCACTGATGGGCGCACCTAAACTGCTCTTGCTTGATGAGCCCTCGGTAGGCATTGCTCACCGTCTGAAGCATGAAATTTTTGACGCCATTCGACAAATTCGAGATGGCGGGGTGGCCATCTTGATGGCTGAGCAAGATGCCTTGTCTGCACTTCGTATTGCCGATCGTGCTTATGTTTTAGAGCATGGTCACGTGGCCCGGCATGGACCTGTAGCGGAGCTCAGCAAAGACGACCATATTCGCCAAATTTATTTGGGTGTGGCTTGAACACCGAAGCCGTTATGCGCTTGAGAGTTCCCCGAAGCTTTCGCATTTTTGTGCTCACCGTGGCGGCCTTTTGCGGGTCGGTTTTTGCGCAAGCATGGCCCAGCAAACCCATTAAGTTCATCGTCCCTTTTGCGGCTGGCGGTGCCAACGACCTGATGGCCCGTGCGGCAGCCGAAGGGGCCTCTAAAGTGCTGGGCCAGCCCGTGGTCATTGACAATAAACCAGGCGCTGGCGGTAACTTGGGTTCGGCCTTGGTGGCTAAGAGTGCACCGGATGGTTATACCTTTCTGATCAGTGCGGCCGGGGTCATCTCGAACCCCTTGATCAAAAAAAACAACCCCTATAAAGACAGCGATTTGGTACCGGTGGCCATGATTGCCGTCTCGCCTTCGGTGGTGGTGGTGTCTGCGCAGTCGCCGCATCACAACTTGAAAGATTTTGTGGAAGCCAGCAAGCACGGCCAAGGCTTTCACTTTGCGACCGCGGGCTCTGGCAGTACGCCGCATTTTGTGGCTGAAATGCTCAACACGCGCTATGGTGCCAAACTCATTCCCGTACCCTACAAAAGCGGTTCTGAGGGCGCCAGCGCCGTGATGGGTGGTCAGGTGGCGGCCACATCCGAGGCCAGCATAGTTGCCCTACCGCACCTGAAAGAAGGTGGCAAATTCAAGGCCTTGGCCACCACCTGGACACGGCGGATGACGGTCGCCCCCGAATTGGCCACCGCCGTTGAACAAGGCTTTTCTGAATTACAGATCGCGCACTGGGCAGGTCTTCATGCCCCAGCAGGCATGCCGCCTGACATCATGGACAAAATGGCGGCGGCCATTGATGCCGCAATGAAGAATCCCGCCGTGACCGATCGGCTCAAGACCATGGGCATTGAACCCGTTGGGGGCTCACGCGCTTCGTTCAACGAATTCGTCAACGCAGAGCGTGCGCGCCTGGCCACCATTGTCAAAGCCTCAGGCATGACGGACGAGTGATGAGTGGCCTCATTCTGACCCCGGGCGCCTTGCTGCGTCAACAAGTGCAGGCGCGCCGTGGCATGCTGGTTGCGGGGGCCTCCAATGCGTTGGCGGCAAGGTTGATTGAGCAACTGGGGTTTGAAGCGCTTTACTTGAGCGGCGCCGGGATCACCAACAGTTTTTATGGCATTCCCGATTTGGGCTTTATCGGTTTGAGCGACTTGGCGCAGCACACGGCGGCGGTGCGAGACGCGGTTCAACTGCCAATCATCGTCGATGCCGATACAGGCTTTGGCAACGCACTGAATGTGCAGCACACAGTGCGAACGCTTGAGCGTGCGGGTGCCAATGCGATTCAACTCGAAGACCAGGTCATGCCTAAAAAGTGTGGTCATTTTTCAGGCAAAGCGGTCATCAGCAAAGATGAAATGTTGGGCAAAATCAAAGCCGCGGTTGATGCCCGCAGTAGCCGTGACTTTCTCATCATCGCCCGAACCGATGCGCGGGCGATTCATGGTCTTGACGACGCCCTCGAGAGGGCGCATGCCTTTGCGGAGCAGGGTGCAGACATCACGTTTGTTGAGGCGCCAGAAAGTCGCCAAGAGTTGCAGCGCATCAGCGCCGAACTGCCTTGCCCCCAGGTGGTGAACGTGGTGATTGGCGGCAAGACGCCCACCCTGAAAGCCAGTGAATTTGAAAAGATGGGCTTTGGCTTGGTGCTTTATGCGAATGCCGCACTTCAAGGGGCAATTCGCGGCATGACACAAGCCTTGACCTATCTGCGCGATCATGGCGAATTGCCTGAAGATCCTAACTTGGTTGCAACTTTTGCAGAGCGTCAATCACTGGTCCAAAAGGACCGCTTTGATGCGCTTGAAAAGCGCTACACATGAGCTATTTGGGCCACAGCACCCACAACCGCAAGGGCTGTTTCAGTCGCCCGGCCAACTCACCGGCTTCGAGGCCTGAGCCGGCAAAGTAATCTGCCCTGACGCCCCCCACGATGGCGCTGCCTGTATCTTGCGCCATCACCAATTTTTGCAGTTGGATCTGGGGGCCGTTTGAAACCAACCACACGGGTGTGCCATATGGAATGCTGCCGGGATCGATTGCAATTGAACGCCCAGCTGTCAGCGGCACACCTTGTGCTCCTTTGGGCCCCAGTGCAGCCGCTGAACCAGCCAAAGATTCTTCTTTGAAAAAAACCATGCGTGGGTTCTTCCATAAAAGCTCATTGAGACGTTGGGGGTTCTTGGCAATCCACGCTTTGATGCCCGGCCAGGTTGCATCCCGCGTCAAGCCCTGTTCGAGCAACCACGAGCCAATGCTTTTATAGGGCTGCTCGTTGGTGCCGGCGAACGCCAATCGCACTGTCCGCACTTGACCATTCGCCTCCATCACCCGCATGCGGCCAGAGCCTTGAATTTGCAACACCATCGCATCAACCGGATCGGCCAGATAGACCAGCGCTTTGTCTTTGAGCGCGTTGCGGGCTTGGGGGTTGCGCTCCATTTCTTCGCGCGTGAACCAGGGTTTGCGTTGAACTAGACCATTTGGGGGGGCATAAATAGGCGCGCTAAATCCAGGACGTACGTGGCGTGAGGCATCGAAAACGGGCTCGTAATAACTGGTCAACAGGCCTTCTGCTTGGCCTTGCAAGGTTTCCACGCTGTAAGGCTGAAAGTGTTGTTCTAGCCATTGTTTTTGCGCAAGCTGTTCGGCACCATTCAATCGTTGCGCCTGCGCGCACAAAGCCGCTGTTGCTGTCGTGGTGCGTTGACAACTTTGCATCCATGCGGCCCAAGCCTCTTGCAAGGTATCTTGTGGCCAACCAGGTAAATCGGACCATGGCGCAGGGATCCAGCGACTTTTGGCTTGAGTGATGGGCGGCGGCAGCCATGACGGGTTGTTGGACGACGCTTGCCCGGTTATCACCTCGGCAGAAGGCGCTGGGGCGCGTGCTGTTGAGTGTGCCGGGGCTAGCCACCCACAACCACACAAGCTGCCTACAATCAGCACACACGTCAAGTTGAAAAGGCTAACGCCTGTTACCCAAGGGAGTCGGATCATGATTGCGTTGTTGTTGGAGGCCTTGTTGGCGTTGGCGATTTTGGTTTTCATCGTGTGGTGGACCATGTTCTCGGGCCGAACAAGGGGCGAAGTTTCGCGCCCACCTGAAGAGCTACCAGCGCCAACCGATACCAAGGTATTGCCGCATACCAAGGAATGATGCGGCATTCACACCTCGCGCAATAAGTTAGCCAACTCAACCGCCGACTTCACATTCATTTTCTCAAATACACGCGAACGGTGAACCTCCACTGTCCGGACACTGATATCGAGTTGATCGGCAATCAGTTTATTGGGCAAGCCTTCAATCACGAGTCGCAGTACATCGCGTTCACGGTCTGTCAATTCGCTTAGACGGGTTTGTAGTTCGGTATGAATGTGTCGCGCATCCATGCGTATTTTAGAAAGTGCCAAGGCGTGTTCGACCCGATCAACCAAGACGTTGTCGGAAAACGGTTTTTCACAAAAATCAAAAGCTCCGCGTTTGACCGTGTCCACAGCCGTGGGAACATCGGCATGTCCTGTCAAAAAAATCACAGGCCAGGCCAGTGCCAAACCTGAGGTGATCAACTTTTCAAATAGCGCCAGACCACTTTGACCTGGCATGCGCACATCCAGCAAAATGCAGCCCGCTTGCACAGGCAAGCCATTCAGCAAAGGAGATGGATGGCCTTGTAGCATGGCCTCAAAAGCATCAGCACTTTCAAAAGACTCGCTGATCAGGTGACGAGAGCGCAGCAACCAAGCCATCCCCTCTCGCACGATGGCATCATCATCAACAATGAACACGGTGGCATTGACAGTCGGTTGCATGCTTTGATTCTAGTGAGTCTCGCGCAGGTCCGGCACGGGCAATGTGAATCGAAAAACGGTGCCTCGTGGGACGTGGGTATCGAATGCCAAATGGCCGCCATGTTGTTCGATCACTGTACGGCACAAACTCAAGCCCAATCCCATGCCCTCTGCCTTGGTGGTAAAGAAAGGCGTGAACAATTGCGTGGCGACCTCTTCGGAAATGCCACTGCCAAGATCGGTCACTGAAAACTCGACCCATTGTTTGTTTTCGTTGGAGGCTGCACGTTTGACTTGGATGTTTAAAGTCCGCTCAGCGCAATCAGGCCCATCCATGGCCTGCATGCCGTTGCGTGCCAAATTCAGGAGCACCTGCTCGACCATGGTGCGATCACACCACACAGTGCGCAGCTTGTCGTCGATTTTGGTGATCACTTTGACTTGCAATTTACGCGCTTGCAAATTAACCAAGGGCATGATGGCATCGATCAAAGCCTTGGGACTGACGGATTCACGGTCTTGATCGCGGCGGCGTACAAAGTCGTGCACGCTGTTGATGATCTTGCCGGCGCGGTCTGCTTGTTCTGCGATGCGTCCAAGCGCAAGGTTCAAGTCCACCAGGGTTTTTGCTGCGGTATCAGCCTGTTGCTCTCTGAGTAAATTCAAGGAACCCGCGGCATAGCTGGCAATCGCAGCCAAGGGTTGGTTCAGTTCGTGGCTGAGCAAAGAGGCCATTTCACCGACAGTGGCCAGCCTTGCCGTTGCCTGGAGCCGCTCTTGGCTGGTTCGGGACATTTCTTCTACCCGCCGTTGTTCAGTGATGTCTAGAAATGCACTCATCCATCCGGTTTGTTCACCCAGTATATTGATCAAAGGCGCCTCAATGATCAACACCGAAATGCGGGTACCGTCTTTGCGCATGAAAACCGACTCATAACCTTCGCGTGGCGGCGTGTTGCCTGCCAAACGGATGGCTTGGCGTTGTTGATACTCTCCCACCATCTCGGGGGGCCAGTAAGGCATGGGCGTTTTCTGACCCAACAACTCGGCAGGTTCAAAGCCTACCATTTGGCAGAAAGCGGGATTGACGTAAGTGATGCGCCCTTGCAAATCACGTGCACGCAAGCCGGTGACCAGTGAGTCCTCCATGGCTTTGCGAAAGGCCAGCGCATCGGCCAAGTCTCGCTCTGCTTTCAAGCGCCTGCGGGAGTCTTTGACCAATAACACCAAAACAGACACCAAGGCAATGGACATCGCGGTGACCAAAGCAGTCAGCACATTGGGAAACAGGTCTGGCGCACCCCGGCGACCTTCCATGCGCAGCACCAGTGTCAACCCGGGCAAATCGAGTAATTGTTGTGCAGAAAAAATGCGCACGCCACGGCCATGGTTGCCAATAATGGCCAACCGTGTGCCGTCGGGCTCGTTGAATGAAACTTCATTTCGACGTCCAAAAGTCTGTCCTAAACGTTCGGTCATGATCTCTTGAAGACTGTAGGTGATGACCGCGAACTCAACCCGGCCTCCCGGTGCGACCATGGGCAGGCACAGGTCCATGACTTCCACGCCCAAGCCATCGACTTGCGGCACAAAGTAGCTGCTTGAATAAGCCGGGCCGCTGGAGCGCTGAGCCCGTTGGCAAGCTTGAACTACTTCATTTTGGGCGTTGCTACGGGGCGTTCTGACAAACGAGGACGCCCTCAAGGGTGAATCTGCCGCAGCACGCACATGCAACTGGGCATCACGCCATTCCATGCGAAGCCATTCGCGATGATCCCGCAACAACCCGATGGCTTCGGGCACCCATGCGGCGGTCGAAGTGAAGTTGGCGTGCAGCGCTTGCAACTCTTGCACATCGCGCATCAGCTCACTTCGAATGTCATTGATCGCATCACCCGTTTCGCGCTCCAAGGTGGCTTGAACTTGGCTGGCCTCGTAACGCCCGGCCAGCCAAACCAATGTGATCAAGACCGCCACCACCAAGCCCACCAAAGCCGCCCAAAGATACACGCGGCGGTCTCGGAATGGCCACAGAAAAATAACGCGCTGAGTGAGTTGTGCCCACCCATTCAGATGCTTATTCATGAAAATTCAGGCAATGGCAATTAGCGACATTACTGAACGGCAGCGGGGGCAGCGGGGGTAAAAGTGTCGGTTTTGGTCACCTTGGGGTTCGACCAAGTTCCGTCAATAACGAACGATTGCATCGCAGCTTTAGACAAGGGTGTGCGCAAAAATAATTGCGCCAAAAATGTACTCAAACCAATCACCGGATTCACCGCGATGCCCGCCAACAAGGATGCCGTTCCCGCGTCGACCTCAGGCAAGATAACAACCCGCAGATTTTGCGTTTCTTTGGCAATGTCAGAAGCTCCTTCCATTTGGACCAGGGCATTGACACCTTTCATTTGGAGGTTTTTGGTGCTGGCCATGCCCTTGTCAATACTGACATCGCCACGGACGACATCGTAAGAAAACCCTTCAGAGAACACGTCTCGAAAATCCAATAGCAATCGTCTCGGAAGCGCTTGCAAGCTCAACACGCCCAGCAATTTCGCAACCCCCGGGTCAGCTTTCAAAAATTGACCGCGCGTAATGTTCACATTGAAACGTCCCGCCAAACTGGGGTAATGCATAACCAACGGAGAGCCGTTCCAAGAAACTTGCCCTTCCAGTCTGCCATTGCCACTGCGCATGGCATCTTGCGTGCCTAAACGGTTGAGCAGCGCACCGGCATCGTCTATGTCCAATCGGAAATTCATCTCCGTGCTGCGCAGACTGTTGTTCGATTTGGCGGTTACCCATCGGCCGGTGGCTTTGAAAACGGCTTCGGGTACGGTGACGTTGAGCTTGTTCAAGCGCCACTCGGTTGTGGGGGCATTGCGGGGGCCTGACGTCACCGCATTAACGGCTTCGATTTCGATGCGTCCCAATTTTTTGCCGCGTAACTCCAAGTCTTCCACCACGATGTCTAAGGCCGGTATATCGACGGGACCGCTTTCAAGCAATTGCTCGACCACGTTGTCTGCAGTTGACGGTAAGTTCAAACGCCCCAAGCGCGCATACACGCGGCCTAAGTTGGCGCCAGACGATTGCCGGTACTCCAGATAGCCACTGAATTCATGGGCATCCAAATTGGCTCGCCACAGCAAACCTTCCCGGGAACCACCCACCACAACGTTGTGCAGTGTGCGTCCTTGGGTCACAAATTCTTGCGCCTGCAATGCGATGCGAGTGGGTAAAAAAGTGGCGGCAATCAGGTCATCAGCAGCGCGTGTCAAGGCGCCATTGGTGTTTGTAGGTGCCGATGTGTCCAATGAGCCCGTCCACGCGGCCTGCCATTCGTCCAAAGAAAATCGGCTTAAAGCCAGGTTGGCAACCACGCCCTGGTCTGGCAGTGCGGGCGCCTGAATACGGTCCAGCCCTAAGCCCACACTGCCTTGTACCACCACCGGTTTGTCACCGCTCAAATCTCTCACATAGGTTGCGGACAAGATGCGGCCCAGACTCAACTGGATTTGCTCACGCAATGGCTTGGCTTTGTCGTCATTCAAAACCCGAGTTTCCATGCGCAGGGGCATCTCGTCTTGAGCTGCTTTGGCCAGGGGGACGGGCAAATTCAAGCCTAAACCTTGTAAATTACTGGTCATTGAAATTTCGGGGTGACCTCTGCGAAAAGCGAGGACCCCGTTGTAATTCGTGCCGCCAGTCATGCGTTGGGCAAGCTTGTTGAGTGGCGCCAGTTCGTTGGCTTGTTGCAGTCCCTGTGCCGTGACATTACCTTGTACGCGCAAGCTGATGGGCGCGTCTGTGCTGCTGGCATTGGCGGGGCGTGTGCCGCCCTCTACGCGCATGGTTCCCCCTAGCATGCGCGTCAAACCGGCGCTCACTGTGAACCCTGTTTCTGTGAAGCCCAAGTTGCCCTGGGTTTTTTCCATCAAGGGCAACTCAGGCAGGATGCGCAGATCGTTTCCATCCAACACCAGGCTGCCTTGAACACGCGTTTTATCCAAAGCCATTAAAGGCAAATTGAGCTTGATGCGCCCAGACACATTGCCCGTTGCTGTCGCGTCGTGCAAGCTGCTGCCAATCATTGGGTCCAGGGGAGATTTCTGCACCAGACTCAGGACATCGCTGGCCAATGCATTGCGCGACTCGGCTGTAATTTCAAGCTGTGCGGCACGGGTCATATCGGGTATGACGGCCTGTCCACCTGAAAGAGGCACGTTGCCTATTTTTCCGCTGGCATTGCTCAGCTTCACTGCCAATCGATCGAAAACCAGATCACCGTTAACGTTTGTCAACACAGGCCAAGGCGGTTCGCCCGCTGTTTGTGATCGAGCAGGAACATACGTCATTTGCAAGTCGCGTACTTTGCCAGCGAAACGAAACTCACCCGACTTGGGGTTGGCAAAAGGCAGGTCTTTCAAATCCCCTTTGATCTGTACCGCCATTTGACTGACCTCACCTTTGACGAAGGCTTCTTGTACATACCGACGTATATCGAGGGGCAGCGATTGAGGCAAGTAGCGGTAAATCTGTGTGGCATCGGCACGCGCAATGCGACCTTGTAAATCGAGCCAGCCTGGGCCGCCGTGGTCTTTGCTCATGCGCCAACTGCCACTCATGTCGGCGGCCAGGTCGTTGTTGTTCAACTTCAATCGCCACTGAGGTACATGCCACTTTTGGTCTTTCACAGCCCAGTTGAGGTCGGCTTTGAGTTGATCGATGGGAATCAGGGGGGACTCCAGAAAACCGTTTAATGTGACGCTGCCCTTTTCAATACCCAAGGCCAGTTTGCCACCCGATTGGTTCAAAGCAAAATCCGCGACCGCGTTGTGCAAGCCAGGCAGGGTCGCCCAAGCGCCAGGCGTAGCGGCGGTCACGACAGGTGAAGCGGTCAATCCATTGACTCGCCCTTTTGCCTCATAACTTTTCAAGTGAGGCCATTCGCCTTCCCATTGGGCTTTCAGATTTTCAACGGTACCCGCTATTTGCATGCGTTGAATGTTGGCGAGCATCTCGGCATTCAAGGGCAGTCGTGTGGCAATGGATTGCAGCGCCTGAAGGCTTAATCGATCACCTTCTAAGCGACCTTTCGCCAGTGTTTGTTTTTGCGGGTAGGTGTAATTCAGGGCGAGATTGCCACCAGGCCATCGGAGGTCGTCCGGCGTGTCAAACATCACGTCATGTGTGGCGATCTCAAAGCCTTTGGCATCTTGCTGAGCAGAGATGCGGCCTTGAAAGCTGTCAAAACGAAGCGCGCTCAATTGCGGGCCCAAGGCGAAATTCAGGTGTTTCAATGCCACCTCAGCTGTGGCCTTGGTGGGCTGACCTCGGAGGATGTCCAGGTCAACGCCCAGGCGGCCTTGGCCCGACGTCAAGACTCCGCCGGTTGCAAAGCTGCGCCCCAAGGGGGCCAAGTCCACCTCAGGCAAATCAGCGTGCAGCGTGCCCGTCCAATCATTGATGCGGCCTGCGTGAATGGACAGCAAGCCGCGTCGAAATTGTCCGGAAGCAGTGAAGCGGGTTCCCCAGCCTTCTGGCGGGTTGGCCTTTAGTCGCAGATCGTGCTGTCGGGCACTGTTGTGCAGCGTGACCTCCACGGCCGTCATAGTGACCGTACGCTGGGGCTCTAGTGACAACGCGTCAGTCCACCGCACAGTACCTTCACGCAGCACAATCTCCTTTTGCGCAAAAACCCAATCGGCCGCGGGTGATGACGTGTTGGTTTGGTCGGGCAAGACAAGCCCGGCGACCAAGAGCCGACCTTCTTCAGTACGTCGCACGTCCAAGTCGGCCCCCTCCAACACCAATTGCTCAACCCCCAGGGTCAACAAAGAGTTGGCGCTGACCGCCACACGCACGATGGGCAGTGTCAGGGCGATCCCGCCGTCGGGCTTGTGTAGGCTGAGATTGTCAAATTTAAACACCGGCGCCCAGCCGTTCGATTCCACATGCAGTTGGCCAATGCTGATGCGCATGCCCAAGGTCGTGCTCGCCATATTTTCAAAATGCGGGCGCAGGTCCGATATTCGCGGCACAATCCAAAAATGCAGCAGGGCCCAGATGATGCCGACAAGAAGGCTCACGCCGAGCATGGCCCATGCGATCCATCGGATCAACAATGCTGGCAGGGCAGAGAGTCGGGGCAATTTCAGCATTCGAGAAACTATTCACGCGTTCAATACAAAGTGACAGGAATTATGACCCGCAGCGAACCTTCTGACGCCGCCCTGGCGACAATGGAAGGGCAAAAAACAAAAAAAGCGACGTATTCTCGCTTCAGGCAACGTTTAGAACGACGCTATGCAGACGTGTGGGCACTTTTGCCTTGGGGTGTGCCCCACCGAGAAAACATGCAGATGGCATTTGACGCGGTGTGTGCGCACAACCCGTCTTGGCAAGCCGACCCAGGGGCTGTGCTGCGCATCATCCGCCAATGGGTTTTGGCACAGTTGATAGACCTCGATTGCGATCAGCAAGCGCCGCTTGAAACCATCACCCTGAGCATGACCCATTTGGCAGAGTTTGCACTCGATGTGGCCTGCCGTCATGCGCTGACCGAGTTGGACAAACGCCATGGCGAACCCCTGGGTGCGTCCGGCAAGCGGGTTGAATTGTGGATTGTCGGTATGGGCAAGCTCGGGGCGCGCGAGCTCAATGTGTCCAGCGATATTGATTTGATTTATGTGTACGAAGAAGACGGCGACACCACAGGAACGCCCGCCGGGCGCGGTCAGATCAGTTGCCAGGAATACTTTGCCCGTGCCGTCAAAATGATTTACGCCCTGATCGGTGAGAACACCGAGCATGGTTTTGTGTTTCGGGTGGACTTGGCCCTTCGCCCGAACGGCAACTCAGGCCCCAGCGTGGTCTCGCTCGGCGCACTCGAAGAATATTTGTTGGTTCAGGGGCGCGAATGGGAGCGCTTTGCGTGGATGAAAAGTCGTGTGGTTGCGCCCCGCAGCGCCATCGTCAATGGTTCAACACAGGCAATGCGTCAGGTGGTTTTGCCTTTTGTCTTTCGCAAATACCTTGACTACAACGTATTCGAATCCTTGCGCACCTTGCATCAACAGATTCGGGACCATGCCGCCAAACGCAGTGCGGGTCACCCAGAGCGGGCCAATGATGTCAAGCTTTCCCGAGGCGGCATTCGAGAAATTGAATTCACCGTGCAACTCCTGCAAGTCGTGCGCGGCGGACAGTTCCCCGAATTGCGTACACGCCCCACATTAGACGCTTTGCAACGCGTTGCCAAGGCGGGCTTGATGTCGCTGCAGACAGCCCAGGCTCTGAGCGCCGCGTATGTGTTTTTACGGCGCGTAGAGCACCGCATTCAGTACCTGGATGATCAGCAAACCCATGTGCTGCCCACGCTGGACGAAGACTTATTCTGGATCGCCCAGACACTTGGTTACTCGGACACGTGTGGTTTTCTCAAAGACTTGGATGCGCACCGCGAACTGGTGGCGCAAGAGTTTGATGTGCTGTTGGGTGGCGACCGCGCCGAGCAAGGCTGTACCGATAAAGCATGTGGCAGCAAAGCCGCAGCACAAGAACACACCGAGTTGGAAACCCTGAGCGAGCGGTTCAGTGGCGCCGTCAAAGACAGGCTGATGCTCTGGAGAGACAACCCCAAAATCCATGCGCTGCGCGAAGAATCCCGTGCGCGATTGATGCGCTTATTGCAACGCACGGCCCAGTGGCAACAAGAAGGCCGCGTCAACGAAGACGCCGTATTGCGCATGGCCGACTGGATCGAGCCCTTGCTGCGTCGCGAAAGCTATTTGGCCATGTTGCTTGAGCGCCCTGCCGTCCATGAACGCCTGCTGCGCTTGTTGGGCGCAGCCCGTTGGCCGGCGCGTTATTTGGTGCAACACCCTGGCGTGATCGATGAGCTGGCCGGCGGTGATGTGCTGACCACCCGCTTCAATGCCGCTGATTTTGAGGACGAGCTGCAATCGCGCTGGTCAGCACTCAAAAGAACGGGCGAAGACGACGAAGAAAACCTGCTCAATATCCTGCGACGTGCCCACCATGCGGAACTCTTTCGTACGTTGGCACGCGACGTTGAAGGCGTGCTCACCATCGAGCAAGTGGCCGACGACTTGAGCGCACTGGCCGACGCGGTGCTGCGTGTCGCCACCCTATGGTGCTGGTCTTGCTTTAAAAACCGCCACTGCGAAGCGCCCCAACTGGCGATCATTGCTTACGGCAAACTCGGCGGCAAAGAGCTGGGCTATGGCAGCGATCTGGACATTGTTTTTGTGTACCAGGACGCGCATGAACGCGCACAAGAAATCTATGCCGCCTTTGTGCGCAAATTGATCAACTGGTTGACCGTCAAAACAGGTGAAGGCGATTTGTACGAGATTGACACCGCCTTGCGCCCCAACGGCAATGCCGGTTTGCTGGTCACGCCGTTTGCGTCCTATGCCGACTACCAACAACAGCGCGGCAGCAACACCGCTTGGACCTGGGAGCACCAAGCCATGACCCGCGCGCGTTTTGTCGTCGGCCTGTCAACTTTGAAAGCATCGTTTGATGGCGTGCGCCATGCCGTTATCAGTGCGCCGCGCGCGCCAGAAAGCTTGAAAGAAGAGATCGTCACCATGCGCGATCGGGTGCGCAAAGGACACCCTGAAAAGACCGCGCGTTTTGACGTCAAACACAGCCCTGGCGGCATGGTCGACGTCGAATTTGCCGTGCAGTTCCTCGTCTTACTGCACACAGCCAAGCACCCTGAACTGGCTGACAACGTCGGCAATATTGCGCTGCTGCAACGTGCCGAAAAAGCCAGCCTGCTCCCCGCAGGGGTTGGCGAAGCGGCGGCCAACGCCTACCGTGAACTGCGCCGCGTGCAACACCATGCGCGGTTGAATGAAGAGCCGACCGATGTGGTGCCTTCTGAGCTGCAAAGCGAGTGCGAGGCGGTACTGCACCTATGGCGGGTGGTGATGGGCTGATGAGGGAATAAAACAACAGACCCCATCGGACAGCATAAAAATGTTCTAAATAACTCTTTTAAACAATAAAATGTAATAAACGGTATTACTTACATTATTGTTTTGGGGAGTGCGAGCATGCGGCAGGAAAAAACCATTTCTTTTCGAAAAGCATCTTTGATGATGGGTGTGCTATTTGGTATTGGGTTGACCACAGCAGCGAAGGCACAAGAAGCGCCTCATGCTGAGAAGGTATTTCCGCCCGTCAATGTCAACAGCTCCGTACTGGAATACCGGCAATTTGAAAAGGTGGAGATCACGGGGTCTTCCATCGTGCGCAAAGAGCAGACACAGGCCTTGCCGGTGCAGGTGTTCACGCGTGAAGACATCAAA
>CANBWK010000045.1 GCA_947373105.1 Comamonadaceae bacterium | reverse complement strand
TAATCCAATGCGAATTCGCGAAATTTTTCTCTTGCTGGGGCCAAGAGGATGGCCTTAGTGGCAATTTTGACGTTAACAGGGTCCTCGCCCTTGTTAATCAAGTTGCGTTGCTCCACAGCGTGGATACGTGCTTGCTTTAAGCTGACCTCTGGGTAAGGGCCAAGCCCAATTCCTTTTCGCTTTCCTGCGCTGGTGTACCGGAAGATCCAATACTTTTTGCTGTTTTTCTTCACCCAGAGGTGCAACCCTTTTGTTTGGTCGTCGGTGTAGCGACCGGGTGTTTTTAGAGCCTTTATTGAAACGTCTGTCATTTGCATGCATCTCTCCTTTTGTTACCACATTCGTTACTCCAGCAGGTGCTTAGTACGTGGTAGCAAGCCCTGCGCGGTTAGCGTAGGGTCTTAGGTGCAAGATCTTTCGCAAAAACTGTTTTTGCGATGGAACTTGCTGTCGGGAGATGGCTAAGATGCTAGCCAGTGATTAGCATTTGAGGTCGTTACCTAACAAGACACTACATGGGTAGTTTCAGACACCGCTTCCGCCAATTCCTTTCAAAAAGCCTCGTTCTGAACTGACCCCATAAAGCTGGAGGCAGATCTAACGACCCCCAGGCTCGTCATCTAAAAATAATAATTAATTACCAATTAAAGCATCACCAGCTCATCAGAGAACCAGCACTCAACAGGAAAAGATGACCCGCCTTTGACACTTGCATAGGGTTAAACATAATACTGACTTGAACTATAGAAGTAGACACTGCCATAAAGACTACCCGCTCCAGGAAATCTCAACATGGCCAGTGTCACGATTGCATCCGTTCAAAAGAGTTTTGGTGAGGTACCGATCCTTCATGGCGTAGACATCGATATCCAAGACGGATCGTTCACTGTCCTCGTTGGACCGTCGGGGTGTGGGAAGTCAACCCTGCTGCGGATGATTGCGGGCTTGGAGCAAATCACCGCGGGTGAAATTCGCATCGGTAACACCCGTGTCAACGATCTGCCACCTAAAGCGCGTGACATTGCCATGGTGTTCCAAAACTATGCGCTGTATCCGCACATGACCGTGCGAGAAAACATGGCGTTTTCACTGGAGCTGGCCAAGCAAAGTAAGGACACCATTCAAACCAAGGTTGATCGTGCTGCCGAAATTTTGGCACTGGGTTCATTGCTGGACCGCTACCCCCGTCAACTCTCTGGGGGTCAGCGCCAACGCGTCGCCATGGGCCGCGCCATTGTGCGAGATCCGCAAGTGTTTCTATTTGATGAGCCGCTCTCCAACCTCGATGCGAAATTGCGTGTAGCCATGCGCAGCGAAATCAAAGAGTTGCACCAACGACTGCGAACCACCTCCATCTACGTCACGCATGACCAAATCGAGGCCATGACCATGGGCGACAAAATTGTGGTGATGCGTGATGGCCGCATTGAACAAACCGGTTCGCCTCTGGCTTTATATGACCATCCTGCGAACCAATTTGTTGCGGGGTTCATTGGCTCACCCGCCATGAACTTCTTGCCGTGTACGGTGCGTCACCGTGGTGGCGCACCGCAGATTGAACTCTCAGACGGCACCTTGCTGGACGCGCCATCGGGCGCTGGTGGTGAAGAGGGTCAACCCGCTGTCTTTGGCGCTCGCCCCGAACACTTGACGTTGGCCAACGCAGGGGGCATTGCCGCCCGCGTGGTGGTCATGGAGCCCACCGGCATGGACACCTTTGTGGCGTGCCGACACGGGTCAACTGAAATTTCTGCGGTATTCCGAGAGCGTCATGATTTTTCAATCGGCAGCACGATTCACCTGATGCCCGATATGAGCCGAGCGCATTTGTTTGATGCGCAAACTGGCCTTCGATTAAGTGCTTGATTCCCCACGTTGTCAGTCCGTTTTATTCCACTCTAAGGAGACTCTTCATGAAGCAGTTCAATCGGCGAAATTTTTTAGGAAGCACAGCGTCCGTCGCAGCGGCTTCTTCCACCCTTGGCGCGGGAGCATTGAGTTTTTCATCCCCAGCCCAAGCCCAATCCATGAGCTTCAAACCTGAAAAAGGTGCCAAGTTACGTGTCTTGCGCTGGAGTCGCTTTGTACAAGGTGACATCGACGCCTACATGGTGAATGTGAAAAAATTCACAGAGTTGACGGGCGTTGAAGTGCGCGTCGACAACGAAGGTTGGGAAGACGTCCGACCTAAAGCCGCTGTCGCGGCCAACACAGGTGCGGGTCCTGACATTATTTTGTCGACCAATGACGATGCCAACCTGTATCCTGACAAGTTGCTCGACGTCACCGACCTCTGTGAGTACTTGGGCAAGAAATATGGCGGTTTCTATCCGGCCGCACAAACTTACCTCAAGCCCGATGGCAAAAAATGGATCGGCGTGCCTTTAGGTGCTGCAGGGGCGATGATGGTCTATCGCCAGAGCATGCTGAAAGCCGCAGGTTTCGATAGCTTTCCGAAAGACACAGACAGCTTTTTGCGCATGTGCAAAGCCCTCAAAGAAAAGGGCACACCAGTCGGTTTTGCACTTGGCAATGCCACGGGCGATGGTTTATGGTGTAACTGGCTCATGTGGGCGTTTGGTGGCAAGTTGGTAGACAAAGACAACAAAGTGGTGATCGACAGTCCTGAAACCATCAAGGCGTTGGAGTACGCCAAAGAGTTGTATGCCACCTTCATTCCCGGCACCTTATCTTGGTTAGACCCCAACAACAACAAGGCGTTCTTGGACGGACAAATCAGTGTCACCAACAACGGCATCTCGATTTACTACGCGACCAAAACTTCACCAGACCCCAAAGTGCGTGAACTCAATTCGGACGTCTACCACGCTAACTACCCTGTCGGCCCAGTCGGTGTGGCTACGGAGTCGCATTTGTTCTTCAACCAAATGATCATGAAGTACACCAAGTACCCGCAAGCAGCGAAGGAATTCTTGCGCTTCATGATGGAAAAAGAACAATTTGATCCTTGGCTCACGGGTGCTGGTGGTTACATTGCTCAACCCTTGGTAGCCTATGAAAAGACTTCGATCTGGACGTCTGATCCCAAGCACACACCCTACCGCGACGGCGTGAAAAACATGCGCCCAGCCGGTTACGCTGGCAAGTTGGGTTATGCCTCTGCGGGTGCAGGCGCTGACTTCATCGTCGTCAACATGGTGGCAGAGGCTGCCAGCGGTTCCAAGACACCCAAAGAAGCCGCAGAGCGCGCCCAAAAGCGTGCTGAGCGCTATTACAAAGTCTAAAAAAGACCACGCTTAAAACTACTGCCTCTATGACGACACCCATGCTCGAGAAACTTCAGAACAGCCGCAATGTGCTGGGCTTGATTTTTATGCTGCCAGCCGCCGTGCTGTTGCTGCTGTTTCTGACGTACCCCTTGGGTTTGGGTGTCTGGCTCGGCTTTACCGATGCCAAAGTGGGGCGGCCTGGTGAATGGATTGGACTTGAAAACTACATTTTTCTCATGGGCGACAGTGTCACCCAGCTCGCACTTTTCAACACCTTGTTCTACACAACGATTGCCAGTGCCGTGAAGTTTTTTTTAGGTTTGTGGTTGGCGTTGTTGTTGAATAAAAATATCCGCTTCAAATCATTTTTCAGGGCGGTTATTTTGTTGCCCTACATCGTGCCTACCGCTTTGTCGGCCATCGCATTTTGGTGGATATTTGACTCGCAGTTTTCCATCATCAGCTGGGCTTTAGTGAAGATGGGCTTTATTACTACGTACATCGATTTTTTAGGCGACCCTTGGAATGCGCGTTTTTCAACCATCGCTGCCAATATCTGGCGGGGTGTCCCATTCGTCGCCATCACTTTGTTGGCTGGACTGCAGACCATCTCCCCTTCTTACTACGAAGCGTCGGCAATTGATGGTGCTACGCCATGGCAACAGTTCTACCATGTGACACTGCCGCTGTTAACCCCGATCATTGCGGTGGTCATGACTTTCTCCGTGCTGTTCACATTCACTGATTTCCAACTCATTTATGTGATCACACGAGGAGGGCCTTTGAACGCAACGCACCTGATGGCCACCTTGTCTTTTCAACGCGCTATTTCAGGTGGTGCTTTGGGCGAAGGTGCAGCGATCTCGATTGCGATGGTGCCCTTTCTTTTGGCCGCCATCATGTTCAGCTACTTTGGCCTCCAACGCCGTGCATGGCAACAAGGCGGAGACGACAAATGAGCCAAGACCAAAGCGATACGGTAGGCATGTCTTATTTGGACAGCAGATCACGCCAATTTTTCACAATTTATTTACCGCTATTGGCCTTTTTATTTGTGTTGCTGTTCCCTTTTTATTGGATGGGCATCACGGCCTTCAAGCCTGATAGCGAATTGCTCTCACGCGACGGCAATCCCTTCTGGATCATTGCACCGACTTTGGCGCACATCGATAAATTGCTGTTCAAAACCGAGTATCCCCAATGGATGTGGAATACGGTACTGGTTTCTGTGACAGCCACTTTTTTCTCCTTGTTGGCTTCTGTATTTGCGGCCTATGCCATTGAGCGTTTACGCTTTTCTGGTGCCAAGCACGTGGGCTTGGGCATTTTCTTGGCTTACTTGGTGCCACCGTCTATTTTGTTCATCCCCTTGGCATCGGTCGTTTTTCAGCTTGGATTGTTCGATACACGCCTGGCACTGATCCTGACGTACCCCACCTTTTTAATTCCGTTTTGCACCTGGTTGCTGATGGGTTATTTCCGCTCGATTCCGATGGAGCTGGAAGAGTGCGCCTTGATCGATGGCGCCAATCGCTGGCAAATCTTGGTCAAAATCATCTTGCCCCTGGCCGTTCCCGGTTTGATTTCAGCGGGCATCTTTGCCTTCACCCTGTCGTGGAATGAATTTATTTACGCACTGACCTTCATCTCATCCAGTGAAGTCAAAACCCTGCCCGTAGGTGTGGTCACCGAGTTGGTAGAAGGTGACGTTTACCACTGGGGCGCTCTGATGGCGGGCGCACTTTTTGGCTCCTTGCCTGTCGCGTTGATTTACTCGTTCTTTGTGGAGTACTACGTCTCTGGCATGACCGGCTCGGTCAAAGAGTAAAGCCCTCTCACACCAGCGGCACATCTTCCCAGCAGGTGGTGTAGTGGGGCGATTTGCGTTCTTGCCGCATTTGCCATTCTTTGTAAGCTCCTTGCGTAGAAACAGTCACGGCACCACGGCCAAAACGTTGGTTGAGTCCGTCCAGCGCTTGCATGAGTTTGTCGTTACTGAGCATGTCGGGTTCTATCCAGTCGGCCTGGTGGTGGGTGGCGGGGCTGATCTCGCTGAGCACGATGCCTGCTTTTTTGTAGGCGTAGTCGGGTTTGTACATGCGCTCGCACAGGACGTCGGCCCAGCGGCTGACTTCCAGCGTGTCGTGCGTAGGGCGCGGCAGCGGCACGGCCAGGCAGGGCATGTATTGCGGCTGGTCTTTGCGAAAACGGTTGGTTTGTAAAAACACCTGGATCAAGGCCGCTTGGCTGTTTTGTCTGCGCAGTTTGGCGCAAGCGTTGGCCACAAACAAAGACAACGCATCTTTCAGTACCGGCAACGCGGTCACAGCGTTGCCAAACGAACGGCTGGAGATGATTTGCTGCTTGTCAGGCACCTGTTGCTGAAAATCAATGCAGGCGACTTCTTGCAGTTCACGCTGGGTTTTTTCAATGACCACCCCGAACTCGGCGCGCAGCGTAGGCGTGTGGGCCACGCGCAGGTCTTGTACGGTGGCAATGCCGTGCACCGCCAGACGCTGCGTGAGCTTGCGGCCCACGCCCCACACTTCGCTCACTGCCAGTTGGGTCAGTAGCTTGGTTTTTTGTGCATCGGTGAGTGCGTTGTAGTTGAACACGCCTTTCGAGCGAGGGTGTTTTTTGGCCACATGGTTGGCCAGTTTGGACAGGGTCTTGGTGGGCCCGATGCCCACGCACACGGACATACCAGTCCACCTACCGACGCGCTCACGCATGGCGTAGCTCACTTCGCGCAGGCGGGGCATGCCGGTCAAGTCCACAAAGCATTCGTCAATCGAATAGACCTCACTGCGCGGTGAGTAGTCGCTCAGGATCTGCATCACGCGGTTGGACATGTCGGCATACAAGGCGTAGTTGCTGCTCAGCGCCAGGATGCCATGTTCTTCGGCCAGTGCTTTGCACTCAAACCAGGGCTGCCCCATGCGCACGCCCAGCGCTTTGGCTTCGTTGGAGCGCGAGACCACACAGCCGTCGTTGTTGGACAGCACGACGACCGGCACCTTGTTCAAATCGGGCCGAAAAATTCGCTCGCAACTGACATAAAAGTTGTTGCAATCAACCAGTGCAATGTGTTGCATCGCTAAGCCGGTACCGGTTCGATGCAGGCATTGCCCAGCATGATGGGCTTGACCAGGATTTTGTAGCTGTCCAGGTCAAAGGCCTCGGGTTTATCAACCACCGCATGCATGCCGGTGCGCGAACACAACGTGCCCACATAGCGCCAGTGGCTCACGCGGTGGCGTTGCACCCAATCGCCCTGAGTTTCCACCAGATCGACCGCGCCCGCAAAGGGCCACGTCTGCACCTGAGAGTCCAGCAGTGCCGAGAATAAACGCTGGTCATGTACAGCGCGGTCTTCCAGACCCGCACATGCGCCCAGGCATTGTTTGATCTGCAGGCCGAAGCACCCGCGTCTTGCGGTTTTTTCCAGGCCCAGCAAGGCCAGGCACAAACGGTGCTGGTCAGCCAATTCGCGCAGGCGGCGCTGCGCGGCATGGCGCGAGGCAAACAAGCCATACAAACCCGGACTCGTGGCCAAGTCATGGTCTTTGCTGTCGATCATCACGGGCGTAAGGCCAGTCTGCACATCCCCATCGAGCCGGATGGCGCACAGGCTGCGCACGCGCCGCAGACGAATATTGAACAACGGCATTTGCGCCTTGATGAGCCGCGCCTCCAGCAAGAGCGCGCCGATTTCTCCAGTGGTTTCAATGAAGTCGATGCGCCGGGTCTGGGCGATCATCTCGGCCTCTTCGGGTGCGCGCAGGTGCGACATGACGCGCGAGCGAATGTCCACACTCTTGCCAATGTAAACGGGCAGTGTGCCTTCGCCGCGAAAGATGTACACCCCGGCACTGCGCGGCAATGCGGCCAGGCTGTCCGAGTCGATGGCCGTCATCATAAGAGTTTGTGCAGGTTGTAGGTGACCACGCCCCAAACAGTCAGCTCTTCGCCGCTCTTGACCACGATGGGCGGGTACAGGTTGTTTTCGGCGACCAGTTTAACCACACCGCCACGGCGGTACAGGCGCTTGACGGTGAATTCGTTGTTCAGCACCGCCAGCACAATGTTGCCGTGTTTGGCCTCGATGGAGCGGTCGATGACCAGCGCATCGCCTTCGTAGATGCCCGCACCGATCATGGAGTCGCCCTTGACCTTGAAAATGAAGGTCGCTTCCTTGTTGCGAATCAGGTGCTCGTTCAGGTCGATACGCTTTTGCGTGTGGTCGGCGGCAGGTGAAGGAAATCCCGCACGCACCGTCCACTCGCTCATGTCGAGCCAGACTTTGGTGTCGGGCACCTGCACAGGCCGGGGAATGGATGCGGGTTCTGTATTCATACTCCGAATATACTGTATATTCATACAGTTTTGAAGGTAGAAAATAGTACTGGTACCCTGACAGTCTCTGCACCCTGCAAGGCTTGGCCATGACCGCACACAAAACCCCCACGCTGTCCACTGAAGACGCTCGTCAGCTCGACTTATTACGTGCCCATCGGCGTGCGCACCGGCAAAAAAAATCACCCCTCATCGATCTCGCGCCTGCACAGGCGGAGGTGGCGCCACTCACCCGAGGGCAGCGCGTAGCCGACCTCGTGGCGGCCACCATCGGGTCTTGGCGCTTCATCATTTTACAAAGCACGGCGATTGCGATCTGGATCGCCGGCAACGTGCTGAGCGGCACAAACGCCTGGGACCCCTACCCCTTCATTTTGCTGAACCTGCTGCTGTCCTTCCAAGCGGCTTATACGGCGCCCGCGATCATGATGAGCCAAAACCGCCAGTCCGAGCTGGACCGGCGTCATGCACAAAACGATTACGAAGTGAATGTCAAAGCCGAGCTGGAGATTGAACTGCTGCACGACAAAATCGACATCCTCAAAGAGCGAGAGTTGCTGGCCCTGACACAGGCCGTGCGCGATTTGACAGCACAAGTGCAGGCGTTGTCAGCCCGCGTGCCTTGAAACCCGCTAACGGATGCGCGGCGGTCTTTGCATCTGTTCGGGCGTGGTGAAGTAAGCGCTGCTTTCGCCCAAGTGCGCGCGGGCCTTTTCGAACTCGTAACGCGCCACGGTGCGCAAGTGCACTTCGTCCGGGCCGTCCATCAAATGCAGCGCCCGGCCCCAGGTCCAGAAATACGCCAGCGGCGTGTCGGGTGACAAACCCATCGCACCAAACACTTGCATCGCGCGGTCCACCACACGGGTTTGCAACTGCGCGGCCACCACCTTGATGGCGGCGACTTGAGCCCGCAGTCGATGCGGGTCTAGCCCTTCTTGGTCCAGCATCCATGCCACTTGCAAGACCAGCAAGCGGGCTTGGTCGATCTCGATGCGCGACTGCGCCAACCACTCTTGCACATTGGCATAGTCGGACAAGTGACGGCCAAAGGCCTCGCGCTCTAGGGCGCGTTCGGTGGCCAATTGCAAGGCCAGCTCGCACTGTCCAATGGTGCGCATGCAATGGTGCACACGGCCTGGCCCCAAGCGCGCCTGCCCCAATAGAAAACCCTGGCCCCACCCGCCGAGCAGATGGTCGAGCGGCACACGCACGTCCTTGAGCAGCATTTCGCAATGCCCTTCGGGTGCGTGGTGGTGTACCACCGCAATGTTACGCACCAAGCTCACACCCGCGGTGTCCATGGGCACCAGCACCAAGCTGTGCTGCTGGTGAGTACCGTGGTCTGGCGTGTCGGCTGCGTCTGGCGCGTTGCGGCACATGACGATCAACAAACGGCAATCGGGATGCGCGGCCCCGGTGATGAACCATTTACGCCCGTTCAGCACCCATTCATCCCCTTGCCGGCTCACCACAGTTTGCAGATTGGTCGGATCGGAAGACGCCACATCCGGCTCGGACATGGCAAAGGCCGAGCGGATCTGCCCCTGCAGCAAAGGCTGCAACCACCGTGCGCGTTGCGCGGATGTGCCAAAGCGATGCAGCAAAGCCATGTTGCCCGTGTCAGGTGCATTGCAGTTGAAGACTTCGGCCGCCCAAGGCACGCGTCCCATGTATTCGGCCAGCGGCGCGTAATCAAGGTTGGACAAGCGTGTGCCCGGCTCGCTCTCCAGCAGTTCAGGCAAAAATAAATTCCACAAACCTTCTTCTTGCGCCATGGCTTTCAAGTCGCTCAAGAACGGCGGGGGGTACACCCCGTCTTGCACCGACTGGTACCACGCCGCGTTGTAGGGCAGCACATAGGTGTCCATGAAGTGCACCAGGCGTTCAAGCCACAAGGCAGCGGCAGATGAAGTTGAGAAATCCATGCTCAGCCGCAACTGCCGATGTGACCGCAATTGGTGCAGTATTCGCAGCCGTCCTTTTTAATCATCGCGTGGGCCCCGCATTCGGGGCACTTTTTACCCTGCATCACCGATCCCGTCGGTGTGCTCGCCAAACCAGCAGTGGGGCCGATGTCATCGGGTGACATGTGGGACTGATGGCTGCTGCGCCGCTCGATGATTTTTTCAATCGCATAGGCCACTGCAGCCACTTCCGAGTCGTGCCACATCGGCGCTTGGGCACCATTTTCTTTTTGGAGTGTCCCCAAACGAACGGGACCACGGTCCCACGCCACATTGCGCATGTCTTGCAAAGCGCGGGCCAAAAAGCCACCCCGGGCAGCCAAAGACAACAGGCGCATGCTGGCAGTGATCCATTGCTGCGACTCGCCATTTTGTCCAACAGGCATGAAGAATTCAATGGCACGCTCCACGCGCACAAGCTGCCCGTCGATCACCCCTTCCATGGGAATGAAAGAGATGATCAGGTACAGGGTTTTGGCGCCCTCTTGCGTCCAATACATGATTTTTTCAGCCACTGCGGGCAGCTCGCCATGGGGCCGGCGGTCCAGCACTTGACGGTGTGGGTCAAGGCCCACCAGCGCAGAGGTCGCGGGGGCCTCGGCCTTGGCACTCAACTCCAATACAGAACCCAAAATGGCATTCGGGCGGTAAGTGGCCAGGCCTTTCAAATTGGCCTGCCAAGCCTGCATGTACAGGCTTTGAAAGTCTTCAAACGCATAATCAGCGGGCACATTGACCGTTTTGGAAATGGCGGTATCGATAAAGGGCTGCACCGCCTGCATCATCGCAATGTGATCCTGCGCCTTCATCTCCAAGGCGGTGACAAAAGTGGATGGCAATCTGTCTATATCGCCGCCCATGGCTTTGTACAGGCGCCAGGCATGGTCTTGTACGCTGTACTCGCGAATGCTGCCGTCCGCCTCTCTTTTTTTGCGGGTATAAAACCACGAAAATGCAGGCTCAATGCCATTCGAGGCGTTGTCTGCAAAGGCCAAGCTGACGGTACCAGTGGGTGCGATCGACAGTAAATGGCTGTTGCGAATGCCGTACTGTGCAATCGCCTCTTTCAACGCCACAGGCAGTCGACTGACAAAACCGTTGCCCCCTAAATACTGTTCCACATCCAGCGCCGGGAAAGCACCACGCTCTTGCGCCAAGGCGACCGATGCTGCATAAGCTGCGTCACGCATCACTTGGGCAATGCGCGCAGCCATGCCTCGGCCTGGCTCACTGTTGTAGGCCAGGTTCAGCATGACCAAGGCATCACCCAGCCCCGTAAATCCGACACCGATGCGGCGCTTGGCTTGCGCTTCGGCGGCCTGTTCGGGCAAAGGCCAATGGGTTAAGTCGAGTACATTGTCCAGCGCCCGCACCTGCAGTGCGACGGCACGCGCAAAGCTTTCAAAGTCAAATACAGGGGATTGGCCATCAAAGCCAAACGCATTGCGCACAAATTGCGTCAAGATGACAGGACCTAAATCGCAACAGCCATAAGGTGGCAAGGGCTGCTCACCACAGGGATTGGTGGCTTCAATTTTTTCACAATACGCCAGATTGTTGTCTTGGTGAATGTGGTCTAAAAACAAAATACCCGGCTCCGCAAAATCGTAAGCCGATTGCATGATGGCCTGCCAGATAGACCGCGCCGGACAGTCCAGATAAACCCACAGTCCATCCTCTCGCAGATAGGTGCCTTGCGCGAGCAAGCTGGTATCGGGTCTGGCCCGATGCACCAGGCTCCAAGGTTCATCGTTGACAACCGCTTGCATGAACCGATCGGTCACCCCGACAGAGACATTGAAATTGTTCCAGCGCCCCGGTGTGCGTTTGGCCGAAATAAATTCCAGCACGTCAGGGTGGTCGATGCGCAAAACGCCCATCTGCGCGCCCCGGCGAGAACCCGCACTTTCAACCGTGGCGCAGGAGTGGTCAAAAACATTGATATAGCTGCAAGGACCTGACGCAATCGAGGCGGTACCTTTGACCGCTGCGCCTTTGGGACGAATCCGAGAAAAATCATACCCAACCCCACCACCACGGCGCATGGTTTCGGCCGCTTGTTTCAAGGCCTCGTAAATACCCGGGAACCCCTGGTCATCAAAACCCTGAATGCTGTCGCCTACAGGTTGTACAAAACAGTTGATTAAAGTGGCCTGAATGTCAGTGCCTGCGGCGCTCATGATGCGGCCCGCACCGATGGCACCCGCCATCATGTTGTCAAAGAAAGCTTGCGTGTAGTGCGTCTGCAAATGCGGCGCCTCTACCGAGGCCAAACCGCGAGCAACACGCGCGTATACCTCGGTGATGGAGGACTCGCCTTGCTTGGCATATTTTTCGAGTAAAACATCTGCACTGATGGATTGCGGGAGGAGATCACTCATTTGAAACGGAACGGTGAAACTGTCTTGCGGCATGGCGACTCATCTTCAAAATAATGAGCAAGACTAAACCCGGATGCGATTTCTAAATTTGCGCCAAGTCAAGGAATACAGCAGCACCATTTTTTCTTTCAACCATCGCTATCACACTTGAATGACAGTCAATCTTCAGGCTCTTCATATTCTTTGGGCAGTTGGTGTGCAATGCCCTTGTGGCAATCGATGCAGGTTTTGCCTTCTTCTTTGGCTTTCATGTGTTTTTTATAGGGTGTTTGCTTTTGCAGCTCCGAACTCATCGCATCGAAGTTGTGACAATTGCGGCATTCGCGTGAATTGCTGTCCTTCATACGCTCCCACTCATGCGTGGCCAATTGCATTCTCTTGGCTTCAAATTTTTCTGGGGTGTCGATGGTCCCGGTGATCTTGCCCCACACCTCAAAACTGGCTTGCGATTTGCGTATCACCTTGTGCACCCAATCTTTAGGCACATGGCAATCCGAACAGATGGCGCGAACGCCTGTGCGGTTACTGTAGTGGATCGTTTCTTTGTATTCCTTGTACACGGTGTCGCGCATTTCATGGCAGGTGATACAGAACTCCAAGGTGTTCGTCATCTCCATACCGGTATTCAAGCCACCCCAGAAAATGATGCCTGACACAAAGGAAATGGATGAAATGGCCAAGAGCGAATACTTTGCGCTCGGCTTTTTCAAAGTCTGCCAAATTTTTCGAAAAAAACCAGTGCTGTCGTTGGTCATGGGTATGAATCTCTGGGTGAAGCGTTGGTGACTGTCAGAAGTTGTGAATCAAAGAAACCGCCACAGCATTCACACTGTAGTTGGGTGCCAACTGGTTGGTTGGCATCAAGCCTGAAGGTGAGTAGCCGTACTGATAGCCGTTGTAGTAATAGTCAGAACTGGTCAGGTGTTGATAGACATAACGCAGCATGACTTTGGTCGATTTATCGACTTGATAACCCGCCGTCAACTTGAATTGGGACATCGTGCTCTTGATATCAGGCAACTGACCGCATGACAAGATGGCGGCGCTCGCACAGGTCAAACCGCCAGTCGTTGCTGTCGCATAGTTCAAGGCTGTGGAATAGACACCTGCCCCCGTGGCGTAAGTGAGATCACCTGACAAGTCAAGTTTCCCGCCCAATAGACCCGTTTGCTTTACGCCCAAGCCCACGGTGGTGTCCTGGTCTGTCAACTTGTTGGTCCACGTGGCAACAGCCGGAATGGCTATCGCCGTTGCAGAAGCAGCAGAGGCGGTGACCGTACTTCTTTGGGCATCGGTCAAATCACGCTGCCGATTTTGCTGTGTGACAAACGAGTAGACAGAACCGTTTTCCTGGTAATTGAAAGTAGCATCCAGATTCAAGCTCCAGGTGTTGCCGTTTTGTACGCCATAAGTGCTGCCATATTGGTCTTTGCTGTACCGGCCACTCAAGCCCATGGCAAACAAGTCAGTGGCTTGCCAGTTCACGCTGCCTTTGACCAATTGCTGCTGACGTGAAGCCTCAAAGAATGGATAAAAGCCATAATAGTCACCTGCATTCTGACCCATAGGCGTCAAATTGGTTGCAGGTACAGGCCCTGGCACGGCGCCGTTCTTGCTAATCAATGCGGCCAGCGCGAAAGGGTCTGTCGTGGCATGGCGATCGCTGTAGCCATACCCCACTTTGAAATCAACCTCTTCGTTGAGTTTCAAGCGGTAGGTGGCATCCAGGCGATCATCCTTGCTGGCTTTAGCCACCACACAATTCGTACCGGAAGGGTAACTTGAACCCACTGCGTACTGATGACACCAACGGTTAATGTCTTCGTGAACGTATGACAAACGCATAGACTGACCCGCTTTAAAACGATAATCACCGGCAAGTTCCAGTTGCGCTTTTTTGTTGCTCAGGGGGGTGTTCGGGTAGTAAGCGGTATTGCCACCACTGATGGCATTGAAGTTATACAGATTCGACGCTGTTTGGTTGTCGCGCTCGTCATACTTGAATGCACCCGTTAAGCTCAGTTGCTGCGTTGTTTGATCCATCAGCTTCAGGTCGGCATGGGTGTTGATCACTTGGCCATTCAAAGAAGATTGCGTCAAAGGCGTGACCATGATGCCAGCTTCAGGTGCTACAAACGCGGCATTTTGGGTGTTGCGTGCATATGAAAGACTGCCAGTGAGCTTGGTTTTAGGCGCTAAGGCATAACCACCCGACAGATTCAACTGATTGAAATCATTATTGGGGGCCGTGGTCATCGGTTGCATCTGGCTGGCGCCCGCATACGTCTGGAAGTTCACACGGTCATATCCATTGCGGAAAAATGATCCGAAATAGGCAGATGAAAAATGCGCCTTGTCGCCTCGCCAGTTGAGTGCGAGACTGAGCGTATCGGTTTTGTAATTTGTGGGCATGGGCAAGATCGACACGACCTCGCCTGCGGCGCCACCAACGCCGGCAGAACCAAAGCCCATTAATTTCGCACCCGATTGGTCAAGACGGTTGTAATCCACACCCAAACTCCACCTTGAATCGATGTTCATGCCAGCTTGCAGCGACGTGTTTCTGCGCGTCGTCGATATATCCAAATTATGGAAAGCTGCCAACTGGGCTGGCGAAAGATTGTTGGTGCCAGGCACACCCGTCCCCGCGGTAGTGACCAAGCCAAAATTCGAGGGTAAGGTGTACAGGTTGCCGCCCATATTGCCGATGTAGGGCGTTTGGTAAGTGTCTGACAAGTTATGCTTCAATTCGTCATAACCGATACCGAATGTCCAAACCCCTTGATCACTTGCATCCGCTTTGAATGAATTCGATGTCAAACCAATGTCATTGGCTTTGATCGACCAACGCTGGGTTTCGCCTTGCGCATTGTTCACATAACCCGCGCCACCGCGCACATTGATATTGCCAACCAAAGGGCCTGCGTTTTTATTCAAACCCGTGTACTCCCCGAATTTCCCGGTATCACCGGAAACATTCACCGCACCAAGCTCTATGGTGTTGGTTGGTAGCTTTAAGGCCAGC
Organism: Comamonadaceae bacterium; assembly: GCA_947373105.1. Taxonomy (GTDB): domain Bacteria; phylum Pseudomonadota; class Gammaproteobacteria; order Burkholderiales; family Burkholderiaceae_C; genus Limnohabitans_A. The sequence continues at coordinate 8,174 of CANBWK010000045.1, read as the reverse complement.
GCCTCATCATCCTCCGCACGAACAGCGAAGGTGCTCATTGCCAGTGTCACAGCGACAGCGAGGGCACTCAGTTGCATTGTTTTTTGACGTAATTTCATATCACTCTCCAATTCTTTCAATCAGCGTTGGAAGTAACCACCAGATGGACTGTTGGTACCGTGAACCTGGCTGTGGCAATTCATGCAAGAACGACCGACCAGGTTTTTGCTTGGGAACTGGGCCACACCACTGGCGTTCTTGGCTGCCAAACCACCTTGGAATCCTGCAGCATTCACACCGGCAGGCGTACCACTGGCATGTGAGCCGTCATGACACTCTTGGCAAAGGAAGGGTGCACGTGATTTCAGCAAAGGCGCAATGTTCGACCCGTGGGGGGTGTGGCAGTTCGCGCAGTCTTCAGTCACGGGCTGGTGTTCGAACAAGAAGGGGCCGCGTTTTTCTGCATGGCACTGGTAGCAGGTCTCGGTCACCGTATTCTTTTTCAGCAATTTGGGCCCCGTAGAACCGTGAGGATTGTGGCAATCAGCGCAAGCCACTTTCCCCTCTTCCAGAGGATGGTGTGATATTTTTTTGCTATCAGCGCGTTGCTCTTTGTGGCAGGTGTAGCAAACCTCGGTTTGAGTTTTCTTACTCAGCACCTTGTCTGCAGGGCGGTGCACCTGATGGCAATCGTTACAGGCAACACCACTGGTTTGGTGTTTGCCACCATCCCAGTTATTGCGCTTGGTGTCTTTGTGGCATGTCAGGCATTGATCCGCGCGCGCTTTGTCATCCGACGCCTTGAATGCACCTTTTTTAAAGACAACATCAGGTGCCGCACGGCCTTTGACGTTAGGGTCGCCCTTGATATGCTTGTCACTGGTGCCGTGACAAGACTGGCAAGTGGGGGTACGCACATCACCACGGGTTCCGTGCTTCGTTTGGTATAGGGACAAGACAGGCGCCGTCTCAGACTCGTCATGGCACTTGGTACACAAAGCATCTTTTTTCAAGGCTTCTTGCGCCACAACCGCTTTGGGCATTCCACCAGTGATTTCTGGCAATTTCGCATCCGCCGCCATGGACAATGTTGGCGAAATGAGTGTAGCCAGCACCCACATACAGGCCAGCAATGGTTTGATATGTTTCATATGAATCCCCAACTTTTATAAACTGTGATTCGAAGATTTATTGCGCCAAAATCCATTGCACAAGATTTTTGATTTGCGCCATGTCTTTGGGTGGGGAGGTTTTCACAATCTTGTGCTCTTCCTCATGACCATCGGCAAATTTGGCTTTTTCACCGGAGGTGATGTGCTCGATCAAACGGGCTTCAGCATTCGCTTTGCCTTTGTATTTTTCCGCTACTTTCTTGTAAGCAGGGCCATCTTTTTCTTTGTCTATGGCATGGCATTTCAAGCAATTATTTTGTTTGGCTAATCCTTTGGCCGCGTCTTCATCTAATGCATGGGCGACAGGACCCATAAGCGTGCAAGCTGCGCTGACAAACACAGCGCTGATTAAAAATTTCAAATTGATTTTCATTTTTCCACCTTGTCGTTTTGCTAATTCATATTGACCATTTGGGAATGGCCAAAACATGGATTAATTTTGTGACTTACGGTGTATGAAAGCTATCGGAAGGCGATGAAATTGGGGGTAGGAATACGCCTACAGTGAACCAGATAAACCTTACTGGCCCAAGCTTTCGATCAGATGATGCTCAATGGCATAGCGAACCAAATCGACCTGAGAGCTCATGCCCATTTTGGTCAGAATGTGCGACTTGTGTGTACTCACTGTTTTGATACTCAACGACAAGTTAATTGCAATCTCCGTCAAAGATATACCTTGCAAGATACGGGTGAAAACTTCGTATTCCCGATCAGACAGCAAGGTATGCGGCAATGCGTGACTGTGTGGAGAAATGTCTGTGGCCAGCAACTCAGCCACCTTGGAGCTGATGAAGGCACCTCCAGAGGCCACTTTGCGCATGGCTGGCAAAATCAAATCGCTGTCCCCCTCTTTGGACAAATAACCCGAAGCACCCGCTCGAAGTGCACGCACTGCAAATTGTTCTTCTTGATGCATGCTGAAAATCAAGATGGGCAATTTAGGACATTCTGCTTTGATCAACTTGATCAATTCCAGGCCATGACGACCCGGCATCGACAGGTCAAGCACCAATAAATCCCATTGACGTTGCTTGACTTGCTCTATAACGGCATGGCCATTACTGGCTTCACCAGCAACAATCAGATCCTCGGTATCTGCCAGAATTTTTTTCAATCCAGCGCGAATAATGGCATGATCGTCGGCCACCAGTACTTCGTATTTCATGCTGCATCTTCTTTGAATGCAGGTAAATCTGAAGGCAATGTCACTACAATTTCCACGCCCTGCCGGTTTGTGCTGGAGATGTTGAATTCTGCGCCCACGGCCATAGCCCTCTCGCGCATACTGTGCAATCCAACGCCTGATTTTTTTTGATGCTCATCGAATCCTATGCCATTGTCTGTCACGGTCAAGCGCACAGCGTGCGCTTGCTCAGTCAAACTGATCTTCACCTGTGTGGCCTTCGCGTGTCGAACCGTATTGGTCAATGACTCCTGAACAATCCTGAATAAGGCTGTTGCCAACGCATCACTCTTGACTTTGGACGCCGCGGGCAGATGCAGCTCAATGTCAAGTCCACTGCGCTTGGCGACTTCTCTGGCTTGCCAGGCCACGGCTTCACCAAAACCCAAATCGTCCAAAATCAAAGGGCGTAACTCAGTGGAAATCCGGCGCACAGAAGCAATGGATGCGTCCAAAGAACGACGCATTTCTTCCACTTTTTCTGGTTCCGCAGGTCTGCCTTCTTTCAATCGACTTCTCAGCCATGAAAAATCCAACTTCAAACCAGTCAATTCTTGGCCTAATTCATCATGCAGCTCTCGCGCAATCCGTGATCGCTCTTGCTCACGAACATCCTGAAGCGAAGCTGACAGCTCTCGTAACTGTGTGTTCATTTTTCGCAACTCAGCTTCATTGCGACGATGTTCAGAGACGTCACGCAGGACGGCTGTCATCTGAATTTTTCCACCAATCATGGTTTTAGAGATCGTCGATTCCAGCGGGAACTCCACACCATCCGAGCGCATTCCGACGATGTCCAACTGTGGTGCCATGGTGCGAGAAATACGCGCCGATCCATTAAATGAAATTACATGCGCCTCGTGCCTGGTTTGCAAACGAGTGGGCATCAAAAGCGAAATATTTTTCCCTAATGTGTCATGCGCATTGCGTGCAAACATCCGCTCTGCAGCCGGATTGAACAGCACGATGTTGTGCGTCTCATCCACCGCCACAATTGCATCCATCACCGACTCCACAGTGTGTTCATAGCGGTCAGTGGCCTGACTCAACTCATACGACAAACGCTCTTCTCTCAACAATTCACCCACCAAAGATGCGGCTACGATCGCGATGAATAAACTCACCATTCCTGTGCCCAAAGCAATCGGTATAGCCGTTTCGCGCCAGGATGCCAAAGACAACACTTCGTCATTGGCGACACCCATCAAAAAAGGAAATGTTGTCAGACGGCCAATCGCAAACACGTCTTGAGAACCATCCCCACTCACATGCTTAATCAATTGGACGCCTTGTAAAGCAGAGGGAAATATTTCACCACTGAGCTCTGGCGCCAAACTGGCCATCATGTTTTCGCGGTGTGGCATGCTTGCCACCAGCGTTCCATCGTCAAGATACAAGGACACGGGTCGAAAATAATCAACCATTAAATAACTGAAAGATTTTTCATAATTTGACAAGTCAATGGCAGCCACCACCAATCCTCGGAATTGGCCGGATGGGTAGCTAATTCGACGCGCCAAATGCATCGTCCACGAACCGTTAAGGCGGTTGTGTACCGGCTTGTCTACGTACAAACCGTCTGCCGTAGTTTCTTTGAAATTTTTGAAATATGCCCGATCTGCAACGGAGATCGGGGCAATAACCGCTTCGCGGGAAGTGTTCACCACATCCCCTACAGAATCGACTACAAACAGTGAACGGATGAAGTGGACGCCAGATATTCTGGAGGCCAGCAGCAAATGTATGGGGGCACTGTCTAGCCCCACTTGGTTTCCAAATGATGTTTGAAGTCGCTCTTGTAGGCCCTGCAAAAGCAAGTCCGTCGATTCAAAACTTTGCTGGGTCTGAGCCATGAACATTTGCGTCAGACTCACAGTCTCTCGACGAGAGTGCGCCAACTCCCTTCCCCGTAAATCCCACAACAAAAGAGACACTGCGCCGACAATGGCGACCACTGCCAAAATGGCCAGCGCAACCACAGCATAAACAGGACGGACATTGACTCGCATCAATTCATTCTGCCTCGGGCATTTGATTTTTGAACCCTCCAACGGTCTCAAATCAGCGCTTTGACGATACTGAATGCTGTTCATTTGATCTAAGCCAAGGTTTTCCCCTCCATCAGATCGTCGTGGCGGTGACAGTGAGCTATCCGCGGCGCCCCTAAACTGGATTTCCCTTCACGAATTGGACTCCGCCATGCAACTGTCTTTAACCGGTAAACGTGCCTTGGTCGCTGGCGGTAGCCGCGGGATAGGTTTGGCCATTGCCCACGCATTCGCCCTCGCAGGCGCTGACGTGGCGATATGCGCTCGCGCCAAGGGTCCCTTGGCACAAGCGGAATCATCGCTGCGCATCACAGGCCGAAAAATCAGCGCACATCCCTGCGACTTATCAGACGGAGACGCTGTGAAAGCCTGGGTGGCCCAAGCTGCCGCCGATTTGGGCGGCGTGGACATTCTGGTCAACAACGCTTCGGGTTTTGGTCGAACCGACGATGAAGCAGGCTGGGCCACAAGCATATCGGTGGATTTGATGGCAGCCGTTCGCGCCAGCCAGGCCGCCATGCCCTTTTTGCTGAAAAACGGCGGCAACATCATTCACATTTCTTCCATTTCGGGTCTGAAAGCCAGCGTTCGAACACCACCTTATGGTGCCGTCAAGGCCGCCATCATGGAGTACGCGCAAACTCAAGCCTTGACCCATGCAGCGCACAAGATTCGGGTCAACTGCATTGCCCCTGGCTCCATCTTTTTTGAAGGAGGAACCTGGGATGTTGTGCAAAAAGAAAATCCAGCACTTTACGCACGGATACTTTCGAGCATTCCTTCCGGACGCTTTGGCTCGCCGGAAGAGGTGGCCCAGGTGGCACTATTTCTGGCGAGCGACTGTGCCTCTTGGGTCACCGGTCAGACCTTGGTTGTCGACGGCGGGCAATCCCTCAACTGAAGCCCAATACAAAGATTTGAGGATGGGCATGCGGTTGAACATCTCTGTCCACTCAAAGTCAAAGGGTGTTCCCATCCAGTCGCCAGTTTGTTTGAGTTCGTCATTGCAACGCTTGATGGCGTCGCGTGCGGACTCAATTTGCTGCCGATCTTCCTCGGTCAAAGAATCACGTTTGTTTTGCGTCAATTCGACCTCAAGCAGTACCAAACGATCTTGAAAGGCTGCCCGTTCTTGGCGAATGACATTGGGCGACCGCATGACCATTTGCGGTTGCAACTTGCCCACTCTGTCCGCAATATCCTTCAAGCGATTGAAAATACCGCCTTCCGCGCTGGACTCATGCAATTTTCCCACTCTGTCTGCCAGGTCCTTGAGGCTTTGCTGTGTTTGAAAATAAAAAATAATCAAACCCATCATTACAAAGAACAAAATGAATACGATAGCAATAGAAAAATTATTCATACCGGGTTCCATTTTTCATCTTTCAAAAGGGACACCTTCCTATGCTAAACCTGAAAACGTCCTACGACAAGTCTAACGTCTTGAAAGGACTCTCAACAGGTGCGACAGCACGATGCCGTCATCTCGCGCTAAACTGACGATAGAACAGTGACAACCGTAAATTAGGAGACAGCCTTGGTTTCTTCCACACTCAAATTCGGCAGCGGGCAAGCAGTTGAACGCCTTGAAGATGCGCAATTGCTGCAAGGTAAGGGCATCTATACAGACGACGTGAACCTGCCCGAGCAGACCCGTTTGTGTTTTGTCCGCTCCCCCTACCCCCATGCCCGCATAGCCTCGATCGACACCTCGGCCGCGGCAACCATGCCCGGCGTGCGTTTAATTGTGACTGGCCCTGAGCTTTTTGCTGCTGGCCAAAAGCCCATGCCCCGAGCAGTGAACTTCAAACGTGCAGATGGGTCTGCTTTGGCCGCGCCAGAAAGATACATTTTGGCCGCTGAACGGGTTCGCTACGTGGGTGAAGCCGTGGCTGCTGTGGTCGCCGATACGGAGCAACAGGCCCGTGATGCCGCTGAAGCCGTTGTGGTCGAGTACCAAGACTTGCCCCATGCTGTTAATTTGCACGACGCCTTGGCTGACAACGCCCCCTTGATCACAGAGCATCCCGATAACCGTGTCGCTGAGACCCGTTACGGTGATGCCGAAGCCACTGCGACTGCCTTTGCGCAAGCTGCCCATGTGGTTGAACTGGCCATTACCAACCAACGTTTGGTGGCTTTGACCATTGAACCGCGCAGTGTGCTGGCTTATCCCGAGGCTGGTCGCTTGTTTGTGCGCATGAGCAGCCAAATGCCCACGGGGGTCAGAGGCATGGTGGCCGATCTGCTGGGTCTGCAACCTGATCAGGTCCGCGTGATGGTGGGCGATGTGGGCGGTGGTTTTGGCATGAAAACCGGCGCCTACCCCGAAGACATCGTGACGGCTTTTTGCGCCCACAAACTGCAACGGCCTGTGCGCTGGGTCGCTGACCGCAGTGAAGACTTTTTAACCAGCGCCCATGGCCGCGACATCGAAAGTAAAGCCGCTCTGGCTCTGGATGCAAAAGGCAAGATTCTGGCCCTGCGTATCCATTCTCTTGCCAACGTGGGCGCTTACCCGAGTATGACCGGTCTGGCTATTCAATTGCTCATCGGCCCTTGGGTGCAAACCAGCGTCTATGACATCCAGACGGTTGATTTCCACTTCACCGGCGTGATGACCAATACCGCTTGCACAGGTGCTTACCGCGGCGCGGGTCGTCCTGAGGCGATCTACAACATGGAACGCTTGATGGATGAGGCCGCCCGCCAAAGTGGTATAGACCGCATTGCACTGCGCCGAATGAATTTTGTTCAACCTGCGCAAATGCCTTACAAAAATCCGATGGGGCAGGTGTATGACACGGGGGCTTTTGAGTCCATCATGAACCAAGGTCTCGCCTTGGCAAACTGGGACAGTTTTACCAACCGCGCGGCCGCATCCAAGGCCAAAGGCCTGTGGCGTGGGCTTGGCATTTCAACCTTCCTGGAGTGGACGGGCGGCAACGCTCTCGAAGAAAACGTGCATGTTCAGGTGCTGGCCGATGGCGTGATTGAAGTCTTTACGGCGGTCAACGCCATGGGACAGGGGATTGCGACATCCCTTGCCCAATTGGTGGTTGACGTTTTTGACGTGCCTCTCTCCCAAGTGCGCGTGGTCATGGGAGACACCGACCGCGGCAATGGTTTTGGCAGCGCCGGGTCGCGCTCGCTGTTTACCGGCGGCTCGGCTGTGAGCGTGGGATCGACACAAACCTTGGACAAAGCCCGTGAATTGGCCTCGCAAGCCCTGGAGGCAGCGCCCCAAGACTTGGTGTACGAAACAGGGCAATTCAAGGTAACCGGTACCGACCTGCACATCACTTTGGCTGAATTGGCCAGCCGTCAGCCGGATCAACGCATTGAGTTGCGTTCAACTACCGCGGCCAAAGGGCCAACCTGGCCCAACGGCTGCCATATTTGCGAGGTGGAAATTGACCCGGCCACGGGCGAAACTCACTTGGCCTCGTATGTGTCTGTGAACGATGTTGGCCGCGTCATCAACCCGCTGATTGTTCGCGGACAGCTCGATGGTGGTGCCGTCCAGGGCTTGGGGCAAGCCTTGCTCGAACAAGTGACGTACGACCCCGAAAGTGGCCAGTTGCTGACGGGTAGCCTGATGGATTACGCTGTGCCGCACGCCGACATCATGCCCGCCATGTTTGAAACGAGAATGGACGAAAGCATTCCTTGCAAGAACAACGTTCTGGGTGTTAAAGGGGTTGGAGAATTGGGCACGATTGGCGCCACACCCGCCTTGGTCAATGCGGTCGCCGATGCCTTGGCTCGCAATGGTGCATCCGCGGTATC
>CANBWK010000044.1 GCA_947373105.1 Comamonadaceae bacterium | reverse complement strand
GTCGGCGCCAGCGGCTAAATAGCCTTCGTGGATGTCGCGGATCACGTCGGGGCGGGTCAGGCTCAGCAGCTCGTTGTTGCCTTTGACGTCTTTGGGGAAGTCTTTGAAACGCTCACCCCGGTAGTCGGCCTCAGACAGTTTGAAACGCTGGATCATGGTGCCCATGGCCCCGTCCAGGATGGCGATGCGGGTGTTCAGGATTTCGGGCAGCGCTTGGGCGCGGGTATAGGTCAGGGGTTTCATGCCCCTATTGTAAAAAGTTCGCGTTCACCCCTGCAAAGCCAGCGCTTCAGCCGAGGTTTGCACCTCTCGGGTGGTCGCTCTGCGCAATTCGCGGCGCGCGCCCAAATCAAAGTAGCGGCCTCGGTGAACCGTGGCGGTGTTGTCCCACATCACCAGATCACCTACCTGCCAACGGTGGGTATAAACGAACTCACGCTGCGTGGCGTGCTCCAGCAAGTCCATCAGCATCAGGCGGCTTTCGGCGAGCACCATGCCCTGAATTTCACACGCATGGACGCCCACAAACAAGATCTTGCGTCCCGTGCGTGGGTCTGTTTGCACCAGGGGCCAGACCACGGGCGGAAACATCGCAATTTGCTCCGGCGAGTAGTGCGTGTCGCCCAACATGAAACGCGAATGCAATGCCGAGTGCACCGCGTTCAAGTCCGCCACCTGGGCTTTGCGCCAGTCGGGGAGCGCGTCGTAGGCCATGCGCAAATCGGCAAATTGTGTTTCGCCGCCAAAATCGGGCAAGACCGAGGCCGACAGCATCGAGTACTTGGCACGCGGTTTTTGAAAAGAGCTGTCGCTGTGCCATAACTGGTTGGCCAGGTTGCTGACGATTTTGGTGTGATCGCGTGCGGCAATTTCTCCGTCGGGCGTCACATTCGAAATGTCAGCCAACTCGTTGTACTTCAGGCGATGCGCACCGGCTTTGATTTTGCGGAACCCCAGCTCCAGTGGCCCCATGGCTTGTGCAAATCCAATTTGCGCGTCTTGGTCCAGGTGCTGACCAGGAAATACCAGCACACCATGCAGATCCATCGCCTGCTGGATGTCGCCAGCCAGCGCAGGTGTGATCTGCGCCAAGTCAACGCCGGTGACGCGTGCGGCAAACGGCGAGAGGGTTTCAATGTGCATGGTTTGTCCAGTCGTGGTGTGGCTAAGTGCAGCTCAGTCCAGCTTGATGTTGGCGCTCTTGACCAGTTTGGTCCAGCGCTCAATGTCTTCTTTGATGGTCGCATCAAATTGATCGGGGGTGATCGCATTGGGCTCCAAACCGAGTGCGGCCATTTTTTCAATGACTTCGGTTTTCTTCATCACGCTGACCACATCGGTGTAGATTTTTTGTACCACGCTGCGAGGGGTGCCGCTGGCAACGACCATGCCGAACATGCTTTGCACGTTAAAGCCCGGGTAGAGCTCGGCCACCGTGGGGATCTCAGGCGCCAGCGGTGAGCGGCGGGGGCCTGTGACCGCGATGGGTTTGAGCTTGCCGGATTTGACGTGCGGCAGGCTGGAAAACAGCGGGTCCACCAAAAAGTCGATGCGCCCCGAAAACACTTCGGGGTAGGCGGGGCCGCTGCCTTTGAACGGCGCATGCAGCAACTCGATGCCGGCCCGCTGCTTGAGCAACTCCATGGCGAAATGCATAGAGCTGCCACTGCCCGGACTGGCGTAAGCGTATTTGGTGGGGTTCTTTTTGATGAGCTCGATGGCGTCTTTGAGGGTGTTTGCAGGATACGCTGCCGTGGACGAAATCAACACATTCGACACCCCCAGGATGGTGATGCCCGACAAGTCTTTCACCGTGTCAAACGGCAGTTGGCGCATGGCCGGATTGATCACATGCGGCGTGGCGACCAAACACAAAGTGTGGCCATCGGGTGCAGCTTTGGCGGTGAAGTCGGTGCCCAAAGCGGTGCCAGCACCAGGCTTGTATTCCACAATCACCGATTGACCCCAGACCATTTGCAAATGCTGTTGCAATGACCGGGCCAGAATGTCAATGGCGCCGCCCGGTGCGTTGGGCACGATCAGCGTGACAGGTTTGCTGGGGAAACTCGGTTGTGCAAACGCTTGCGGCAAAACGGCCGAAGCCGTCACTGCGCTCAAGCCCAAGCCAAAGCGGCGGCGGGAAAGGGTCTTTTTCATGGTGCTTCCTGAATCTCTAATGTGGTGTGAATTTCAATCCAATTTGGCGCCTGTGGCTTGTACCACCGGTGCCCATTTTTTCATTTCATCAAGGATGTAGGCGTTGTATTCATCAGGGGTCGACACAATCGCTTCCTGGCCAATAGATCGGATGCGCTCAGCCACTTCGGGCTGCTGCATCACGCTGGCAAAGTCGTTGCGAATTTGCCTGACCAAAGCGGGCGGCGTGCCCGCACGCGCGACCAGTCCAAACACCCCCGAAAAGTCATAACCGGGCACCAACTTGCCAAAGGCAGGGGTGTTGGGTGTCAGGTCGGCGCTCTTGCTGCCCAGCGTGCCGATCAGTTTGAGTTTGCCCGACTGCACATGCTGCAACGTGCTGTGCAGCACTGGATCAATCATCAACATGATGTGCCCGCCCAGTACGTCATTCAGAGCCTGTGCGCTGCCCTTGTAAGCAACGTACTCCATGGGGGTTTTGGCCATCATATTGAGCAGGCTCATGCCCAGATACGACTGCGTGGTGGCCGAGGCATAGGACAAGGGCGGATTTTTCTTGGCCAACTCCAAAAACTCGGCCGGTGTGTTGGCAGGCAACGAGGGGTGGGCATAAATGGCCATGTGAAAGCGGGTGAGCTGCATCACCCCCGTCAGGTCTTTGAGCGTGTCGTAAGGCAGCTTGGCGCCCAGCAAAACGTTGGTCACATGCGAGCCGGTGACCATGCCCAGCACATGCCCATCGGGTGCTGACTTGGCCACCACATCGGTGCCAATTGCCGTGTTGGCGCCGGGTTTGTTTTCCACCACAACGGGTTGTTTCCATTTTTCACTGAGCTTTTCAGCCATCAGGCGGGCCATGGCATCGGTGGCACCGCCTGGCGGGAAAGGGACGACCAAGCGAACCGTCTTGACAGGAAAGTCAGCCGCCATCGCGCTGCACCCCCAAAGGCTCGATCCCAAAAATAGCAAGGCCAATAATCGACGTGATGAATTCATGCGCAGGCTCCTAAGAATGCGTGGGTTGCCGTTTGGTGACTTCAACCACCCCTTGATCCGCATCGACGCGGACCCAGTCGCCAGTCTCGATCACGTCCAGCGGGTTTTGGTCAAAGTCGGTCAAGCAGGGCGCGCGTGTGACCACCGCGCCCAAGGCCACCTTGGTGGTCATTTCGTTGAACAGCATGGCGGCGGGTGCCACACCGAAGGTGCGCGTCAAATGGAATGCATTGGACCAACCCGAAGAGCCTTTGGCCCCCGGAAACACCAACACCTTGCCTGCAAAGCTGACACCGCGCAACGCATGACGCGTCTCGACAATGGTGCCGGTGCGTGAATCAATGCCGCCCCAACCAGAGAGTTGCTGGTCTGTCACCAGCGCCTCACCTTCGCTCACACCTGGGACCACACAGCGGCCATGCAGAATGATTTTTGTCAAAGCAGTACTCATCTCAAACCTCCCTGCCAACGGCCCGTGCAGGCCGCCTCGACGCAGTCAGCAGTCGAGCCGAACCAGGCCTGCACACCCAATATGGCGGGCAGGTAATGGGTTTGTTTGGCCGAGTCCATGGCCACCACACGGGTGCCCTTGGGCATGGCCCGGCTCATGGCCGAGCAACTGTCCGACAAGATGTGCCCGCCCGCTGCTTCGATGATGCGGGTGAAGCCGTTCTGGTCACACAAGGTTTTGGTGCTGCGGGGTGTGAAGATCCACAACTCGCATTCGGGGTGGACCTTTCGGCCCTCGATCAATTGCGTCAACTCCCACAACTGCTCCATGCTGTAGTGGGGGCAACCCAACATCACGTAGTCCACTTTGGTGTCTTTGCCGGTGCTGTTGAGCTTGTCCAGAATGTTTTGTTTTTCACGCGCATCAAACCGGAATACCTCTTGCGGCTTGCGCTGACCAAAGGCCTGCTCTGCGGTCATGGCCTCGGGTGTGATGCCCACAACGTGGTACATCTCCACCCCGCCCGAGGACGATGCAGATGCCCCAAAGTGTTTGAGCCGGGCCAGGTTGGGCGTTTTGCCAATGCCGGTGACCACCGGTACTTTTTCTTGCACCTTGTCGCCAATCCAGTAGCCCAGCAAACCCCAATCTGCCGTGGTTTCGATAGGGATGTCCACTTCAATCAGGTGGGTGCCCAAGCGATTTTCATCGAGGTGATAACCCCAGTACGGAATGCGGCCCGTGAGCATGGCAGCGCCCACGCTTTCGCGGCCTTCGGTGTTGGTGCGTGCGCCCAGCACTGAATTGCAATACACCACGGCCGACGACTCCATCCAAGCGCAGTGCTCGCCGCGTGTCGGAATGTTGCCCACCTGGTAAGGCGTGCAGGTGTTGGTGGCCTGAATGCCCAGCCCGGTGGTGAAGGCCTCGCCTTTGCGAAAGAAATGCACCGCCTCTTCGTCCACCCCCATGCGGGCGGCTTGCTCAGGGTCAAAACCCAATTGCGTGTGGGTCGTGAAGGCTTTGATCTTGGGAATTTTCACCACCTCGTCGCTGTCCAGACTGAACTGCGAGAACACCGCGTCCATGCCGCCGTTTTGCTGTGCAAAGTCGCGCATGAACGGCGTGGTGGCGCTGACCGAGGCGACCACGTTGTTGGTTTCGACCAAGCGCTCAGCGCCCAATGCCCGGCCATAGCGCATCAGCAAGTCCATGGCTTTTTGAACCGCCGGGCCTTGTGCGCCATCGAACATGGCTTGTTCTTGCGGCGTGAGTTTCATGCCGCGCTTTCTGTCACTGTCGCTGCACTTGGCGGCACGCTTGCCTGGCTCTGTGGCCGCAAATACACGCCTTGCAATTGCAAGCGTGTTTGCAGTTGCACAATGTCCACCGCACGGGGCTCAACACCCTGCGCCACGGCCAGCGCCGCGGCCACACCTGCAGCTTGTCCGGTGATCCAACACTGGGGAATTTCTCGCATGAAACCATGCGAATTTTTATCGCAAGACACATGCCGACCGGGAGCCAGTAAGCCGTCCAATGTGGCCGGCACCAGGGCGCCATAGGGAATCGAGATGTTCGGGAACGCGGGCGATACAGCGGGGGACACACCAACTTCGTCGGGCAAGGCCACACCACCTGGCCACTGCGAGCGCAGCACCGCACCCACACCCCTGAGTCGACGCGTGTGGCGCACACCGATCTGGGGTGCGCTGAGCATCATGAATGCGTTTTCAAAACCCGGCGCATTCTGTTTGTAGTAATCCAGATGCTGCTCCATGGCCTGGTGCGATCGCACTTCAACCGTGGTCAGGTCATCTACATCCAGCGCCGAATAGCCGGTCTGACGTGGGCCCATGAACAAGGCCACGTCGTTGCGCCAGGACACGAAGGGCCGCTCAAACAAACCGCATTGCGCGCGCCCCTGGGCCATGAAAGCGGTAAAGGCTTCGGGCTGCCCGGCCTTGAACGCGATCCAGCGGTTCATGTCCACACCGCCCAGCATGAAGGCGGTGTTCATGCTGTGGTGCACATCGGCTTCTTCGATGTCGTTGTCAAACGCGGCGCCCGCACGGCCAAACAAATCGCCATCGCCTGTGGCATCAACCACCACCTTGGCCATGATGGCCATGCGGCCTTCTTTGCTTTCGAACACTACGCCTTTGACCGCGCCGTCTTCAACAATCGGCAAGGCCGCCCAAGAGTGGTACACCAGTTTGACACCGCGCTCCAACACGATTTGCTGGCTGAGCAGCTTCAGGCGCTCGGGATCGATGGTCGGCGACCAAGTAACCACACCATGGTAGGACGCCGTGCGCTGTGACCAGTGCGCGGTTTTGCTGCTGTCTGTCGAGCCCCATTCACTCGGATCCGGCCCAGCCACCGCATCGGCAGGCAGACGGTCGAACAATTCTTCGGCAAATCCGCGAATGACCAACTCACCTTTCCAATCGGTCATCCGGTCAATCCACAACACCAGACCACCGGTGGACAAGCCGCCCAGGTGGTTGTAGCGTTCGAGCAAGGTCACGTCAGATCCTTCGCGGGCCGCGGCTGCCGCCGCCGCTGTGCCCGAGGGGCCACCACCGACAACCAGCACATCACAGCGGTGGTAAATCGGGATGCGGCGTCCTTTTTCTTCCCAGAAGCCGTGGTCGGGGCGCTCGGCTTTTTGACCGTCACGGCCAAAAATATCGGAGACCAAAATCCGCTCTGCCGTGCGTTCGGTGGTGATGACTTTGCTGTCTTTCATGCGCCTTGACTTTCTTCAGAAGAACGGCCGCTCGTGTGCGGCTTGATGAGCACCGCACCATGGGCCAAGGAACTGACATTGCGCCGGTAAATTTGCAACCAGCCTTTGTCAAACTGTGCTTTGGGCGGGGTCCAATGCAGTTTGCGTTCCGCCAGCACCGCATCGTCCACCAGCAGGTCACATCGCTGCGTGTCCAGATCGATGCTGATCATGTCGCCATCTTCCACCAAAGCCAAGGGGCCGCAAACAGCCCCCTCGGGCGAGACCTCGGCCACCACCAGGCCTTTGCAAACCAGACCCGACAAATGACCATCGGTGATCAAGGCGACTTCAGCGCCCAAGCCCGCGCCATCGATGGCAAAGACCACTTTGGACGAACCGCCACCCATGCCCGGCCCCCCGGTCACGCCCGCTCCGCGCATGACCACCACATGGCCAGGCCGGATGTCTTTGCGTTGCAAAGCGGCGATCGCGTCGTCGGCCGCAGAAAAGCAAATTGCAGGGCCCGCGTATTGACGGCTTTTGCGCTCAATGATGCCTGTTTTGACAATGCCGTAATCAGGCGCGAGACTGCCGCGCACCATCACAATGGCCGGCAAGGTGGCGATAGGCCGGCTCATGGGCCGAATCACATCTTCGTCGGCCACGCGCACAGTGCTCAGGTTTTGCCGCACGGTCTGCCCTGTCGCCGTCATCACATCGAGGTCGAGCAAACGCTCCATCTGCTTCATGGTGGCACGGGCACCGCCAGCCGCCTCGTATTCTTCGATAAAACGCTCGCCTACGGGCCTAATGGCACTGAGCACCGGGGTGTCCTGCGCCAGCCGGTTGAACAAGTCATACACATCCACATCGCACTCGGACTCCGTGGCAATGGCCTGCAAATGTTTGATGCAGTTGATAGATCCGCCCACCGACAAGATGGCCCGCACCGCGTTGGCAAACGATCCTGCCGTCATGATGTCACGCGGTTTGAGGTCGTCTTGCACCATCTGCACAATGCGCTGACCCGCAAGGCGCACCGCCTCGAACATTTGCGGACTGTTGGCCGCCACCGGCGTGGTGCCCGGCAATGCCATACCCAAAGCCTCGCACACGATGTGCATTGAATTGGCCGTACCCAGACCCGAACACACGCCGGGGCCCTTGATGGCTACGCGGCTCATGCCGATCAGATCTTCCATCGGCAAGTGGCCCATTTGCGCATGCATGGCACCGACAAACACGTCTTCAATGTCGACGTGCTGGCCTTTGTATTCGCCACTGGGCTGGTACCCGCAAGCCACCATCAGGGTCGGAATGTTCAAGCGCCCTGCCGCCATCAATTGGCCGGGCACGGTTTTGTCGCATGAGGTCAGGCAAATCATGCCGTCGAGCAAGGCGCCTTCGACAGCAACCTCAATGTCGTTGGTCACCAAATCGCGCGACACCAGCATATAGGCGCCTTTGGCGCCTGGTGCCACCACAAAGTCGCTGGGCGCGGTGGTGCGAATCTCGAAGGGCACGCCGCCTGCCGCCTTGATGGCTTCCTTGAGCACGGGCACGATGCCGTCGAGGTGAGAAAAACAAGCCGCCATGCCCGATGAGCTGTTAACGATGGCGATTTTGGGTTTCTCGCAATCTTCTTCAGGAATGCCCAGCACTTGCCATTGGGCGTTTCTCACCGCCCACAAATAGGACCCCCTCGGGAAATTACTGCGCAATGGGCGTGTCATAAAGAGGCCTGAAATAAGTGGTGTTAAGAAGCAATGTCTGTTATCTTGACATGTCCATAAATGCGATGTCAATCAGAGCTTTCACCTGCGTGACGTGACATCACAGGCCGACACACACAACCTTTTGTTCCCTTTGGAATATGCCGCAAAAAAAAGCCTCTGCCGCAGCAACGGCCCCACCTGTTCGGGCTGCACGAAAGCCCCCGCCTGTGGCCGCTCATGAAGCGCAAGTCAACCGTTTTCTGGCGGCCTACATCATGGGCGTGGCCAATCGGTTGGCCAATGGAGCGTCCAACCATTACCGCAGCCAGCACAATTTGGGCATGGCGGAGTGGCGCACCATGATGGCCATTGGTGAAAGTTCTCACCGGATCGTGCGTGAAGTTGCTGAAATGGCCGACTTGGACTATGCCGCAGCCAGCAAAAGCCTGAAAGTGCTGACCCAGCAAGGTCTGGTCAGTGTGGAGCAGACCCGAAGTCGGGGCCGTGCTGCTATCGCACGCCTGACACCGCAGGGCCTCCAGACCTATCAAACCCTCTGCCACTCGGCCATTGAGCGGCAAAACCGTTTGTTGGCGACCTTCACTGAAGAGGAAGTGGCACAGTTGTGGTCATTGCTTAAACGCATCGAAGCCCAAACCCCGCACATGAACGAGGCCCCATGAGAATTCGTCACATCGGGCCCCGTTCACCATTGCCGGTCACCGGCATTGTTTCTATATTCTGTTCATGAAAAAACGCACTTTTCTCGCCTGGGGCAGCGCTGCTTTACTGAGCGCCCCTGCATTGAAGGCCCAAAGCAAATTTCCGGAACGCCCTATCCGTCTGGTCGTGCCTTTTGCCCCTGCGGGCGATGGCGACATTGTGGGCCGGGTCTGGGCCAAGTACGCCACCCAAATCAGTGGTGCCAATATCGTGGTCGACAACAAAGCGGGTGCAGGTGGCGCCATTGGCGCTGCAGAGGTTGCCCGGGCCAAAGCCGATGGCTACACCCTGTTGTTAGGCACCTCGACCACGCAGATCATCAACCCCTTGGCCTCGGGCGCCGCGACCTATGACGCGCTGAAAGATTTCAGCATGGTGGGCACGGTCAGCCAAAATCCGACCTGCATCATTGTCAACCCGGCACTGCCGGTCAACTCTGTGCGCGAGTTGGTGGCCTTGTTCAAAGCCAACCCCGGCAAATACGCCTACGGTTCCGCGGGCCCGGGCACTATCACCAACCTGACGGGCGAGTTGTTCAAACTGTTGGGCGGCAAGCTCGATGTGCAACACGTGCCCTACAAAGGCGGCGGCCCGGCCATGCAGGACCTGATCGCGGGGCACATTCCCTTGATCACGACCATCATGTCTTCGGCCGTATTGGCCCAGCACCGTGCGGGCAAAGCCAAGATTTTGAGCGTCAACAGCGACGCCCGCCTCAAAGCCGCGCCCGACATCCCGACCTCGGTCGAAGCAGGCATGGCCGACATGCGGGTGCAGGTTTTTAACGCGGTATTTGCACCGGCGAACACACCCAAAGAAGCCATGGACTACTTGAAAGCGGTCCACGCCAAGATCCACAGCAGCAGCGCCTTCTTGCTGGAGCTTGAAAAATCAGGCTCTGAAGCTCTGAATTTGACCGAGCCAGACGCCTTCATGGCGGAAGAAGTCAAGCGATGGACGGCGGCCATCAAAGCCACGCAATTCAAGATCTGAAATAGCGCAGAAATAGGGTCCTGAGGTCAAAAGCCATGCGCGATGGGCGACAATCGCGGCTGTGTCTTATTTAACTGTCCTGCGCGAAATTTTTGGCTACGAATCCTTTCGTGGCCCTCAGCAAAGCATCATTGAGCATGTCGGTGCCGGAGGCGATGCGCTGGTGCTGATGCCCACGGGCGGCGGCAAAAGCCTGTGCTATCAAATTCCGGCCATTGTTCGCCAACAAGCGGGGCACGGCATCACCGTCGTGGTGTCCCCCTTGATTGCCCTGATGCATGACCAAGTCGGTGCATTGCACGAAGCCGGTGTCAGCGCGGCATTTCTGAACTCAACCCTGAACGCCGAGGAGGCACAAGATGTTGAGCAAAGGCTGCGCCGTGGCGACATCACACTCTTGTATGCCGCCCCTGAACGTTTGACCACGCCGCGATTTTTGGCGCAACTGGACTCTCTGCATGAACGCGGCATGCTGAGTTTGTTTGCCATCGACGAAGCCCATTGCGTGAGCCAATGGGGTCATGACTTCCGCCCCGAATACCGCGCTCTGACTGTGCTGCATGAGCGCTATGCAGGCGTGCCGCGCATGGCCCTGACCGCCACCGCAGATGCGCTGACGCGTGCCGATATTGTGGAGCGACTGCAACTCGAAAACGCCCAACAATTTGTCAGCAGCTTTGACCGCCCCAACATCCGCTACACCATTGTCGAGAAAAAAGACGCCTCGACGCAGTTGATGCGTTTCATCGAACGCGAGCACGAAGGGGACGCCGGTGTGGTGTATTGCCAGTCGCGCCGTCGGGTTGAAGAAGTCGCGGAAATGCTCCTCGAGTCGGGCATCGACGCCTTGCCCTACCACGCAGGTCTGGACGCCAAGCTGCGGCAAAAACACCAAGACCGCTTCTTGCGTGACGAAGGCGTGGTGATGGTGGCGACCATTGCTTTTGGCATGGGCATCGACAAACCCGATGTGCGCTTTGTGGCCCATTTGGACATGCCCAAAAACATCGAAGGCTACTACCAGGAAACCGGCCGTGCAGGACGCGATGGCCTGGCCGCTGATGCTTGGATGGCCTATGGGTTGCAAGATGTAGTGAATCAACGCCGCATGATTGACGAGAGCCCTGCGGCCGAAGAATTCAAACAAGTCATGCGCGGCAAGCTGGATGCGCTGTTGGCCTTGGCCGAGGCCACCGATTGCCGACGCGCCCGATTGCTGGGTTATTTTGACGAAGCCTACGTGGGACAACAAGACAAGCCCAAGGGCGTGTACATGCCTTTTTGTGGCAACTGCGACAACTGTCTGAATCCGCCCGAAGTCTGGGACGGCACCGACGCGGCCCGCAAGATTTTGTCCACCGTGTACCGCACGCACCAGCACAATGGCCACCACTTTGGCGCTGGCCACACGATGGACATTGTGCGCGGCAAAGAAACCGACAAAGTGACCCAGCGGGGCCACACCACCTTGAGCACCTTTGGGGTGGGTGCCAATTACACTGAACAACAATTGCGCGGCGTGATGCGACAACTGATTGCCATCGGGGCGCTGCATGTGCACAGCGAAGACGGCTTCAGCACCTTGCACCTGACGGATGGTTCACGCGCGGTATTGAAAGGCGACGTGGCGATACAACTGCGCGAATCCACCAGCCAAAAAGCCGACAAACGCAGCAAGGGCCGAACCACCCCCGGGCCAGCGGCGGCCAATTTGGGCCAGGACGCACTGGTGCGCTTCATCAACCTCAAAGCCTGGCGGGCCGAAGTGGCCAAAGAGCACAACTTACCGGCTTATGTGATCTTCCACGATGCAACACTCGCGGCCATCGCAGAGCGTGCGCCGAAAGGGCTGAGTGAGTTGCAAGGCATCAGCGGATTGGGCGTCAAAAAACTCGAAGCCTATGGCGAGCAAGTCTTGCGTGTGTGTCAGTCTTTTGCAGCCCACTGATCTCTGATCTCTAGCGCCTTCAGTTCACACCGCCCGGAATGCCCGCCGCGATCTGGCGCAGCTTGACGGTTTCCGTGCGGATTTCTTGCACCATTTGCTCCGGCGTGCTGCCCACCAAGGTCATGCCCATGCCATTGAGTTTGCGCTTGACATCTGGGTCGGCCAGCGCCGTTTTGACCGACGCATTCAAACGCGCCTGAATGTCGGCAGGCAATCCTTTGGGGCCAAACAAGCCCACCCAATAGGTCAAGTCATAGCCCGTCAGCCCGCCCTCGCTGAGGGTCGGGACATCCGGATAACGTGGGTCTCTGACCGCACTGGTCGTGCCCAGCAAACGGACTTTGCCCGCATCGATTTGGGGTTTGGCGGCACCGTCAAATATCACCTGACACACGCCCGCTAAAACATCTTGCATGCCAGGGCCAGAGCCTTTGTAGGGCACATGGGTCATGTTCACTTTGCCCATGGCATTGAACAACTCCCCCGCAAAATGCAAACCGCTGCCCATGCCGGAAGTGGCGTAGTTGATTTGCGCTTTACTGTCACGCGCATAGGCCAAAAATTCAGGCAATGTTTTTGCGGGTACGGCGGGATTGACCACCATCAGTAAACCATATTTGCCAACCAATGAAATGGGCGTGAAGTCGGTCACCGGGTCATAGGACAGTGATTTTTCGACCACCGCCATGTAGGTGTGCGTGCCGTTGGTGGTGAGCAGCAATTGGTAACCGTCGGGTGTGGCTTTGCTGATGGCTTCACTGCCGATTCGGCCGCCGCCGCCCGCCTTGTTGTCGATCACCACGTTTTGACCCAGATTCCTGGACATGGCCTCGGCAATGATGCGACTGACCTGGTCTGAAAACCCCCCTGCCGCATAGGGTACGACCGCTTTGATGGGGCGCTGGGGGTAGGCTTGCGCCCAAGCACTCACAAGCCCGAGGACCCCGGCCAGAGCAAGGACCCAACGTACGGAAACACTGCACTTGAACACCATGAGAAGCCTTTCTTTGTCTCGAAATGCGCCGCCTTCATCTTTCTGAAGGACGCCCTGATGAGTATGCCCAGAGTTGGCGACGCCTGCAATCGGCGGCGGGAACGGTGTTCACAACCCCTGTCACCCCCAGGATTGGGCTGGCCGCTTAACTTTTGTAAGATGCGCAGATTGTCCGTACAACTTCAGGAATGTTCCATGCGCTTAGGTTACTTCACCATGCCCTTGCACCCTTTGCACAGGGACACCACCGAAACCCTGCATGAGGACCGACAGACCATTCTTTTTGCCGATCAACTCGGTTTTTACGATGCCTTCGTTGGCGAGCATTTGACGGACAAGGCAGAAAACGTCACCAACAGCCTGATCTTTTTAGCCACTTTAATTGCCGAGACGCGCCACATCAAACTGGGCAGCGGCACCTCGAACCTGTCGCATTCCCACCCGACTTTGCTGGCATCACAAGCGGCCATGTTTGATCACCTGGCCAAAGGACGGTTCATTTTTGGCATCAGCCCAGGGGCCTTGTCGTCCGACGCTGAAGCGCTGGGCATTTTGGACCAGGACCGCAATCAAATGTTTGCCGAAGCCATCGATGTCATCCTGGCCATTTGGGAGCGCGAGTCACCCTACAACATTGACTTTGAAAACAACCGCTACAAGGTCACGACGCAGACCACATCAGTGCCCGCCATCGGTCGCGGTCAGATGATGAAGCCTTTCCAAAAGCCCTACCCCGAGATTGTCGGCACCGTGGTCGCACCTTTCTCCAAAGGGGTGATCGCGATGGGTAAGCGCAACTTTCACCCCATGTCGGCCAACTTTTTGTTGCCCCATTGGCTCAACAGCCATTGGGACAATTACAAAGAAGGCAAAGCGTCGGTACAACAATCAGCCAACCCCGCAGACTGGCGCGTGGCACGGACCATTTTTGTCAGTGACGATGCCGCCACGGCCAAACGCTACGGACGGGAAGACGCCGACAGCCCTTACCGCTACTACTACCGCCAGATGCTGACCAAGATGATGATGTCCAAGCGCCACGTTATCTTCAAAAAACACATGGACGAAGACGACAGCCATGTGACCTTGGACCGCTTGCTCGATGAATTGGTCATCGCGGGCACAGTGGACGAGGTGGTGGAACAGATCTTGGCCCTGCGTGCGCAGGTGGGGCCTTTTGGCGAAATCGTCTATGCGGGCATGGACCTGGTCGACCCGGCCCTGGGCCGCCGCTCCATGGAGTTGATGGCGAACGAGGTCATGCCCCGCGTGAATCAGGCCCTCGGCCTGGGTTCGGCCATCAACGTGGACGCCCCCTCAGCCTGAGTTCAGGCCTGGGTCAAAGGCAGGCCGATCAACTCGGACAAAGCCTGCAAACTCAGGCCGGGCACCATGTCAATGACTTGCAGGCCTGAAGGCGTGCAGGCCAGCGTGGCCAAATCGGTATAGACGCGCTTGACGCAGGCAATACCGGTCAAAGGGTAGCTGCACTGCGCGACCAATTTGCTTTGCCCTTGCTTGGTCAGCAGGTCCATCATCACCCACGTTTGTTTGGCTCCAATGGCCAGGTCCATGGCACCGCCCACGGCCGGTATGGCTCCCGCCTCGCCGGTATGCCAGTTGGCCAAGTCGCCATGGGCACTGACCTGGAAGGCCCCGAGGACACAAATGTCCAAGTGCCCGCCGCGCATCATGGCAAAGCTGTCGGCGTGGTGGAAAAAAGCACCCCCCGGCAACAAGGTCACAGGCTGCTTGCCTGCATTGATGAGGTCGTAGTCTTCTTGGCCTGCAGCAGGTGCTGGCCCCATGCCCAAAATACCGTTTTCGCTGTGCAGCAAAATTTCGCGTGATGAGGGAATGTGGTTGGCCACCAGGGTGGGCTGCCCAATCCCCAGATTGACTGTGGCGCCTTCGGGAATGTCTTGGGCCACGCGGGCGGCCAACTCGTCTTTGGTGCGTCGTGTGTAGTTCATGCTTTGATGCCTCCGGCTTGGGTTGCCACGCGCGGGATCTGGACCACCGCCTGCACAAAAATACCCGGGGTGATGACCGCTTCTGGATCGAGCCCGCCCAAGGGTACTTGCGAATACACCGTGGCCACCGTTTTGCGCGCCGCCATCGCCATCACAGGGCCAAAGTTGCGCGCCGCCTTGCGGTAAGTCAGGTTGCCCCAGCGGTCCCCGCACTCAGCCCGGATCAAGGCCAAGTCGGCATGAATGGGCGTTTCATAAACATACATGCGGCCATCGATTTCGCGGGTTTCTTTCAGCGAGCCGTCTGCCTTTTTGGCCAGATCGGTACCGTACGCCGTCGGCGTAAAAAACCCGCCAATGCCGGCCCCTGCAGCGCGGATGCGCTCGGCCAGATTGCCTTGAGGCACCAACTCCAGCTCGACTTTTCCGGAACGGTAGAGTCCGTCGAACACATGCGAATCGGCTTGCCTTGGAAAACTGCAGACCACCTTGCGCACGCGGCCCGCCTTGAGCAGCGCGGCCAGGCCTTGCTCGCCATTGCCCGCGTTGTTGTTCACCACGGTCAGCTCGCGCGCACCTTGAGCTAACAGGCCATCGATCAGTTCATCGGGGATGCCCGCCGTGCCAAAGCCCCCGATCAACACCGTGGCGCCATCGCGGGTGTCGGCCAAAGCCTCTGCGATGGATGAAACAAACTTATTGATCATGTCTCTTTACCTTTGCTGGCCTCACCCCTTTGTGTGGCCTTGGACTCAATTTTGTGAACTGCGCATGAAAAACCGAACTGTGGAATCAGCCAATGCGTCCAAGTCCATCTGTTCGGGCTGCGTTTTTTGTTTGTACCACGTGACCGTGAAATTGATAGCCCCCATGACCATCAAGCGCGCAATTTTCACATCACTGACGGCCGCTTGCTGGGGGTCAACGTGAGCGCCCAAAAGTCCTGCCTGAAGCATATCGCCCAGGGTTTCTTGCCACAAAGCATCGTAACGGTCTTTGACGCGAATGATCTCTTGCATGTACTCGGGCGGCAAACTGCGCCAATCGTAGAGCAGCACCGCAATGAACTCGCTGCCTTCATCATGCAAGATGCCATATTGCGTGCGGACCAAGGCCCTGAAACGCGCCTGCACCGTCGTGGCCTTGGCCAGCGCCGCGACGGTTCGGTCAAAGCCTTGGTGCAAGCCCTCCTCCATCACCGCTTTCAAAATTTCTTGTTTGTTTTTGAAATGGTAGAACGGGCTGCCCGAGCGCATGCCCACGGCCGCAGCGATGTCACGCACCGTGGTGGCGTCGTAGCCTTTTTCTCGGAACAACCTCGCCGACGCCCGAATCAGCGCTTGGCGCCGATTGGCTTCATCAGGGTTGTCCTGCGGCGACTTTGGTGACTTTGGCGATTTGCTCACGGGCATGACCTAGGGTTTCCCCAAATTGCAGTCGATGTTCTCGCCTTTAAGATACAAAGCAAGTGCTTGGTTTGATCATCATAGTCCTCGATTGAAGCGTGTCAATCCACCAAGAATAAATTTCACAGGCAGAGAAAAGCGAACAACATGCAGGAACTGCAGGTCATCTTCAGCGGGATCGCACAAGGCTGTATTTACGGTCTGATCGCACTGGGTTTTGTACTCATCTACAAGGCCACCGAAACGGTGAGCTTTGCCCAAGGCGAGCTCATGATGTTGGGCGCGTTTTGCGGTTTGGCTTGCGTGAGCTGGTTGGGCCTGCCCTATTGGCTGTCCATTCCTGCCGCCATGTTGGCCATGGCGGCTCTGGGCTGGCTGACCGAGCGGGTCGTGATTCGTCCCGTGCTGGGGCAACCGGCTTTTTCCATCGTGATGTTGACCATCGGCATCGGGTATGTGGCCCGGGGCTTGATCACCATGATTCCGGACATCGGCACCGAAACACTGGCGTTTCCGGTGCCCTACAAAGACACGTTGTTCAATGTAGGCGGTGTGGTGCTGGGCGCCACCCAAGTCGTCGTGGTGCTGGCGACTGCCGCGCTGAGCCTGCTGCTGTACCTGGTATTTCGCTACTCGCGGGTGGGCATTGCCATGCAAGCGGCTTCGCAAAATCAGCTGGCCGCGTATTACATGGGCATTCCGGTCAAACGCCTGAACGGCATGGTCTGGGCACTGGCGGCGGCGGTTGCAGCGGTGGCGGGTTTGCTGTTGGCACCCATTACTTTTGTGCATGCCAACATGGGCTTTATTGGACTCAAAGCCTTTCCAGCGGCGGTCGTGGGTGGCTTTGGCAGCCTGCCTGGCGCCATTGTGGGCGGCGTGATCATTGGCGTGGTTGAGGCCCTGTCCGGTTTCTGGCTGCCCGAAGGCTTCAAGGACATTGCCGCCTACATCGTGGTGCTCTTGATGCTGGTCCTAAAACCGAACGGTTTGTTCGGTGAAAAATTGCGGAAAAAGGTCTGATCCATGCGGTTCATTTTCAAAACCGATTACGACCAGGACATTCGCGTCTTCAAGCACGGGGGGCATGTTTTTTGGTACGGCTTGCTGCTCGCGTTCTTGGTCGCCGCACCTTGGTTGATCGAAGAGTATTGGCTCGCGCAGATGACGTTTGTGATGATTTACGGCGTGGTCGGGCTGGGCTTGATGTTGCTGGCGGGCTTCACGGGCCTTTTCTCCATGGGCCATGCCGCCTTTCTCGGCGTGGGGGCCTACACCGAAGCGGTGCTGGCCGCCAAGGGCTGGCCTTTCCCGATTTCTTTGGCCGTAGCGGCAGGCCTGTCGGCGGCAGTGGGTGCCGTGGTGGGTTTGCCGGCACTGCGGGTGAAAGGCATTTACCTGGGCATTGCCACCTTGTCTTTTGGCTTCATCGTCGAAGAAGGCTTGGCCCGCTGGGAGAGTGTGACTGGCGGCAATGCGGGCATGCACGTGAAAGCGGTCAACCTGTTTGGCCTGGACACGAGCAGCAATGAAGGCTTTTACGGCGTGTGCCTGGTGGTCACCGTGCTGTCAACTCTGGCCGTGATCAATTTGCTGCGCAGCTCAACCGGCCGCGCCTTTGTGGCCATCCGCGACTCTGAAATTTCTGCGCAGAGCATGGGCATTCATCTGGCCCGCTACAAAACCCTGTCGTTCATGATCTCGGCGGCTTTGGCTGGCGTGGGCGGCGCTTTGTATGCGCACAAACTGCAGTTCATCAGTCCGGACCAGTTCAACATCTTGCAATCGGTGGACTTGTTGCTGTTGGTCGTGATCGGGGGCCTGGGCTCGGTGCATGGCGCTTTCTTAGGCGCCATCTTCTTAATCACCATGCCACAGCTTATTTCCTTGGGCAAAGATTATCTGCCCGCCTTCATCGGGCAAGCACCGGGCTTGCAAGGCCTGGTCTATGGCTTGGTGCTGATTGCTTTTGTGATGTTCGAGCCCATGGGACTGTATGGCCGTTGGCTGAAAATCCGCACCTGGCTTCAACTGTTTCCGTTCTACCGCAAAGGCATGTTCAAGCGTCAAAAGAGCTTCCAGAAATCGGACCGACTGAAATGAGCGACATCCTACTTTCTGCCCACAATTTATCGGTGCGCTTTGGCGGTGTGCTGGCCGTTAACAACGTGAGCTTCGACGTGCAGCGGGGTGAAGTTTTTACCTTGATCGGCCCCAATGGCGCGGGCAAGACCACGGTCTTCAACCTGATCAGCCGGATCTACACGCCCACCACCGGACACATTGACTTCAAAGGCAAAGCCCTCACCCAAATGCCGCCGCATGCAGTGGCTGGTTTGGGCATTGCGCGCACCTTTCAGAACATTGAATTGTTTGAACACGCCAGCGTGTTGCAAAACCTCTTGATCGGTCGGCATGTACACAACCGCACCGGCTTTTGGAGCCAGTTGCTGTTCACCCGCAGCGTGCACGAAGCCGAGTTGGCCACGCGTCGCAAAGTCGAAGAAGTGATTGATTTTCTGGACTTGCAACACTACCGCGACACCTTGGTGGCCGGCCTGCCCTATGGCGTTCGCAAGGTGGTCGAGCTGGCCCGTGCCTTGAGCACCGAGCCCGATCTTTTGTTGCTGGACGAACCTTCTTCAGGCTTGAACATGGAAGAAACCAGCGACATGGCCTTTTGGATCCAAGACATTCAACACGATCTGGGCATCACGGTGTTGATGGTCGAGCATGACATGAGCCTGGTATCTAAAGTGTCAGACCGCGTGTTGGCCATGAACCAGGGCGAAGTCTTGGCGTTGGGAACACCCGCCCAAGTGCAAGCCGATGCGGCCGTGATTGAAGCGTATCTGGGCGGCGCAGACGATGCCGCCAGCTTGCGCCGTGTCGCTTGAGGAGTCGAACATGACGGACACAACACCTCTGCTCAAACTGCTCAATGTCGAAAGTGCCTACGGCCCGATACGCGCCATTCGCGGCGTCAGTCTGTCGGTCTACCCCGGCCAGATTGCAACCATCTTGGGCTCGAATGGCGCGGGCAAAACCACCACCCTGAAAACCATCTCCGGCATCATCGATCCGCGCAAAGGCTCGATCGACTTCAAAGGTGAAAACATCACCGCCATGGACCCCTCACTCATCGTGCAGCGGGGCTTGGCGCATGTGCCCGAGGGGCGTGAAGTGTTTCCGCTGCTGTCCATCAAAGACAACTTGTTGATGGGCGCCTACACCCGCAAGGACCGCGACGGTGTGGCCCGCGACATGGAAGCGGTGTATGGCTACTTTCCGATCCTGAAAGAGCGTGAAGCGCAAGACGCCGGCCTGCTCTCGGGCGGCCAACAGCAAATGCTGGCCATCTCACGCGCGCTCATGGCGCAGCCCGATTTGATCTTGCTCGACGAGCCGAGTCTGGGCTTGTCTCCCAAGCTGACCAAAGAAATTTTTGAGATCGTGATGCGCATCAACCGCGAACGCGGCACCACCATTTTGCTGGTCGAGCAAAACGCGAACATGGCTTTGAACGTGGCCGATTACGGCTTTGTTTTGGAATCGGGTCGGATCGTGATGGAAGACACCTGCGCAGCGCTGCGTGAAAAAGACGACATCAAAGAGTTTTACCTCGGCATGAAAGAAGACGGCGCCCGCGCCGAGCGCCGCTGGAAAAAGAAAAAGACCTGGAGATAAGCCATGACCGTCCTCTGGGATACCCAAGCATTGAAAGGCCAAACCGAAGTGGTGATGCCTGGCGAGACCATTCCGGATGTGTTCTGGAACGGTGTGGCCGCCCGCGGCCAGCAACTGATGATGCGCGAAAAGAAGTTCGGCATCTGGCAAGGCTGGAGTTGGACGCAAGCCGGCACGGCTGTGCGTGAAATGACCCTGGGCTTGGTGGCACTCGACTTCGTGCCCGGCGAATGCGCTTCCATTTTGGCCAGCACGCGGCTGGAGTGGGTGTTGGCCGATCTGGCCGTGCTCAGCGCTGGCGGTGTATCCAATGGCATTTACCCCACCGATGCCACCTCGCAGGTGCAGTACCTGTGCGAAGACTCCAGCACAGTCATCTTGTTTGTCGAAGACGAAGAGCAACTTGACAAAGCACTGACCGCACGCGAGCACCTGCCACACTTGCGCAAGATCGTGGTGCTCGACATGGAGGGTTTGACCCGCTATTCAGACCCGATGGTGATCGGCCTGGACGCGCTGAGGGACCTGGGAAGACAATACGATGCTCAGCACCCCGGGGTGTTTGATCACGTCCGAAAAAGTCGGCAACCCCAAGACCTGGCGATCCTGATTTACACCTCAGGCACCACGGGCAAACCCAAGGGCGCGATGCACAACCATGCGGCCTTGGTCTACATGTGCCACGGCTATAACCAAGTCATTGTGCAAGATGAACACGACGAACGCATGTTGTTCTTGCCCCTGTGTCATGTGGCGGAAAGACTGGGTGGGCAGTATTTTTCGATCTACACAGGCACCATCCTGAACTTTGTCGAAAACCCTGACACGGTCCCCGAAAACGTGCGCGAAATTGCACCTACTACTTTCACGGCGGTGCCGCGGGTGTGGGAAAAATTTTATTCATCGGTCACCATCGCCATCTCAGAGTCCGACAAACTTCAGCAACTCGTGTACCGCTGGGCTTTAGGCATCGGCTACAAAGTCAGTGACAAAGTCACCACCGGGCAAACGGTTCCGTTGTGGTTGAAAGGCTGTTTTTACATCGGCCGATGGTTGGCGCTGGACAATGTGCGGCGCATGATCGGCATTCACAAAGCGAAGGTTTTGGTCACCGGCGCCGCACCGATTTCACCCGATCTGGTGCGCTGGTATTTGGCGCTCGGTGTGCCGATGGTCGAGGCTTGGGGCATGACCGAATCGTGTGGCGCATCGACCGTGATGCCTGCGGACAAAATCAAGGCCGGGTTCATCGGGCCGGCGGCACCTTTCAATGAAGTGCGACTTGACCCTGTGACGCAAGAGCTGCTGGTGCGCGGCCCCAACGTGTTCATGGGTTACTTGAACCTGCCTGAAAAAACCGCCGAGACCATTGATGCCGACGGTTGGCTGCACACCGGCGATGTGGGGACCGTGGACGATGAAGGGTTTTTCCGGATTACCGACCGGATGAAAGACATCATCATCACGGCAGGGGGTAAAAACATCACGCCGAGCGAATGGGAAAACGAGCTCAAGTTTTCACCTTACGTCACGGACGCGGTGGTCATTGGTGATCGACGCGCCTATTTGAGCGTGATCATCATGATCGATTTGGAAAACGTTGAAAAATTTGCCCAAGACCATGATGTGCCATTTTCCAACTACGCCAGCCTGACCCGTGCACCGGAAGTACTGGCCCGCATTCAGGAAGAAATTGACACCGTGAACAAGAAATTTGCCCGCGTGGAACAGATCAAACAATTCCGACTGCTCGACACCCAACTGACGGCCGAAGACGATGAACTGACGCCTACGATGAAACTCAAACGCAAGTTTGTCGAGCAGAAATACAGTGCCATGATTGAATCGATGTACCGCAGCTGACCCGGGTCAGCACCCATTTATAACCCTAGGAGAAGACATGAAGTTCAAACTGATCACCACCCTGGCGGCCTTGGCCGTCAGCGGTGCCGCATTCGCCCAACAACAAGGCGTCAGCAAAACCGAAATCACGGTCGGCACCATCCAAGACTTGTCCGGTCCCTTGGCCGGTTACGGCAAAGCGGTGCGCAACGGCATGCTGCTGCGCATTGACGAACTCAACGAGCAGGGCAGTGTGCATGGCCGCAAGCTCAAACTGATTACCGAAGACTCGGGCTACGACCCCAAGCGCGCTGTGCTGGCCGCACAAAAACTGGTCAACCAAGACAAAATTTTCATCATGGCCGCACACCTGGGCACAGCACAAAACAACGCCGCCATGCCGGTGCAGTTTGAAAAGAAAGTGGTGAACTTTTTACCCGTCACTGCGGCGCGTGAAATGTACGAGCCCTTTAACAAATACAAGTACGCCTTCTTTGCAACGTACTTTGACCAGATGCGCGCTGCCGTGGCCAGCCTGGTGAAAGAGAAAAAGCTGAGCAAGGTCTGCGCCATTTACCAAGATGACGAGTTTGGCCTTGAAGTGTTGCGCGGCGCTGAAGCCAGTTTAAAAACACTGAACATGGACTTCACAGAAAAGACCTCCTACAAACGCGGCGCCACCGATTTCTCATCGCAAGTGGCGCGCATGAAGGGCGCCGGTTGTGAAATGGTCGTGCTGGGCACCATCATCCGCGAGACCGTGGGCACCATTGCCGAAGCACGCAAGACCGGCTTCAACCCGCTGTTCATTGGCTCCAGCGCGGCCTACACCGACCTGATCCACAAGCTTGGCGGCAAGGCCATGGACGGCATGTACGCCACCATGAACGTGCCACACCCTTACCTGGACGAAGCTTCAAACCCCATCCGCTTCTGGGCTAACAAGTACAAGACCAAGTTCAGCGAAGATCCAACCGTATTCTCGGTCTATGGCTACGTGATCATGGACACCTTTATCCAGGCCGCTCAAAAAGCAGGCCCCAACCTGACCAGCGACAGCTTTGTGGCCGCGATGGACAAGTTGACGGTCCCCTCAGACATTTTTGGCAGCCCGGAAGGCACCTTCTCACCCACCAAGCATTTGGGCTCGAACAAGTCCCGCTTGTCGCAAATTCAGGACGGCAAGTGGAAGATCATCTCGGAATACTTCAAGCTCGACTGATCTACGTCGCTTGATTGAGAACCGCCTTCGGGCGGTTTTTTCATGTCCAATTAAATCGCTTTGGGTTTGAAGATCGCAAAGTCACCGCTGGCGCGGGCAACCAACACGCCGTCGACGCGCATTGTGGCCTCCAGGTGCGCCACATTCTTGCCTTGGTTGACCACCTCGCTGTCGCAGGTCACCTGACCTTTGAAAACCGGTTTGAAGTAGTTGATCTTGATGTTGATGGTGGCGCAGATCTGCCCGGGCTGCAAAGCCCCGAACAAAGCCGAACCCATGGCGGTGTCGGCCAAGGTGAACA